>JAFLCF010000024.1 GCA_017303735.1 Anaerolineae bacterium
TGGATGTGCCGGGGTCATCAGTTTTGATCAAACTAGCGAAAGCACTGGCCGTGCGCGTGGAAACCCTGTTACGACCACAGAGCGTTTCCCTTTCCCAACCCAGTTATCGCAGTCATCGCAGCAAACTCCTGGTCCGCGATCAGGAGACCATTCACGCCCAAGTTCTTGACTGGTTGGAACGCTACATGGCAATTGAAGAGATCATGGGGGTGCAGATGGAATTTCAAATGCCAAAGATCCATCGCAAGGTAAAAACCCTGGATGAAATTGAGCAGGTCGCCCTGGATCTTCGTATGGCATGGCAGATCGGGCTGGATCCCATTGAAAACATGGTTGATATCCTGGAAGCCCAGGGAATCAAGGTCGGAATTATTCCAGGCGCTGATCACTTTGACGCCTTGACCTTGATGGCAAATGATGCCATCCCAGTCATTGTTGTAAAGGATGGAATGCCCGGTGATCGTCAACGGTTGAGTGTCGCACATGAATTGGGACATCTGATCCTAGATATAGCGGATGGGCTGGACGAGGAAAAAGCGGCATATCGTTTTGCTGGTGCTTTTCTTGCCCCTCACCCTGCTGTACTCCTAGAGTTAGGAAACCGACGCAGTCGCCTTGATCCTTATGAATTACATGTCCTCAAGCACAAGTACGGTATGAGCATGCAAGCTTGGATCTATCGTGCTCGTGATTTGCATATCCTAAGCGAAGCGGACGCTACTGCCATGTATCGTCAATTTAATGCAAATGGCTGGAAGCAAATTGAACCTGGGGATCCCTATCCTGTCGAATCAACCGAGCGTCTGGCGAGATTGGTCATTCGAGGATTAACGGAAGAAATGATCTCTGAACCACGGGCAGCAGAGCTGCTTGGTATGCCATTATCGGAATTTTGGAAGCAGGCAAGCAAACAACATGACGGTCTCCCGCTCCCGATTTATCATTGATACAAATGTGTTGATCGATCTGCACCGTGGAGAGATTCTCAGGCAGTTTTTCGCCCTGCCATATAGTTTTAGCGCCCCAGATGTGATCATCGATGAACTGGAAGACCCGGATGGCAACTTGCTTTTGGACTATGGATTGCAAAGAGGGGAACTTAGCGGGGAAAGAGTGCTGGAAGTGTATGAACTATCCGGGTATCACCGAAATATTGCCTTGAACGATCTATTTGCCCTTGTTTTGGCAGCTTCTACTGGTGTTACACTTCTGACCGGCGATAACCGCTTGCGTATATTGGCAGCAAAACACAATGTCAAGGTACACGGAACGCTATGGGTTTTGGACGAAATGGTTGCCAGGAATAAACTAAAGCCTGTGGAGGCGCACCGGGCGCTTACGAAGATGCTGGAGCACGGGAGCCGGCTGCCATACAAAGAATACCAAATCCGTCTTAAGAACTGGGAATTTTGACTTTTGGAAGCCTGACATGAAAAACTCTGAATGGAATAACCTACGCCCACTTAACGGTTCACAGCAAAGTGCTTTTGAGGAATTATGCTGTCAGCTAGCATCTCAAGAAGCCCCAAAAGATTTTCAGTTCATACGGAAAGGTACACCGGATGCCGGCGTTGAATGTTTTGCAATTGAACCAAATGGCTCAGAATGGGGATGGCAAGCAAAGTTTTTTGACCAATTAGGTCCATCCCAATTAAAAGAACTGGATGACTCTTTTTTTACTGCGATTAATAAACATCCGAGGTTGGTTAAGTATTTTGTTTGTGTCCCCATAGATCTTCCAGATGCAAGAATTTCCAATCGAAAATCACAATTGGAAAAATGGGAGGCTACGAAAAGAAAGTGGGAGCAAAAGGTAAAGCTATTAAAAAGAAAAGTTGAGATAGTCTATTGGGGAAACTTTGAAATCCTCAAACGTCTCTCTTTAGAGAATGCAAGGGGGCAATATTACTATTGGTTCCATAAAGAAAAATTCTCAACGCAGTGGTTTAAAAAGCACTTGGAGCAATCCATTACACAAGCGGGACCTCGTTATACATCCGCATTGAATGTAGAGCTTCCTGTTGCTGAGGTTTTTGATGGGCTGGGTCGAACTCCAGCTTTTATCAATCGCATTAAGGTACGTGTCAGGGATTTGAAAAGGTCATTTGAAAAGCTGCATCTGCATAATAAGGATTTCTACACAGAACAAGAAACAGCTAATTTTATAAAACATTTTTCTGAATTACTCTCACTATTCAATGAAATAACCTGCTCTGTTGTAAGAGTGTTCCCCTGGGAGGAGATCAAAGTCCTAAACGACAAAATATTAAGAGATGTTGAAGCAGTTCAAGACAAACTTTGGGAATTAGATAATAAGAGCCGTGAGGAAAAGGAATCTTCAGATACAGAGAAGCAAAGTCTCCATAGCTTTCACAAAAGTGCTTATTCTGAAGAAAGCAATATTTTGCATAGATTTTTGCTTGAAATCAATAAGCTGAATAGCTATATTGAGAGCGAATCCGTATTGGTGTCCAATAATCCATTCCTGCTGTTGGTTGGAGAAGCCGGAAAAGGAAAAACTCATCTTTTTTGTGACGTAGCCAGCAATCGTTTGCAGCAAGAGATGCCAACTATATTGTTACTGGGGGAATTTTTTAATGGATACGACGAACCCTGGACGCAATTATTGAAATTGCTTGATTTAAGAAATATATCAGTTGAGGAGTTTTTGGGCGCCTTGGACGCATCCGCGCAAGCAAGTGGGCAAAAAGCCCTGATTATGATCGACGCCCTCAATGAAGGTAATGGCAAGCAGTTATGGCGGAGTCATCTTGGGCGTTTTGTAGATGCAATATCAAGGTATTCGTGGGTAAGTCTGGCAATTAGTGTTCGCTCGTCATATGAGAGAATTACCATACCTGAATCACCAGAACACAAAGATTTATTTGTAAAAGTCATTCATCACGGATTTGCAGAAAATGAATATGATGCTGTACGAAGTTTCTTTGAGTTTTACCAATTAGAGTTACCCTCATCACCTTTGTTGTTGCCAGAGTTTCAAACCCCACTATTTCTGAAGATCTTATGTAAAGGTTTACAGGATAAGGGCGTCACGAGGCTCCCGTCAGGATATGTGGGCATTACTGAAACATTCGATCTGTTTATTAGTGCCGTGGATGAAAAAATTTGGAGAGAACATTACTCCAGTCAATATTTAAAAGCCAGCAAACTTGTCTGGAGGGTATTAGAAGCATTTGCAGAACTCATGAGCAGGGGCAGAAAAGATTGGCTAAAGATAGATGAAGCTGAAGATGTGATCAACAAAATCATCCGCACAAATACAAATCAATCTTTTTTGGCTTTGTTATTATCTGAGGGGGTGTTATCGACTCGGATGCACTACGAATCGGATACAGAAATTGAAGTTGTCCGGTTTTCATACGAAAAGTTTTCCGACCATATCATTACAAATCATCTAATTGAAAAATATGTTCATCGAGAGATGCCCGAAAATTCTTTTTCAGAGAACGGAGCGCTTAGATACCTAATCGAGGAGCCTTGGCGTCATCAAGGGATTATAGAGTCGTTGTGCATTCAAATCCCCGAAAAACTCGGCAGAGAATTTCCGGAAATAGTTAAAAGTAAAACGGGGGAAGAGTATATCGGTACAGCCTTTGTTTCCAGTATTATCTGGCGAGACGTGAAGGCTTTTAACAAGACAACAAGGCAGATGGTCACTGAATACTCCGGAAAAAATCAAACCTTATTTGAGGCAACCATAGATGCTTTGATTACGGTTGCCTCAAATCCAGATCATCCTTATAACGCAAAATTTTTGCACGCGATCTTATGCAAATACCCAATGGCAGAAAGGGATGCGTGGTGGTCAATTTATCTTCACCGAAACTACAGGGCGCACAACGCCTTGGATCGGTTAATCGATTGGGCTTGGTCAGATCAAAACAAAGATCATGTTTCCGAAGAAGCTCTAGAGCTTTGTGGTATGACCATCACTTGGTTGTTCACTACTTCAAATCGTTTCCTTAGAGACCGAGCAACAAAAGCCCTGGTAACAATTCTGACCGGTAAACTTAATATCATTGAGCATATTCTCGAAGTATTCAAAGATGTTGACGATTTGTATGTGCTGGAGAGACTCTATGCATCTGCCTATGGATGCGTTTTGCGCAGCAAGAATTCTGAATCAATTAAATCTCTTGCAGAGACGGTCTATCGCTTAATTTTCAGGGACAAACCACCGGTTCATGTGTTGTTACGAGATTACGCAAAAGGAACCATTGACTACGCATTAGCCTTAGGGATTGAATTGGACATTTCTATTGAGAAAATAAATCCACCATATGAAAGTGTTTGGCCCAGTATTCCTACCAAGGAGGAAATAGAGAAATACGACTCGATCACCCCCTATGACTCTTATGATGGAAAATGGTCTGAAGGCAGAATTTGGCATTCGGTAATGCACGATGATTTTGCGAGATATGTTATCGGCACGAATTCCTCAATTACCAGCCGGCATTGGCTTTCTTTCAAGTTAACCGATGAACAAGTGAAATCGCCAGAGGAGAAATTCGATCATTTTGTATCATCTCTCAATACTGAGCAAAGAAGTGCGTGGGTAAATTACCAATCTACTCGCCAAAGTTTATACAAGGATGAGGTTCGGATATTTAGAAAATTACCGAACGAAACAATAGAATTATTATTATCTCTATCAGATAATGAAGAAACGGGCGATGAGAATACAGGCAAAGAACTTGCTGAGATTAATGCGCACTTCGAAAACTACGCTAATGAAGTGAATAAAGCAGCAGAGCGTTTTGCGGAAGTCCTTTCCCAAGAGCAAAAGAAGATTTTTGTTGACTTTGTTATTCCTTATCAAAACAATCCTCAAAGTTTCGATAAACCGCAAAGGTTCAATCTTGATGAAATGCAAAGATGGATACTACAAAGAGTATTTGATCTAGGTTGGACTGTTGAGCGTTTTGGGGATTTTGATCGCCATGATATTGGTTATCACGGGCGAGATGCGCATAAAGCTGAGAGAATTGGTAAGAAATACCAATGGATCGCTTATCACGAATTCTTAGGTTACTTGTCTGACCATTACCAATTTCGTCATGAATACAAACAAGTCTCCATTCCTTTTAACGGCGCATGGCAATTGGGCATCCGTGACATAGACCCATCCTGCACCTTGAAAACTAATAAAAAAAATACCTCAGTTGAAATGACATCCAAGTGTTGGTGGACGCCCTTGAAATATGACATACAAGGTATTGAGGAGGATGATACAAAATGGTTAAGGAATCAGACCGATATACCAGATGTTAGAAAAATAATCGAAATTACCGACCCGCAAGCCAAAGCAAATTGGCTTTGCCTGGATGGATTTGTCAAGTGGGAGACTGCTAATCCCATTGAAGAGGAAAGATACGAAAAGCCAAGGCGCGAGCTTTGGTTGATTATCAAGAGCTACTTGGTCAATAACAAAGATGTTCCTCAAATCTCTCGATGGGCTGCAAAACAAAATTTTATGGGTAGATGGATGCCTGAGGCGATTTCCTATTATGACGTTTTGTTAGGTGAATTCCATTGGGCAAAACCGTATTTGGATCAATACGGAAATGATGATGAGTGGATTGGCGCTGATGAACGTTCGCGTATCCCCAAGAAAATTTTAGTTCCTGTTGAAGAATATGTCAACGAAGGAAGCGGTTTTGATTGTTCAACTGATCAAGGAATTCAGATGAAAATGCCTTCTGGTTTTCTAACAAGTAATATGGGTTTAAGGAACACTGTTGATGGCAGGTTTTATGATATCAAAGGTAATTTATTAGCATTTGACCCATCGCTATTTGAATATGGTCCAAGCACCTTATTGGTTAAACGTGATAAATTCATCGAATTCCTGAAAGAAAATAATTTGAATATTTTTTGGACAGTCATTGGTGAAAAGCAAGTACTTGATGGGAGTTGGAATCCTAATAACTGGAAAGGACGTCTAAATATTAATGGCACCTATTGGCTGAAAACAGATCAGTTAAAAGGAAAAATATCTATGACATTTGAAGGTGAAAATAAAGCGTAATAAATTATCCCAAACAGAATGCTTTCCATTAAAAAGTATTGTCATGACCCGCCTTCGTAAGAGGCGGGTCGTTTTGTGTCAATGGATTTAATGCTGTATACTTGGCAAAAAAAGTGGGGTGCGCGTGCAAACCACGAATATCCCACTTATGGAAGTGTTTACTGTGGAAATCAAGGCTGGCACAATTTTACGAGGGCCTCAATGGCCTGAACCTGTAGAAGTCAATTATTCAGAAGACCTTGGCGAATATATAAGAATCGTCGGGGTGACTATTCATGCGCGAGTGCATGTGGATCGGTTGATTAAGAAAACAGATTTGCCCGAAGCGGAAGGGGAAAGCCTGCCGCTCTTTGGGGCGGAACCGCGCAGCGTGTTTCTTTCGTTGGAAGCCAAGCGGTACCGTTTTGCTTCGCTATACGACCCTCTGTTGGCGATGAATACCTGCAAAGTAGACCCACTTCCCCACCAAATCGAGGCGGTGTATGGGTTTGTGTTGCAGTTGCCGCGTATCCGCTTTTTGATTGCGGATGACCCTGGCGCAGGGAAGACCATCATGGCGGGATTGATTATTAAAGAATTAAAACTTCGTAATCTCGTCAAGCGGACTTTGATTATCGCGCCGGGACACTTGAAAGAGCAATGGCAGCGTGAAATGCGCGACCGCTTTGAAGAAAGTTTTATCAAAGTAGATCGTGGCTTGATGGATGCTTCGTATGGTGAAAACATTTGGCAGCGTGAAAGCCAGTTGATCGCTTCGATTGACTTTGCCAAACAGGATGATGTGGCAGCGACTCTGGCGGCGTCACGCTTTGATTTGATCATCGTGGACGAGGCGCACAAGATGTCTGCGTATCGATATGGGGAGAAGTTGGATAAGACCGGGCGATACAAGTTGGGCGAAGTGCTTTCGGGTATCAGCACGAATTTGCTATTCCTAACAGCGACACCCCACCGTGGCGACCCTGAGAATTTCAGGCTGTTCTTGGATTTGCTGGAACCTGGCTTCTTTGCAACTACAGATATGGTTGCCGAGTCGATTCGCAATCAGGAAAACCCGTTGTTCATTCGACGGGTGAAGGAAGACCTGAAAGACTTCGAGGGCAAGCCGCTCTTCCTGCCGCGCTATGTTGACACGGTGGCATTCAGGCTAGGTATTGAAAGCCCGAAGGAAGTTGACTTATACAATGCACTCTCGAAGTATGTGAATGAGCAATACAACAAGGCTTTGACCAAACAGGACAAGCGCCGCAATATCGCTTTTGCGCTGGTCATCTTGCAGAGACGTTTGGCGTCAAGCACTTTTGCTCTCCTGAAATCATTGGAGCGCAGAAAGAAGCGTTTGGATGAATTGTTGGAAGGCGCGACCCAAAACAACCGCAATGGGTACACTGCCTACAACCCGAACGACGATGAGGAAGATGAAGACGAGCAGACCCGCTGGGCGCAAGAAGAGGTTTGGGAAACTCTGAGCGTAGCAGAAAATCAGGATGAACTGCGGGCTGAGATCGAAACCCTCAAAGATTTGATCCGCAAAGCAAAAGCGATTGTGGATTCGGAGAGCGAAGCCAAGTTACGACATTTCAAAGATTCGCTGACGAAGTTGAACGATAAATTCCCAGGCGCGAAGATTTTGATCTTCACTGAGTCGCGGGACACGCTCACCCATCTTGAAAAGCACATCAAGGATAAATGGGGCTATACCGTTTGCACCATTCACGGCGGGATGCGCTTGGAAGAACGTATCAATGCCGAGCGGACGTTCAAGAACGAAGCACAGGTGATGATCGCCACCGAAGCAGCGGGCGAAGGTATCAACCTGCAATTCTGTAACCTGATGATCAACTATGACCTGCCGTGGAATCCCAACCGCTTGGAACAGCGCATGGGACGTATCCACCGCTATGGGCAGACGCGGGAAGTATTTATCTTCAATCTGGTGGCAGAAGATACGCGCGAAGGTCGTGTGATGACGGCGCTGTTTAAGAAGATCACCGAAATCAAGGAAGCGCTTGGTTCGGATAAGGTCTTCGATGTGTTGGGCGATTTGATTCAAGGCAAAGGGCTTGCACAGATCATGGTGGAAGCAGCCGCTGGCGCACGCAATATGGACGATATTCTGAAAGAGATCGACATCACTGTTGACAAGGAGTACATCCAGCGCGTGCGGGATAATCTCGGTGAAAGCCTTGCCACGCGCTACATTGATTACACCCGCATCAAAGAAAAGGCAGACCAAGCGCGAGAATATCGTTTGATTCCTGAATATACGGAAGCGTTTTTCAAACGTGCCTTTGAGGTCATCGACGGCAAGTGGACGCCCAAGACGGTGAAGGAATTCCCGCAAGGGTCATTCTTGAGCATTGACTCGATACCGTTTCAGTTGAAGCAGGTTGCGGAAGAAGAAACCTTCCGCAGGCAGCATGGGACGTTGCTCAAGCGCTTCCCGCTGGCAACCTTTGATAAAGCCGCCGCTATGCGCGTCTCACAGGCGGAGTTCATTTCGTTCGGTCATCCATTGTTTGAAGCCCTGCTGATTTGGGTGGAACGCAATTTGGCGGATACCCTTTCGCAGGGTGCAGTGTACACCGACCCCGACGGTAGAATGGATGGCATTCTGTTGTTCTATCAGGGTGAGATTTTGGACGGACGCGGACATGTGACAGGAACAAGATTGTTTGCCTTGTTCAGCGACGTCAACACAGGTGAGATGAGCGCAGTAAACCCTGCCATCTTATGGGATTTGAAGGAAGGTGGGAATTACTCGGACCATGTGGACTACGAAGGCTTGAAGCGCAAGACTTTCTCTGTGCTGCTACCTCAGCTGGAGAAATACAAAGCCACCTTGCTGACCGAACGCGAACGGCAGGCAGCGATCAAGGAAAAATATGGGGTGCGTTCGTTGGAGCATTTGATCTTGAAACTGGATGGTGACTTGATCGGTTTGTATAGCAGGCGCGACATGGGCGAGAATGTTGAGCGTTTTATTAAGCCTAAGGAAGACCAGAAAGCCAGTTATGAACATGCCTTGCAGGAATTGAAAATAGGCTTGCAACAGGAACGCAGTTTATCTATTGGTTCGCCGCGGTTTATCGGGATGGCAAGGATCGTGCCTGAAATAGATGCGACGATGGTGAGCGATGCGGATATCGAGAAGATCGGAATGGAAATGACCATGCAGCATGAACGCGAACAAGGCTGGGCGCCTGAGGATGTATCGAAGGAGAATTTGGGCTTCGATGTGCGCTCGACGTCGCCCGATGGACACAAGCGTTACATCGAAGTGAAAGCCAGAGCGGAGATCGGTGCGGTGGCGCTGACCCAGAATGAATGGTTCAAGGCGAAGCGCTTTGGCGATGAGTATTATCTGTACGCGGTGTTGAACGCGTCCAAGACGCCTGTGTTGTACAAGGTACAAAACCCTGCGGCGTTGTTGAAGCCCGAAGAGCAGGTGGAAGTCCGTTATATGGTATCGGCAAGCGAGATTCAGTCTAAGGGAGAACGCGCATGAGCAACGGCAAGCAAACTAAAGGCGAGAATGAGGCGCGTGATTTTCGTCGCTTTATCGAAGAATCCTTTCCCGTCAAAGAGGTGGGCGAAACATCTGCAAGTGAAAAAAACGTTCGACAAGGTCATATCAGCACGCTACACATCTGGTGGGCGCGCCGTCCACTTGCCGCCAGCCGCGCAACTGCGTATGCCGCGCTGACGCCCGCGCCCAAAGACGCCGAAGAATGGCAGAAGAAGCGCGATTTCATCGTTCAGTTGAGCGATTGGGAAAACTCGAACAACCAAAGCCTGCTGGAACGCGCCCGCCGCGAGATATTGGAAGCGAATGGCGGTGTGCCGCCCAAAGTGCTCGACCCGTTCTCGGGCGGCGGTTCGTACCCACTGGAGGCATTGCGCCTGGGGTGCGAATCCTACGCTCACGATTACAACCCTGTGGCGGTGCTGATCGAGAAAGCCACAATGGAATACCCGCAGAAGTTCGGGCGTCCGTTTGAGGGCATGCCTGACTGGGCAAAGCCGCAAAAGGCAGAGACAAAAGATCTGGGCGGAAAGAGGAAGAGCAAGAAAAAGTCGGGGGAACAAATCGCTCTTTTCGACTCGACAACTGGTTTGGATTCAACAGACTTTAATCCACTCCTGAACGCAGTGCGTTATTGGGGTAATTGGGTAATTGAAGAAGCACATAAGGAATTAAGTGATTTTTACTCAACCCAGGTTGAAGGCGAAACTCCCATTGGCTATATTTGGGCACATACTATAGAGTGCCAAAATCCTGTCTGCAGGGCAAAAATCCCCCTCATGAGACAATTCTTGTTGTCCAAGAAGAATAAAAGAAACATTGCTCTTTATCCCAAAATTAGCAAAGGGAAGATAGAGTTTAAGATAGTTGGTGATAAGTATGAACACTGGCCAGACGGATTTGATCCTAGCAACGGAACAATAACGCAGGCAATTGCGGTATGTCCTATTTGCAAAAATACAATGGATAGCGATTTTGTTCATAGCGCATTTATTAATAACAAAACGTCCCAACAAATGATTGCTGTTGTCCTTCAAAATGAAGGATTGAAAGAAAAAAAATACAGAATTGCCAACGAGCAAGATATGGCTAATTTTGAAAAGGCGCGCCAATATTTAGGTGAACTTTGCATAACTCTTGAGAAAGAATGGGGAATACCGCCTATTCCTGATGAAACAATTTACACCCCAGACGAGCAAGAATACAAAGAAGGCGGACTTCTTTGGAGTTTTTCACCTATTATGTTGTACGGGCTTTCTAGATGGGCATATTTGTTTAATGATAGGCAAAAACTTTCTGCACTTGTTTACATCAAAAAATTACGGCAAGCACACGCTCTTCAAAATCAAAATGCCAACATGAAAGAATTTAGCGAGGCTGTTTCGACATATTTAGCGTTGGCTTTGAGCAGGGCCACAAGTTATAACGCCATTCTTTGCTGGTGGGAACCAACAGGTGAAAGAAGTTTTAATGTATTTGGACGTCAAGCAATGGGAATGATCTTCGATTATTCGGAACAAAACCCATTCGGGCCGCTAACTGGAAATTGGAGCGCACAACTTGACAATGCAATCGAGGCAATAATTCAATTTTCAAACATTCCCCAGGTAAAAGCCCTACAGGATAAGAAAATTGTCAGGCAAGGAACTGCATTGAGTCTCTCGTTTGAAGATAATACCTTCGATGCGATTCTTACCGACCCACCTTATTATGATAACGTACCATATTCTGTATTGTCAGATTTCTTTTATGTGTGGCTAAAACGGGCTGTAGGAAATTTACACCCAGATATATTTTCGACTACGCTTGCCCCAAAATCACAGGAAGTCATTGCTGAACTACCTTTGTTGCGGGGATTAAACAAGATCCAAGCAGCAGTTAAGCTGCCTAGAATCAAGTCATCCGAAGTTTTCGAAGATATGCTTGCCAAATCTTTCAAGGAGATTTTTCGAGTACTAAAAAACAATGGCGTTGCGGTAATTGTTTATGCACATAAATCCACATCTGGCTGGGAGACAGCAATTAATGCTATTCTTGATTCCAATTTAGTTGTAACGAGTGCATGGCCGATTAACACAGAAATGAAAACTCGCCTCAGGGCCAGTGAATCTGCGGCATTGGCTTCTTCCATCTACATTGTTGCGAGAAAAATGCCGAGGCTGCCAACTGGCTTCTACAATGACGTTCGCAATGAACTTCGACAACACCTAGATGCAAAACTTCACCGCCTGTGGGAAGAAGGTATTGGCGGAGCAGACTTTTTCATTGCTGCCATTGGGTCTGCGATTGAGATTTTTGGCAAGTATGAGCAGGTGATGGATTACGAAGGCAACATCGTCCGCGCCGACCGCCTGTTGGAAGAAGTCCGCTCGATTGCGACCAATTACGCTGTCAAGCAAATCCTGCACAACGGCTTTGCGGCAGAGATCACACCGATGGCAAGGTTCTATGTCCTCTGGCGCTGGAATTATGGCGAAGCGCTTGTCCCATTTGATGAAGTCAACAAACTGGCGCACTCTTGCGGTCTCGACTTAAGTCTGCAATTCAGCAAGAACGGTTTCATCAAGAAGGAAAAGGAATTCGTCCGCATGTTGGGTCCGCAAGGGCGCAAACTGGATGATTTGGACGATCCACGCGACATGATTGACGTGATGCACAAGGCGTTATTGCTTTGGGAGAAAGGTCAGCGTAACGAGATGGTCAAGGCACTGGCAGATCGCGGCTTTGGCAAGAGCGAAGCATTTTATAGAGTTGCGCAGGCGATCTCGGAAACACTTCCGCTGGAGAGCAAAGAGAAGAAGTTGCTGGATGGATTCCTTGCGGGCAGGGATCGTGTCCAGGAGGAAGTGGAGAAGGCTGAAAGTCAAGGGAGATTGTTGTGATGAATGACGAACGATCAGGCTCTGAAAACCAGAGTTATAAGCGCCTTCAACTCACCATCTCGGTGGTAGCGGTAGTATTAGCTGTTGTCCATATGGCGTGGCCTAACATAAAAGTCGACTCGATAACCATAGTATTAATGGTTATCAGTGTGCTGCCGTGGCTTGCCCCGCTGATTAAATCGTTGGAACTTCCTGGTGGATATAAACTTGAATTTCGAGACGTGCAAAATGCAAAGGAAAAGGCTGACAAGGCTGGCTTGCTCGATTCAAAATCTAAATCAGGCGAACCAGATTCGCTATATATGCAAATTGCCGAGCGTGATCCCAACCTTGCGCTTGCAGGACTCAGAATTGAGATTGAAAAAAGACTTTTACGGATTGCACAGGCAAACGACATATCCACCTATAAACTAAGCGTAGGGAAAACGTTGAGATTGCTTGCCGAACGACAGGCTATAACTAAAGATGAGTATTATGCTTTGCAAGATATCGTGAGCGTATTAAATCCTGCAGTTCATGGCGCTACCGTGAGTCGAGACACAGTTGAGTATGCGTTGGATATGGGAACAAGCCTGTTGAATGCTTTAGATGAAAAAATCCCAAGTGAAGATGAAAAGGTTAAGAGTCAAGGGAGGTAATAGCGATGAAAAGTTTACATGCTACAAATGATCATGTGTTGAATTTGCTTGTGAACACTACTGAATTATTAAGCGCCTATGTCAATGCTTACCCTGGAAAAGGTGAGAGCAGCCCTAGTACACAGTGGATCGAAAGATGGTTTATTGACCGAGCGATATATTATTTAAATAACCCAACACAAGATCAAGCAATTTCCCTCAACGCAGAGGAGTTATCAGAAAGTATCTTAAGTCAGCAACTCACTGTTGTTCGGAAAACCTTCAGTATCATTTCGATTCTCCCTCATTATTTCAGAGGTTTTCGGTCAGTAGAATATCCTATTAATTTAACTGGAAAACTTGTTGTAATTGATGGACATAATAGCACAGGAAAAACAAGCCTTGCCGAGGCGTTTGAGTGGTTATTAAGTGGGCAATTAATCCGAAGAGATTTAGGGGATATGGGCGATTCAAGAGAATTGGAAAATTGTATAAGTAACCAATTTCGTCCTGAGAGTGAATCTACTTGGGTCGAGACTGAGTTTTCGTTGGAAAATGGCGAGAAAATAAAACTGAAAAGAGTCCTAACACGGGATTACGATCAAACCAAGAACTCTAAGGCTGAATCCGAGTTTTACTTAAATGGCACTCTGCTAACAAAAGATGATGAAGAGGATTTACTAGATGAAATGCTGGCAGGACATGCTCCTGTTCTGATGCAGCATTCTTTGAGAGCATTTGTATTTAGTTCGCCTGCACAAAGAAGAAACTACTTTGAGCGATTGCTGAGGTTAGATGAACTTGCTCATTTGATTGAAAAATCGGTTATTGGCAACGCAAGGCTACCAGATTTCACCAGCAGCACAGGAAGTATCGCTTGGAAAGAATGGGAGGAGTTTAAGAAACTTTCTGAAACAACCGTAGTAAAAGCGCTAAAGAAATGCGAGAAGGTGTCGCCTCAACCGCTACAAATACTAGAAACAACTTTACAAGAATATTGTTCGAGTGCTTTTGGTATAAGCACAGAAGGCTTAACCATTGAAGAGGCGCAGAGGGCAGTAGGAGATCTTCAAAGAGGTCAAAGAGAACAAGGCTTTCCCATTTTAGACAATCTGAGACCTCAAAAGACAGTTGATCCACAATTACTGGATTTGTATTCAGAAAATAATCTTCAAAGACGATTGACAGATCTTGATGCTTTAACTTTGGCGGTCAAGAGCGCCGAAATCGCCTCAAAAGCCATAAGCGATACTCAGTTAGTTATCACAAAAATGTTGGAGGATTTATCTAAGGCGGGGATTTTTGTAAACACAAAAGAGCCTCTAACTTGCCCGCTGTGCAATTACGCAGACACTCCTACTTTGACGCCAGAAAGAATTTCTGAAATTCAATCATGGCAACCGATTCAGCAGGCAGCGCAACAAGCAAAAACAAATCTTGATGAAAAGATAAATGAGATTAAGTCTTTTATACGGGATTTGGTTTCTGCAAAAAATGGGTTAATTCCTAACTTACCATCTGATGCTGATTGGGAAGATGCTCTAAAAAATAAAGCAATACAGATTTCCGAATCCGCACTTGTGTGCAAGCAAAAATTACAGGAAACTCATAATCAAATCGCCGAATTTAACCAAATCATTAAGTCTATTTCCGAACTATTAAAGCAAACACCTTCACTGCAAGGTGCCGAGCAAGTTAAAAGCCTATTGACAAGCCTTGTGCCATTGCTGGCCGTTGTTGTGGATAAAGCCCAAGAATATTCAGATGTTTTTCGTTCTCTTGAAGAAACTATTGGAAAGCAATCGCGTGAAGATCCGAACTATAACTTACGAGAGATGTGGCTTTCTATCGTGCAAAAAAGAGGAAACCTTTTAGCAGATTTTGCATGGGAGCGGGCTAAAAAGAATGCACAAAAAGAGATTGAGAATATCAGAGATGCATTGGTAAGACTGCGTGACAAACTTGTTGAAGCACGCCGGGTATCCTTCAGTGAGGGGATGACGGCAATTTGGAGCAAATTGCGAAATGATAGATATTCCATGTTTAGCCGCCTTTATATTCCCCCATCTTCGGGGAGAGGATTACCCGTTGAGATACATGTCAAGGCTGAGCTTAATGATGGTGTGCAAACAAAAGAAGTTGATGCTTTGCGGGTTTTTAGTGAGTCTCAAATTAATATTTTGGGTATTGCTGCATTTGCAACCAGATCTAAACTACTTGGTCATCGTACTATAATACTTGATGATCCTGTTCAATCTATGGATGAAGAGCATTTTAAGACTTTTTCAAATCAGTTGTTACCCGAATTTATAGGAGACGACGGACAGGTGATTATATTTACACATAATGACACCTTTGCGCGTGAATTAAGTTTCTCTTGGGCAGGTAAAGATATTGATTTTTACACTACCATGTCGATTGACCATCGCAGAAAAAAGGGTTGCGTCGTGACAGAAGGTAATAGACGAGTTCAAGAGCGATTAAAACAGGCAGAAAAGGCTTTAGAAGACGGCGATTTAGAAAAAGCATGGATTGCCGTTAGAAAGTCTACAGAGAGACTTTGTACATTGATTCGCGCAAAATATGGTGAACCTAATTTCGATCACTTCTCATGGCGTAATACGACTACCGAGGATATGTTGAAGCAAGGCGTTGGCACAATTCTGGATGCCAAGAATTTTGGAACAACGAGAATAAAAGAAATTTTGTCGATGACTGCTGCTGCTGCGCACGATAAAAAACTGTACCAAGAAACTGACTTGGTTAATTCAATAAAGTACATTCGCGAATTGACTGTGAATTTACAGATTGCTGGTTAGGAGATCATATGACCGCATTTCATACTATCGCAATTCCACACGATGATATTCTGCAAGGACGTCTCACAATGGATGTCTTTGCTGCCGATCTTTGGGAAGTCTTCAAAGGTCGCGGGGTCGAAGAATATCGCAACCCCGATCTGTTCTTCCAGAAGACCTATGAAACCGAAGGTCTCAAAACCCTCCTAGATGTGGTGGAAAAGCGCCTCAAGGGCAAGGGCGGAGATCCTGTCTTGCAGATTCAAACTCCCTTTGGAGGCGGTAAAACGCATACCCTCATTGCCATGTATCATAAGGCAAAAGAATGGGGCGCGAAGCCAGTGGTCATAGTCGGGACGACGATGTCTGCCAAAGAAACCTTGTGGGGCATTCTCGAAGAGCAACTCACAGGCAAGAAAAAGAACTTCAAAGACATGGTAGCCCCAGGACGAACGGACGAACTGCGTGACATGTTGACCAATGCGGGTCCTGTATTGATTCTGATGGATGAGGTTCTAGAATACATCACCAAGGCACTTGGCGTAACAGTTGGCGAGAGCACCCTAGCAGAACAGACCATCGCGTTTATGCAAGAACTGACCGAAACCGTCGCAATGCTAAACAATATTGTATTGGTGGTCACATTACCGTCCAGCCACATGCCCAACATGCAATCTGCCAAGGCGCAGCAGTTCCTACAAAACCTGCAACAAGTTTCCGGGCGTGTTGAGAAGATCTATACGCCTGTCCAGGAACATGAAATCACAAGCGTGATTCGTTTGCGTTTGTTCTCGAAAATCGACCATAAAAAAGCCAGCAAAATCATCAATCAATTCGTCGAATATGCCACCCATGAGTCTCTTTTGCCTTCCGGGGTTGAAGCCTCCGAATACCGCGCTCAATTCGAAGCCTCCTACCCATTCCTGCCAGATGTGGTCGAAATCCTGTATCATCGCTGGGGTAGTTACTCCACGTTTCAACGCACGCGTGGTGCATTGCGCTTACTGGCGTTGGTAATTCACAACCTAAAAGATACTGCTGCGCCCTACATCACATTAGCAAACTTTGACCTGTCCAATCAAGAAATCCGCCGTGAATTGCTCAAACACATTGGCGCGGAGTTCGACAGTGTGGTTGCAGCAGATATTACAAGCGCCGAAGCTGGCGCGCAAAAGGTCAATGCGAATTTAGGCAAAGCCTATCAAGGGTTAAAACTAGGTGAACGTGTCGCTACCACTGTCTTTATGTATTCCTTCTCGGGTGGTGTCGAACGTGGCGCTACTCTTACTGAAATCAAGCGTAATGCGACTACCACCGAGAACCCGTCCGCAACGGTGGCTGAAGCCGTTGAAGAACTCAAAGGGCGATTGTTCTACATTCAGAACCAGTCCAGCAAGTATTTCTTTAGCAATCAGGCAAACTTGAACCATTTACTGCTGGTCAAGATGGATAATGTGCAGGAAACAGAAGTCAAGGGACTTGAAGAAAGGCTTTTGCGCGAGAATGTCCGCACAGATAAGTTCAAAACATATATCTGGCGGTCTGAAAGCGCCGACATTCCTGACATCCCTGATTTGAAATTGGTTGTGCTGTCAGAAAATAATCCAGCAGCCATCAAGACTATTTTGGAAGAAAAAGGCGGTTCGCCGCGCGTTCATCGAAACACCGTGTTTTTCCTTGTTCCGATGCCCAGCGAACGAGTGGCGTTTGGGAATACGATTCGTCGTTTCCTGGCTTATCAGGCATTACAAAGCGACATCACCCTAAAACTCACTGCTGACCAGATGGGCGAAATAAAGACCAATCAGAAAAGGTTGGAAGGTGATTTGGCGGAAGGCTTGCGCAGGCTATACCGACAGGTCTATTTGCCTGCCAAGAATGGAATTAAGGATAGCGATCTTGGCGTCCCAACATCGGGATATTCTGGATATATCGATCAAGAAGTGTATGAACGTTTACGTTCTGATGGCGAAATCCTTGAAAAAATTGCACCTTTGGTCATTCGAGAAAAGTTCCTGAAAGACCGCGATTTTGTATCCACGGCTCAGTTGTATCAGTCCAGTTTGAAGACACCCGGTGAAGCCCGCGCAACAAGTCAGCAGGCTTGGGATACCGGAATTGCCGAAGGTGTACGCTCTGGTTTATTTGGTCTGGGCGAAGTAAGAGACGATAAACCGATTTGTAATTATTACAAACAGGAATCCACACCTGCTTTTGCTGACAATGAGGTTCTGATCAAGGCTGAAATCTGTCAGGCACAGATCAAAGAACGAGAAGCGCAAACTACGTTCGTGCCGGGTGGTTCCAATCCATCTGGTGGAATTGGTGAGCCACCTGCCACGTCACCGAATTCTGGCGCAACTCCCACTTCAACAACTTTGCCAGATAAGGGTCTGAAACAGTTGTCATTTAATTTCACGGTTCCCAAGGGAAAAGTTGCCAACCTAATGGGTGTATTGAACTATCTCCAAAGTAAGTATGAACACATGGATATCAGCCTCCATTTAGACCGTGGACAAATGACTGAGCAGGAATATGAAGACAAGGTCAAGGAAGCGTTCAGGCAGATGGGAATTGATATTGATAATTGATTTTTACTAATATCCAAATCAAGACAAATTTTAAACAAAAAAAGCCCCTGATTTTCAACCAATCAGGGGCTTACTGTTTATATGAACCTGAACCTTACCAGATATTGTTGCAGTCTTTCATGTGAGATCACCCTTCCGCTGTAGTCTTCCCGCCATGACCCATCTTCCAATGGGATGTACACCAACGGCTTCCTCGCCGGCAACACCAATCCGCATTGGAATGGCAATCTGGTCTCAAACAAGCGTCGGCGTTCCTCTCTGAGTCTGCGGAATAACTCTCGCTTGCTCAGTCCTTTCTTTGGCAATTCACCCGTGAAAAGGGGTGCTTGCACTTGGGCTAGCGCCTTATCGGAATAAGCCATGCGAGAACCAGGTTTACTCTGAATGCGAACACTTTTCACCGAGGTGGACTTGATCCCCGCGCACTCGGGACCCATGCCGATTGCAACACTCAGCGGAGATTTCAACCGCCGACCACATTTTTTGCATCTTGGTTGTTTTTCCATCATAACCTCCGTTACAGAATACAGCAGTCCGGGTGTGAAGCCCGGACTGCTGTCGTTTCCCTGCATTCTTCATATCTATTGCAACTGTAGAATGCAAGTCTTAGAAAAGGGACACTTGATTTTGTGTCGCTTGCTTAGGGCGTGCTCTGCCGGCAACTCTTCCTACAACACCTTTGTTGGTCATCCAGTCAGACCAGGAAACTGTCTTGGGCATTTCCGGGACAGGCAACGGCGCGCTTAGAGCTGTCGGGCATCCCATTGGAGAATTCGAAACAACCACTTCATCGGCAAACAGAGATTGCAGGTCCGGCAGGTCTGCCGACTCCAGCGCTTCACGTGCCAATTTCATGAGGATGTCTCCTTCCTCCTCAGGAACAATGGCGCCGCCCACATTATCACCATACAACAACTGGGCAGCTTTCATTTTCGCACCGATGAGCGCCAGGGCCCGCGACTCCATTGTGTCGTTGTAGACCGAGAAGATTGCCTTGACTGGTTTCGTCTGACCCAGACGCCAAACCCGTCTGAGACTTTGCCAAAGCACATACAGTGAGTACTCGATTTCAAGGAACACAACTGACGAGAAGGCGATAAGATCCAACCCGGTTGCCACGAGTTTGGGATTCACCACCAGAGCGTCCAACCCGATGACACGCCGCGCAATCCATTCCTCACGTTTTCGTGGATTGACGCCGCTTGACAGAACCTCGGCGCGCACCCCGCCATCCCGCAGGATTTTCAAGATACGATCCTGAATGTCCCGCGTTCCGGTCTGGCGCAGGTAGATCAAGACCTTGCGCCCCTGCTGGCGTTCCGCACGGCAGAAATCCACCAACCAGGACTCCTTGGGCATGGTTTCGTCATCAACCACAGCCGGCAGTTCCATCAATTCCTTTCGTCGAATTACTTCTCCTTTCTGATTAACTTCGTCCACCTCCACGACTTCATTTCGGAAGGCAGAATTTGGTCGTGCCAAAGTCCATTGCAACCAGGTGGAAAGGTAGCGCCTGTTCTTGATCGCCAGATCACGCAACTTCTTTGCCATCGAACGATATTGCCCACTCTGCACATCCGTCATCGTCAGCGTCACAACTTCTTCTGCGTAATGAGGCAGTGCAAGACCTAGATCTTTTAAGGACAGGAATACAGTCGTGTCGAGCAGGCGGTTCACAATGGCAGGAGAAATCCCAGGTTGTTCCTTGGCTTGATTCTGGTATCGCCGATTACCGGTAAAACCATCTTCGTCGCCATCTTCTATGGCGCGTTTACTTTTACGGGTCATCTCCAACACGCCATACAATCTTGCCCAGCGTTTTTCATCGTTGAAGGCAAAGTCTTTTCGCACACTGGCATTCAGGCGATGGAGCAGCCAAAAGATGGATGTGCTTCGACCGCCAAAGAAGGTCCCGGTCAAGGTCAGGGTGTATTTGGTTGATGCAACCAATTGATGAAAAGCGATACCGCGATCCGATGCCTTGGCAGCGAGTTCGTGACACTCATCTGCGATCAGCAGTTTGAATACGCCTCTGGCTTGTTTCGCGATATATTCGGCAATTGCCCAGCGGCGACCGGTGAATTGGAACAAGGGTGTGCCACAAACCCGTTTCCCCCAAACTGGCTTTCTGTTTTCGTCTTGTACAAGTCTGCCTTTATCATCGAGTTCATATCCGCGGATCTCAGCTTCACAAAATCGGCGTTTGTCACCAAGATCATCCAGGTTGGTTGCTACCTTGGTAAAACCACCCGGTAGTTTGATCTGAATTGGCGTTCCGCAGGTTGGGCATGTCAGGGCTTCAAATACCCGCCCATCCTCCTCATCCACAAACCTTTTACGTGTCACGGCATGTTCCCAGCCTGCGCCATATTTTGCGGAGGTATGGGCAATCACCGCAACTGCCCTTTGCCCCAGCTCGCCTGCTTTATAAAGATTCAGGAACCTACTCACATCATTTATGTCGCCAGGGTCATCTGCATTACGACCAATCCGCTTCAGTTCCATTGCTCTTGCGCCTGGGATGGTCTCTTCGATTTCCCTGATCCATTTGGGCACGAGGTGTGGCGGACAGAGCACAATAGCGGGATAGGCATTCAACAGTTCCATGATCGCTGCGCCAGTAATCGATTTCCCGGCTCCCATCTCTCCTTGGACGTTCCCAACACCATGTTTCTTTATCGCCCTGGCAACGCCGGCTGCGATATGACGTTGTGTTGGTAACAACCCCGGTTTCTCCTGTCCGGGCAATGGTTTGCGCTTTGTTCCCAATGTATCCAGGATCGCAGTTTCTTCCTGAGTCGGGTCGAAGTTGTACAAAGGGCAATATGTGGACAAGATATGCGCCCCGATCTGATCTCCATACTTGTGCATGAACTTGGAGAGCGGATCAACGGTATCAATGATCTCGATCCCACTTTGGCGCAGAATGGCAACTGTGGAAACAAAACGGTCGCGGAAGGTTTCGGAAGTCACATTGCCTTTCTTATCTGTGTTCTCATCCACTTTCTCCGTGACTTTCACCACCCGACCTTTGACCAGCATGGGCTTGCCGTCTTCATCGGTCAGCCGCAGTGTTCCCATCATGCCGGATGCCATCAACATCGCGATGTGTCCCTTCTTCAACGGCATGACCGGCTGCTTCAATTCCCCCAAGCCGCGCGATGGATTGAGCAGGTCCAGCCATTCTTTTGAAGAGTGCAAACCACGTTTCTGAGTCGCATCCACGATCTCTTCCGGCTGCCAGTCGAGACGGGAGAAGCGAACGGGTTGCCCTCCCGATCCTTTGTCGGTTGCAGGAAGTAATTCATACAAAGGTTTTTCCGCTTCCACCAACATAGGCGGTTCGACATCTGCCCATGCCTGCACCTGATGGCCTTCCTCATGAGATGGAATCTTGTATTTCACCCGCTTGGTCGCCAGCACAATGACCTGATTGAATCCGGTTTCGGGATAGCGATAGATGCGGATGTTCTCGTAATATCCAGCCAGGTGGGACGCCACATCCAGATCGCGCAGGAGTTGATGCGGGACGATGTAGATCAAGACACCACCACGAACCAGTTTGGGCGTGGTGGATTTCAGGAACTCCAACTCCAATCGCTTCTGGTCGCCGAGGCGATCATGGCTATAGGGCGGGTTCAGGAACAACAGAGTGATGGACTCGCTCGTCAGATGACAGGACTGCCAGGGTGTATTGAACAGGCGATCCATTTTTTCTGCAGCAAGTGCGGCGCGTGCAGGGGAAAGTTCCGCGCCCCAACTCTGGCAGTTCAAGGCTTTTGCCAGGGTGGAAGCGGCAGTGCCTTCACCAGCACAGGGATCAAGTAGCCTGCCAGAGTCTGCGGGCTTGAAATATTTTGTGAGTAGTTGAGCAACGGTTTGGGATGTTTCATAAAAACCCATTTTTTCTAGAGCGGGGGGACGCATGGTAATCTCCTTTTGGAAAATAAAATCCCCCACACCAAATGGCATGGGGGATCAAGTTGAATTTTGTTTACTTACTTCACCTTACAAAACAACCGCCCGGCGATGTTCACAAAGCCGAGCGGTTCATTCTTGTCGAGGTCTACGAATTCCGGTGTGCCACATGACCAATCCGACTCCGAATGCCGGAACTGGATCACCAGTGTGCGGTGGTCACGACGCAACTCATTCCACATCTGCCAGATCTCGCCACGTCCATCACAGTAGGTGAACTCAAAGTGCAACAGAGCAGCTTCTGCAATATGCTGCTTGCGGGCTTTGGCGGACATCTTCACGTCTACGAAGTTCAGCAGATGCAACCAGTCGGCTTTGCGCAACTGCGCCAGCCAGTACGATGGATGACTCTCCGGCGCTTGTGCCATGCGCAGGTCGAAGATCTGATTTGCTTGAATGGTGAGAAACATCGCAACCTCCTATATCTTCAAAATATTCTGGTCGAGCAACCCCTGCACCAAGTCCACCCAGGGCTTGCTCAGATCGATTCGCACTCCGCCGCGGCAGTCCCCACCCGTCTCCAGGCGCTGGATGTACTCCGCATCGAGGGCGTATTCCCAGAGAGTCTGTGTCCATTCATTGGGGATGGGGAAAGCGAGAGTCTCTTGCAATCGATGGATGGTCAGGGTCTTCAATTTCTCCTCCGCCGCTTCACTTTCAAAGACCAGGGCATAGGCAACATCATCCTTCGCCTCCCACTTGCCAGGCAACGCCTTGCGGCAGACGATCCCGGCGTGCAATACATTGAACTCCGGCAGAGGATGGGTCATCATCTTCACGTCACCATCGGCAAGCACGGAGGTACCGCGCAGGGAACAGCTACCCTTGCCACGGATCAGGGATGCCCAGAGACTTTCCACACTGGTCTTGTGGGCGGCAATCCCGACATACACCAGCATGTGCTGATAAGAACGGTCTTTCAAGATGGCATAGCCGGTGACATCCGCACGGGTATGGGAATTGCTCAAGATCGGAATGCGTCCATCCGGATAGAGATGCGGAACGGGAGCGGCATCACGGATCGGCTCGATGCGGTAGAGATAGACTCCCGCCTTGACCCGCACCAGTTCGCGGTTGATCTCCCGCAGCAACTCCGCGGCGCTCTGGCTGATGTTGATACTGGTAAAGGTCACTTCGACCTCATTGGATTGGATCTTTACCATGCGCGCATTCAGGTCCACGACTCCAGTCCCTGCTTTCCATTCACGTTGGTTTATCAACATGGCAGGCAACTCCACGCCAGGCTTGGGCGTGAACCAGAGTGCGCCGTGGAAGGGTGTTTTAGGGGCAGCATCAAAGGAGCCATAGGGAGCGATGTAGTGATCGCGTCCCTGATAGTCCACATCGGGCAGATCGTTCAGGCAGGGCAGCCAGAATTGTTCATAAGAGGAGATCAGCACCTTGCCGTGCTGCAACGCCTCCTGTTGGGCAGTCCTTATTTCCTCAATGCGTTCCTTGATGTATTCATCTTCATAGGGTTCGGTCCATGTGTTCATTGTGTTTCCTCCAATATTTTGTATTCTTTGATTTGAATCTCGTCGTCGATCATGATGAGGGTCAGCCAGGGATCGGGGTTATCCTCCAGCCCCAGATGGACTTGTTCGCCGGGATGTTCTTTTGCCATCTGCCGTGCCAGGGATAGAGCCTCCGGTAGGTTGCCATCCATTTGGTTGGGATACAACCCGAATTGATTGGCGATCAAGTTGCCTGCACACCAGACCTTGAAGATGCCATGCACCTCGGACAGACGTTCCTCGGGCAGCGCGGTCAGGTCCAGGCGGTAGTCCTCCAGTGCGGCATCCAGTGAGTCCCAGGTGATGCCGAGACTGGAGTCGTGGTGATGAAAGACATCCTGCAACAGCCCGATGGCATCCTCACGGGTAACCGCCTTGCCAACGCGGCGGGCAGATTCATAGATATCCTCCACCTGCCAGACATGCGCGATCTTGTCCTGCCAGAAGCGATGCAGGCTGGAGAGGATGGCATTGGGTTCGAGATGCAGTTCTTTTGCAATGGCGTCCGCCATCTCTTCGATCATGTGGTCGTACATGGGGTCTCCTTGTTGGGGTTCAAATGGGATCGGGTGATGTGAGTGTGATTTGGATATCTGGTCATGGCGTCCCACCTTCCCTGTCATCCAGCCAGCGCTTCAATGCTGCTCGTTCCTTCTCGATCTGCTGGATGAGGTCGGCACGCACCTGGCTTTCATCCCAGCCTGCATGGTGTGCCTGTTCCAGTTCCTTCAGAAACTGGGCGATGTCGCGCTTTATTTCAGGGACGGGATCAAAGGTGGGGTCCGTTGTGGACTCCACGTGAACAAATTCATGCCAGGGATGATCATCTTCGCTAATGACAGCGAAGAAGCGTTCCTCAAGTTGCACCTGTTGGGCGATGAAGAACAAGCCATCGGAAAGCAGGGAACGGATCTGTTGATCAATTTGCTCAACGGCTAATTGCGTTTCATTCGAGAGGATGACTTCGCCATGCTGCTTGTAATTGCTGGCATCGCGGTATAGGTAGATGAAGCGGATGTTAGTCATGGGAGACCTTGCCTCCCTCCGCCCAGCCCTGCGCCTTGATGTTGCGTGCCCACATGCTCAGGAAGGAGGAAACCTGCTTGTGGAAGTTGGTATCGATAAAGGTCTGCCCATCGCGTTCAATGAACTTCGTGCGATAGCCGAAGAAGGCTTGCGTGATGCCGGTCGGCACCCAGGAGGGATAATGCAACTCCACATCCGGGTCGGCGATCAGGTCGCCGTTCTGTTCGAAGTAATGCGCGACACTGATCATCTCGCCGTGGCGTTCGATCACCAGTGGTTGGTATCCGGTCTTCTCAAAGCGCACATGGAAGGAGTCCTTGGTCTGGAAATCCTCCAGCAGGTTGTGGGACTTCAACAGATGTTCGATGGTTTCTTGAAAGAGGGTGGTCATTTTGGGTTCTCCGTGAAAATGGTGGAGGACGGCGATGTGCCGTCCTCCAGGTTTGTTTTATTCATCCCAACCGCTGATGCGGTCTTCGTAGGCATAATCCAGCCAGCTGTCATCACCGAGGCGGGCGGCATTCTCGTACTGTTCCACCAGAGGTCCCTCATCGGGTTCGTCATCCACTTCCTGGTACTCATGATCCGGACGCAGGATGACGTCGGCAGGGAAGTCACCCGCCTTCCAGATCGGGAGCGTGCGCGCCAGTTCGTATCCCGGTTTGCAGAATTCCTCGGGATCGAGTTCAGGCGAAACGATCACCACGTATTCATCGGTCTCGGAAAGGTAGTGCGCCAGGAGATAGGGACCGATCTCGGAGAGCGGCGCCTGTCGGTATTCGAAAGGCCGCAGAGGGATATGGGCTTTGGCGAACAGCCAGGCGATCTTTTCCTTGAGCCACTCGATGTCTGCGTCACGGTTGAAGATCGTGCGGCGGTGGAAATCGCGGGGGATGGTGGTCAGGTTGCAGTACTCGTCCGGTTTTTGATCCGCCAGAGCATAGGCGCTGGTCTCGATCTCCAGTGCCACGATGGACTCATCCTCCCATTTCCAATGCACGCTGCCCACATACTCACAGGGCTTGGAAAAGGCGCCGGAATTCATCACAATGCCATCCCAGCCTTTGGGATGATCGTGCGGCGTACACCAGACCTGAAAGCCGCCACTGCCTGCTTCGAAGATCGCGGCGGGGTCGGGGTTGCTGGCGATGTCGAGTTGGCGCGCCAGATCCAGCACGGGCTGCATGCGTTTGTGTTCGGATTGCATGTTCATTTTCTTTTCTCCTCTATCCGCCGCGCGGACCGTCGTATTCGTATTGATGATGGAATTCCTCACATCCCTCAGACCAGCGGGCGTGACCGCTGAAGCCCATGCCGCCTTCGAAGTATTTCAACTCGAAGGTGTGATCGGGGAACATCGAGGCAAGTTTCTCGATCACAGGGATGGGCGGACTCCAGGCGGTGTCGAATTCCAGGAAAGCCTGGATGGGTTCTGCGTCCGGCAAGGGGCTGCCGCATTGCTGACAGGTCAGGACAACCATCGTTTCAGTCTTATGAACGGTCTGGCAATAGGTGCATTTGGACAGCTTGCGTAAAGGCTGCGAGGGATCGGCGTGGGTAGTGAGGTGGACATGACAGGCATTCCATTTTGTTTGCCAAAATTCGCAGCACCATTCATAACCACCTGAGTTGTATCCATCCTTGATCCACGGTGTACCGGGTTCCACACCATATTCCGCGCCAAGGGCTTCGAGTTTTTGTTTGCGTTCCGGGTCATCGTTTTCGATGTCAGCAAGTTTTTCCCGATACTCCTCTGCGCGCTTGTCCATATCACGATAGATCTGCGGGTAGGGGATGATGCGGTTGAAGTCGAGGATGCGCATGTCCTGATCATGGATGGAATCAGAGCGGATGGCTTCGAGCACTTTGTTTACATCGGGACCGGTGATGATCAGTTCGTTTTCGTTCCAGTTCGGCATGAGATTACTCCTTTGTTCTTGTTGAAAGATTGGGAAAATGTGTTTCGCGACCCCACGGGAGCTCGAACCCCGGTCTAAAATCCTGTAGGAGACCCAGCAGGATAAGTTGGTCGCCTTCCTCCACGTGCAGGCGCAAGCTGTGTTCCACGTAGCGACCACGCAGCTTGTCGTCTCGGAGGAAATCGAAGGTAAAGGACAGGGAAGGACGTTGATCAATAACCAGATGGTGATGGGCGAGCCAGAGCGCGTCATAGTGCTGCTGGTCGTGATCGTCCTCGTCGCCATGATCCAATGCATCACTCAGCGACTGGCTGATCTCCACTTTTTTTGTGAAGCCGATGCAGGCGGTTGCCCAGCCTGCATCCAGCCAGGTGGTGGGTCGGATCAGGTTTCTTGGTGGTGCAGGGGCGAAGGTCAGATTGAGGGTCAGTTGCATCGCAGCCGCCTAACTGAATCCAAGTCCGCGTTCCTTGAGCGAGACCCAGCGTTGCCCGCCGATCACCAGGTGATCGAGCACGTCAACGTCGAGCAACTTCCCAGCCTGTACCATTGCACGTGTTACGGCAACATCATCCGGCGAGGGAGTGGGATCGCCGGAGGGATGATTGTGAACTACGATGATCGCGCAGGCGTTGCGGGTGACAGCGGGTTGGAAGACTTCGGCGATGCGCACCTGTGAGGAGTTGACCGAGCCCTGATAGACCTCGACGATCTCAAGCACACGGTTGCGGCGATCCAGCAAAAGCACACGCAGATGTTCCTTTTCCAGCAATGCCATCTCGGATTGCACCAGCGCGGCGGCATCGGCGGGCGAGTTGATCGCGATGCGTTCATCCGCAGGGAGGCTAAGACGCAGTCCCAGATTGAGCGCGGCTTTGATGCGCACAGCGGTTGCCTGGTTGATGCCCTTGACCTTGGCCAGTTCCTGCGGATGGGCTTGATAGATGCGGCGGATGTCGTCCCCGAAATGTGCCAGCAGGTCCTGTGCGATCTCGATCTGTTTCTGTCCGCCGATCAGGGCGGCCAGTAATTCGGTCTGGTTGCAGGCAGTGACATCCTGGGTCACACGATAGGCGGGCTGTTCGCGCAAGGGCATGGTCTTGAGGCGCGGCTGGGTATAGGGGGATTGGACTTGCAGTAGTGTGTTCATGAAAGGCTCCTTGGGAAATGAAAGACGGCGCACCGATCGGTGCGCCGTCTTTGTGTTTATGTCGGTTACGCTATTGCCATCTCTAGCAGGCTGATCGCGATAGCTTCATCTTCAGGGAAGGGATCCTTGAAACCGTCTGAGATCATCGGCATGATCACGGATGAGAAGTTGCCCGCTTCGATCATGAGCGGTTTGGTGTTGCTCGTAATCCGCAGGGTCAGTTCCCCTTTGATCGCTTCCGCGGCGCGTTTGAGGTAGAGCGCAGACAACCAGGCTTGGGCATTCTCCCCGCTGGCAGTGGCATCCAGGATGTTGCGAGCTTGACCGGTCTCGGTTTCCGCCGAGGCGACCTTTATCTCTCCGTTGGATACCTTGAGGAAAGTGCTTTGCGTGCCCATCGCATTCACCATGCGGATCGATTGCAGCAGGTTCGCTTGCTGGACCTGCAGCGTGGCAACCGCGTTCGTGCGCGCATCACCGATCAAGGTCTGGATCTGTGCGGCAGGAAAATTGCCATCGACGGTGACCGTGGCAAGCATCAGGCTCTTGGACGACTCTGCATTGCTGATCTGGAACAGGGCGCGATTGCTGCCGGAGGTTCCCATGCGCACGGTGTCACGCTCCTCGATCAGGGATGACAACAGACGCACACAGCTGATGGGCAGGGATACGGCAATCGAGTCGCGCAGTCCTTCCAGGACTTCAAGAACCTGACCAGCGGTGTACCCATCAGCAGCCAGTGTCATGGCTTGGGTCTTGTCCAGCATGAGATGCACAACCTGCAGGATCGCGCGCGACTCATCGGTCGAGGCAAAGGGCAGGACACGCAACAGGCTGCGGAAGGTGCTGCCTGTACAGGTCGCCAGCGGATGCAGGTCGTTCTCATCCAGCATGGGCAGGGCTTCGTCCACGATGCGCAGTGAGGTGCGGGTGGAAGCGCCTTGAATGACGAGCGCGGTGCCATCGACTTGCAGGCAGATCGATCCAGTGAGAGTCTCGACCACGGCTTTGAGCGTCGCGGCATCCACACAAACGGCGAGGTCTTCGTTGCAGTCCACATTCACGGTAGCACGCGCGGCGGTCTCGCCGTTGAAGCAGGACAGGTGCAGAATGCCATCCGTATTGACGTTCAGTTGCACGAGAGCGAAGGCGGCTTGCAGGCTGTTTTTGGCGCTGGCACGGGTCACGGCATTCAATGCCGATTGAAGCAGATCTTGTTGAAGGGTGATCATGAGTTGGGGTCTCCTTGTTGTTGAATGAGATAGTCTTGCAGGATCAGGATGTCGAGGTAAATGTGGTTGTCGCGCTCTTCCACTGGTGTGCCTTCAAAGTGTTTCTGTTCATCCTCGGCGACATAATCCAAGAGACGGGCAAGCGAACGCAGTTGTTCGGCGTTCATGCCTGAACCTCCTCCTCTG
The DNA here is from genome assembly GCA_017303735.1 of Anaerolineae bacterium. Next base: position 29,469 of record JAFLCF010000024.1, read on the forward strand.
CCTGGGCAATCGGGATTTCGTTCTCTTCGGTGCGGCTGTCCAGAAAATGGATCTCCTGGATCTTGAGTTCATAATCCGCCGCAGCCGTGCCGTCCTGACGGGTCCAGATGCGTGGACGCCCGCTGGATTTATCCGGGGTAAGCCTGCCTTCGATCAGGACCTTGCTGCCTTTCTTGAGATACAGGTTGCAGATCTCCGCCAGTTTGCCCCAGGCGGTGCAGCGAAACCAGGTCGTGACCTTGATGATCTCGCCCTTCTCGTTGGGATATTGGTCATTGGTGGCGACGTTGAAGATCGTGACCGGCGTACCGGAGGGCGTGAAGCGCATCTCGGGCTCGCCGCCGAGATGACCAATGAAGATGGTTTTGTTGTATTGTTTGGACATGGGAGTCTCCTTGTTTGGATTTGGAATTACTTGCACACGTCGCGCAGACGCTGATCGATCTGGTATTGACCGGAACGGATGTAGTGGATCAGGCTGACGATGAACCATAGCGCCCAAAGAACCATCAGGGCGAAGAGCAACATGGTGATGAACGTGAAGATGGACATTAGATTTCTCCTTTGTTGGAAAAAGAAACCGGGGAGCGATCTTGGATCGCTCCCCGGTTCAGGGAATGGGTGGATTTACAGAATGGACGGCCACCATCCGCTCAGGATGGCTTCGTCCGGGTCGAGTGTGTCGGGAGGTCGCAGGGCTTGCACACCCGCCCCGCCTTTTTGAATGGCATTCGTGAGATGTCCCGCCCATTCATCCCCGGCGTTGTCCGGGTCACTGAGCAGGACATACTCGTACTGGTTGTGTTCGCGGAACCACGCAAGCATTTTTGCCGAGGGGCTGGCGCCGTTGGTGTAGACCGCGACCGCCTCGCCGTCCCGACCCAGCTGATGGATCTTCTGGGCGGTGATCAGCATGTCGAACAGTCCTTCCAGCACGATGATCGTGCGCGTGCTTGGCGTAATGCGCCAGCTGCCGAGCGGCTGCAGGCGGTTGCCCCAGGACTTGTGGTTCTTGGGCGGAGTGAAGTTGCGCGTCCCCTTGGGCAGTTGCTCCTCGGGGATGTAGCGCACATTCATCACTGCAGGCTGGGTCGGCGGGTCGGCATACACCACCCCACCTGCCCACAACCAGGTGCCGTCCCGACGCACCATCATGGATTGTTTGGCAGCCTCCATGATCTCGCGATGCACACACGGGACGGGGATGCCGTAGCCGAGTCCATACACCAGGGCGGTGTATGGGGTGACACCGCGTTGTTTGAGATACGCCCATGCGGGCGAAGTCTGTACACAGGCGCGCGCTTCCGACACGGCTTGGTCGAGCAACTGCACCTGGGTCGGCGGTCGTTTGGGGCGGGTCGGTTTGGAGTCCGACACGGGGGGGATATACCCCCGACCCAGTTTATCCTGCAGCGATTTGAGTGAGCCGCCGCTGGCGCCGCAGCGCAGGCACTTCCAGTAGCCGCTTTGCAGGTTGACTCCGAAGTTGGGTTGCCCTCCCTGCCCTTCCCGACTCGCGTCGTTATGGAAGGGACACCAGAAGATGGCCCAACCCCGATGATCCTCCACGCGAACCGCCGTTCCGAGGATCTCTTCGGCGGTGGATAAGATGTTTTGCATGCGGTTTTCTGCGACCTCCTTTTCGTTTGATCAATGGCCCATACAATGGGCGATGGCTGCCATGACGACCGCCAACCAGTGATGGGGCTGGGATGCGGCAATGGCGACCAGGATGAGAAGAGTAGCGAGAGTTCTCATGGTCCGTCTCCTTCTTGGAATGGATTAAATAGTCCCAGGGAGAGGGCATGATCACGCATCCGCGCAGTCCAAAGTGCCAGCTCATTCCACCTCCACGCGCGCCCAACAGGGGGCGCTGGTCTCCAGCACGGCATGCTCGTCCAGCAGTGTAATGTCGGCTTGATAGAGGTGGTGCTCTCCCTGTCGCTGGGCGATGTCGGCGACCTTGACGGGCTTGCCGTCTGCGAAGATGATGCGTTCGCAGGCTTTGAGGGATTTCTTCGCGGAAATCTTGACGGTTTTTACAGTTGTGATATGATCGGGCTTGTACATGATGTTGTACCGAAACCGTCCAGTTACCGCTGGGCGGTTTCTCTTTTTATCTGCCGGGCCTCGCACCCCGGTGAGTCCTCGCTGTCGGAAAACAAAAACGGGCGCCTGGCATGGAAAGTCCATGTCGGGCGCCCGTTTGGCGTACGTGGGATTTGCAGTTATTGAATTGGTTTTATGTTGCCTCCTAGGTTGGGTTGGAGACCGATACACTCATGTGTGTGTCGGTTTGGAAGTGGGGCTTGTTCGGGAAACGCCTCTCTGCGTTTGGGGTAGAAAGGTTGTTCCCATTTCCTGTTATTACTTTGGTTTTCCGAACATGCCTTGATTTTGGGATGGGTTTGATTGGGGATGGGTCTGTTTTTATATTGATTGGGCTCCTTGATTGAATATGGATGGGGTTTGGGATACAACAGCAGAAGCCCGGCGGTTTGCCAGGCTTCTTGAAAAGAGGGATGGATTGTGGAAAGTAGGAACAGTGGGGATTATATGGAATTGTGTGGAACTGTCAAAGCACGTAGGCGGAAGATGTTTTCTTATACACCCTTACACAACCTGTAAAAACGCCCCTATTCCCTACGGGCGAACTCGCATGTACCAACTGGTAACTTCCTAAATGTCCTGCCCTCAGGAGCATCAGTGAATGCAATTTTGGGAAGCATGCTGAGGCAATCGGTGACGACACATTCTACATACCCCCCATCCACCTTTCGTATCATCGCGCAAAAAACGAAAAAGGATACGAAATGGACACCAAACAAAAATGGAAAAGACTCACCATAAAGATCGCACTTGCGGTTTTAGGGCTGGTTGTATTGTTCGCCGGACTTAACTTCCAGCAGTTGTATTCCGTCTGGACGGTTTCGAATGAGACCCGGCAACTTGAGAAACGCGCAGCCTATGCGCCGCAGGTTGTGGAAAATCCCGAAGCAATAGCGGAGAACTTCGAGGAAGGATTATCGACTGAGTTCTGGGACTTCACGATCATCAACGGCGCCGGACAGGCATCGAACGAAACCGCCTGGCACGCAGTAGAAATGGAGATCGATCATCAACTCACCCTTCGACACACCCAGGATCCGGAGTTCGAGACGGAAAGCGCGGAATGGCAGGAACCTTCCAGTGAACAATACAACAATGTCACGTTGATCGGTGGCAGCGGGTTCCAGCCCACTGCTTCGAGCGACGTGGTTGTGGAATTCAAGAGCCAGGTGGATGGGAATTTTTATGGAACGGCGGGAGTTGTCCTGCAGCCACAAGGGACGCTTCAGGCAGATGGTCTCTTTGCCAAGCCCTTCGATATGTTCGGACTTTCCCTGATCGGCAGGGAGTCCTCCTTCAATGGCAATAATGGATCGGTTTGTTATCTGGCGCTCAATTGGGCGCCTGTTCAGGTCGAAGCCATGAACGTGGACCTGGAACTCTGGCATACCTACCAAATTCGTCTGCATCGGATCAGTAGGACCCAATGGCTGGGAAGCATGTCGGTGGACGGGTCGGAAGTGTGTCGGATGACGATGCCGGCGTTTGGTCTAGTGGAGATCCAAGTCTGGAGCGATAACTACCTGGTAAGCACCCAGCCGCAACGGTGGTGGCAGATCGCACCAGTTCTTACCTTGGGTTTCCAGGATGGCGGAGAAAAGGAGTTTTATCTGGACGAACTCCGGATCTTTGAAGAAGTGCTTCGATAAACAGACAATGACAAATGCGCCCGGTATTGAACCGGGCGCATTTGTTGTGGACGCAAAGCGACACATGTGATCCACCTCTTCCTCCTGAACAGTATAGTCGCGTCCATGAGCGAGACGTATCAGTCCAAACGGGAACGCCGGCAACGCATGTTGGAAGCCCTGCCAGTTGGCTTGCGGGAACATGTCTCCCTGCGCAATGTCGAAGCCGTGGCAGCGCTTTCCCCGCAGGCACAGATGCGCTTATTGGAAGCCATCCAAGCCGGTCTCACCCGACTGCCACGTGCCATTGAACAATTACGCACCGACCCGGAAACTTCCGTTGCAGATCTGCTCAATCCCCCCGCACCAGCTGAAGCAATCGTACCGATCCAATCCGACCCGTCCTCCATTTCAAAGGATGTGGCGGATCAGATACAAGAGTGCTTTCCGGACATGCCGCGTGTGTCGGCGGAAGCGCTGGCAGATGCGGAGGTCATGCAAGTCGTGCGATCTGTCGCAGAGACCCATCAGCAGGTGTTCAAGTCCAGTCACATCAAAACGGATTTCGTCATGCTGACTTTGTATGGATTGATGCGACAGACACTCGAACGCCTCGAAGAGATCATTGAAGAAACCCCTGCCCTGCGGCAGGCTTTTGAAAAAAACAACGAATGGAGAAAAGAAGAAACATGTTGAAACGAATTGCCTCGACCGGCGTGAACCTGGTGGTGCTGGGCGTGTCGGTTGGAATCTTTCTGGTGGCGTTCATCGCCCTCAATGCCCTCGGTGCAGCACAGAAGCCGCCCACCATTTCCGTATTATCAGCCACACGCGACTTGAACATCGGCGATGTCCTCACCGCCAATGACCTGGCGGTCAAGACGGTTTTTCAGGATGACAACGCCAGTTTGTATATTCCCGGTGAGGAAGTGACCGGAGTGGTCGGCGGGGTGGTGGCACAACCCATCTTCAGTGGACAGCCCATTTTTAGATCCGCGATTTTGGCACAGGCAGCAGAAGGCACTCGCCTCTCGGCAGTGCTGGCGCAATTCCCCGGACACAGTTTATTCCCCTTGCCTTTGGATGCGATGAACCTGGTATCGCCGGATGCGGAAGCCTTCCTGCCTGGAGACCTGATTGGTGTGACAGTGGTGATCAGCACCCGCCCGCAGCAAATGAGCACACCAACCCTGATTCCAGAATTGGTTATTGATCCTGGGTATGTGGAACCGACCGCCCAGCCTTCCCCGCTTGAATTGGAACAGGCGGATGCCATCCACCGCTCCTTCCCGCCGCTTGCCAAGGATCTGTTCCCGATGGGTGTGCGCGTGATCGCGGTCCAGGGACTTCCACAACAAACAGAGTCCTCTGAAGACAGTGGCTCCTTCAACCTGGATACCCAGCCGAAGATGTTGATCCTGCTTGTCCCTAATGAGAGTCGTGAAGTGTTGTCGCTGGCTCTGCAGCAGGGAGATCGTTTGGTGATTTCCCTGTTGGCACGCGGTGAGGAAACGCCCTCTGCCGGCTTTACC
>JAFLCF010000240.1 GCA_017303735.1 Anaerolineae bacterium
TAAATTAGGCGACAGAACCTGGATGGGTTTTTTGCCATTAATTTCTACTGGAATTACATCTTCGGTGACAACAATATATACCTTTGCGTTTTCGGGTAATTGTATGCCCTCACTCAAAAGGATGCTTCCTTTTTGGACGACGCCTTCATAGGTTATAAGAGTCATGTGACACCTCTAAAAAGATTATAGCATGACGGCTAATTTCCCAACCGTCCACGCTCTTCATCAATGACAGTCGGTTCCAACTTCTTGAACAGCGGACCGGGTTGATTCAACTTCTGTCCCGGCTTCAGGTCGCTGGGTTTCCACTGTAAGCCTTCAACGGGTTTATATCGCAGCACCCTGTGCGTGCCGATGGCGTCGGTGACCTCTTCGGTATATTGCTCGCCAAAGAGAGGAGTCTCGTAAGCGAAGAAGCTATGTAATCGTTCGGAGGTAAATGGGATGAACGGGGCGAACATGACCTTCAACGAGTCGATGGCTTTCAAGGCGGTGTAGATGGTCTTGGCGGCGCCGTCTTTGTCGGTCTTTACGGCGCTCCACGGGGCATTGACATCAAGATATTGATTGACAACCGTGGCGAGTTTCATCGTCTCGCCGAGGGCAGAGCGTAGGCGCACGGCGTCGAGTTCGGCGCCAACAGTGTTGAATCCAGACTCAATGGTGGCGAGCAGTTCCAAGTCCGCGGGGCGAAGCGTGGTTGTGTCCACATTCGGCACAACGCCTTCCCAATGCTTGTAACAGAATGAGAGCACGCGGTTTGCGAGGTTGCCCCACGTCGCCACGAGTTCGTTGTTGTTACGCGCCACGAATTCCGCCCAATCCCAATCGCTGTCTTTGCTTTCGGGCATGTTCGCCGTCAGGTAATAGCGGATGGCGTCGGGGTCGTAGCGGGTGAGGGCGTCGCGTCCCCAAACCGCCCAGTTGCGTGAACCACTGATCTTCTGCGATTCGAGATTCATAAATTGGTTGGCAGGCACATCGAACGGCAGGATGAGCGGCGCGTTTTGTTCGCCCGCGAAGAACTCCATGAACGCGCTGCCTGCGCCCATCAACTCGGCGGGCCATTGCGACGTGTGGAAGAAAATGTTGTCTTTGCCAATGAAGTGGAATTGCTTCGCGGCGGGGTTGATCCACCAATCGCGCCACGCTTCTTTCGCGCCCGACAACTGCGCCCACTCTATTGGAGCGGAGAGATAGCCGATAACGGCTTCGAACCACACGTAAAGCACTTTGGTCTTCCATTGCGGCTCATCGACGGGAACAGGAATACCCCAGTCGAGGTCGCGGGTGATGGAGCGGGCTTTCAAGCCTTCGCTTTCGATCTTGCGCAGTGACTCGCCTAAGACCGTGTCACGCATGTGGTCGGAGCGCGATTGCAGAAACTCTTTGACCTTCGGCTCGAGTTTGGAGAGATCGAGATAGAAATGTTCGGTGTCGCGCAGTTCGAGTGCGCCGTCACCCGTGGTGGCACGCGGATTGATCAACTTCTCCGGCTCAAGCACGTTACCGCAACGGTCACATTGATCGGAGCGAGCGTTTTCAAAACCGCAGATGTAACATGTCCCTTCCACGTAGCGGTCTGGCAGGAATTTGCCCGCGCTGGGGGAGTACCACTGCTTGCTGAACTCACGATAGAGGAATCCGTTCTTTTGCAAGGCGAGGAACATTGCCTGCGAAACCTTGAAGTGATTGTCACTATGCGTGGTGGTGTATAGGTCGTAGGTGATGCCGATCTGCTGGAACAACTCAATGAAGCCTTCGTGGAAGGACTTGTACACTTCCTCAACAGGCTTGCCGAGTTTGTCCGCGCTCATGGTGACGGGCGTGCCGTGTGAGTCGGTGCCGGTGATCATCAACACCTTGTTGCCCTTGAGGCGGTTGTAGCGGGCGAAGATATCCCCGGGTAAATGTGAACCCGTGATATTGCCCACGTGAATTTCGGCATTGGCATACGGCCAGGCGACGGCGACTAAGATGGTTTCGGTCATGGTGGAACTCCGTTCCTCGATATTCGGGATTCGATATTCGATTTTCGAATATCGGCTCTTCTCAAACAAAAAGGCTGTCCGCAAAATGGACAGCCCGGTTTTTCAGGGTAGAAAAACTATGCTTTCCACTTGGCGCAGCAGGACATTTCCATTCGCATGGACATCAACATGGTCATTGGCACCATTGGGAAAGCGGAAGTGAATTTCATGAGCGTTATTTTAGGCAGAGGCGGGCGCTTTGTCAATGGCAGGTTTCGGTTTCATGCGCTGGGCAACAAAAAGAAAGACCAGTATCAAGACCGTCGTGCCTAAACTCCACAGGTCTTTTTCAGTGAAGGCTTGCTGAACGAGCGCAAAGATCGAAGCCAGATCCAACAGGATCAAAAAGAAGAACGCCAGCAAAATACTGCGCTGCTTCTGCGCCAGAGTTCCTACGATCCACACAATTGGGATGATATACGGAAGTTGGTCATACGCCCAAAGGTAGATCGTGCTCACAAACCCTGTCAGGATGATCAAATTCATCGCCTCCCATGCCGACCATTTGGCTTGATTCCGCCAAAGGAGCAGACTCGCCCCCCCAAGCAGACTCAAGCTCAACGCCCCGCCCAGAAGCGTGGAACAAGGAGCCGCCCCGTCACAAGCGAGGTAGGCAAACGCCCAAACGTTCGAATGAACCCCGAGAGTCCGATCCATCACCGCATCGCTTGCGCCGAGAAATTTTTGGATCCACTGCTGGTCTTGCATCAATCCGATGACGAAAATGAGCAGTCCACCCAGTGCCACGCCTGCAATTGCTTTCCAATCTCGCCTGGCAAGGAACCACACACCAGCCAATAAAAGGATGGTCAGCCCTTGCGGCGGCTTGAGCATGGTGAATGCGAGGACAATGCCCGCCAACAAGGTTTTATCCTTTTCAAGCAAAAGGATGGCAGCCAGCAAAATGATCAGTGGCAGGGCGCTGAGAGTCCCTGCATGGGTGCTCAGATAAAGCGGACCAAAAAACAGCAGGAAGAAAAATATTGGCAGGAGCAAATTGCGTTGTTGTTTGTCCTGCCATTGACTTAATAAAAGATGGATCGTGAGAGCAACTGCGATCAATGTAGCTACCTGCCAAATGACATATGCCGTTTGCATCGAAAAGAAACCGAGTGGGATGCAAAACAATGCCAGCGGCAGGGGATAGGGGAATATCTTGTTCGGGCGCCAGTTCATGCCATTGGCATCGTGCCCTGCGAGATATTGGGTTTCGTCGTATGGATTCTCGCCCTCGAGGATCATGCGACCTGCCAGCCAGAAGAAGGAGAAATTGGAGTTGGGCACGTCGAACCCGAGGCTGATCTGAACGCGGGCGAATATCAATACCCCGAGAAGGGCAAGAGTGATCAGAATGCCGAGCGGTTTGGAAATGGAAAATTTCATAAGGTATGAAAACCACCCGCGTGAGCAGGTGGCATGGAGGTTTTTACTTCAACAAGTCCTTCAACTTTGCAAAGGGCGAATCGGGTTCATCGGGGCGGTGACCGCAATCCTTTTCATTGAGGTTTTGTCCGCATTCAATGCAGAGACCCTGGCAATCGGGTTTGCAGATTGGGTTGATGGGAATTTCCAACACGGCGAATTCATGCAGGAGATCTTCCATATCGAGTTGCGCATCTTCAGGCAAGAGCAGACCTGATTCCGTGATCGAACGCTGGTCGAAGGCGTACAGCTCGGTAAATTCCCAATTTAGGTCTTGGACGAAATCCGTCAGGCAGCGTGCGCAGTTGACCGTGGTTTCTCCAGAGAAATTGCCTTGCACAATTAATCCCTGCGGAGTTTTGCCGACATTGACATTGCCTTCGAGGTTGCGCAGTTCAAGGTCGCCATTGAGTGTGACCTTTTCCAATTCGAACGGAAAGTCGTGGTTATAGCCGACCTCTTCATGAATAATGAAGCCGACGTTAAAGCGAAAGGGTTTACGAGGGTTGGGCATATTAAGAATGATGAAGGATGAATGCAGAATGATGAATGAAAAACCAATTCACCAATCTGCGAATGTACCGACTATATTTTTCTATCTACAATATATTTTGCCAGGTTTTCCAGCGCATCGCGTTCGGCGCAGGCGGGCATTTCTTCGAGTCTGACGAGGGCGCGGTCTACGTGTTGCTCGGCTTCGACCATGGCTTTCTTTGTGCAACTGCTCGAGCGGATCTTCTCTACGAGGCGGGTCATGTTCTCGTTATTGGTCCAGCCGCCATTAGGCAGGGATAAAACATCCACATCATCGGGATTGATCTCAGCGAAGTAAATGGCTGGGAGGGTGACCAAGCCGTTCAGCAGGTCTGAGCCGAGCGGCTTGCCGACTGCGTTCTGGTCGCCGTTGAAGTCGAGGATGTCATCCACGATCTGGAATGCCATGCCGATCTGATAGCCGAAGTCACGCATGGCTTCGATGGTGTCGTCACTTGCCGGGCTGACCATTGCTGCGGCGCGGGAAGTCATTTCGAAAAGGGAAGCGGTCTTGGCGTAAATGCGTTTGTAATAGTTATCGCGGTTGATGAGACCACGCGAGGTAAACATCTGGGTCAGCTCGCCATTGACGATGGTTGCCAGCGTTTCTGAAAATTGTTTCATCAGCGGCAGGTAATCGGTATCGGCGGCGAGTTTGGCGGCGCGTGCAAAGAGGAAGTCACCGGTGAGAACCGTCGCGGGCGGTGACCAACGCGCGTTGAGGGTGGGCGTGCCGCGGCGCAAGAGGGAGCCGTCAATTAGGTCATCATGGACGAGGGTGGCGGTGTGCAGCAATTCCACAGCAGCGCCGAGGTTGATGAGCTTTTCCAGCGGCGCACCCAGCATGTTTCCGACGAGCAGGCTCAGGGTCGGGCGGACGCGTTTTCCTCCGGCTGCGAGCAAATGCTCCAGCGCCGCACGCAGGTCGGGGTGGTGCTCATCCGCCTGTGCGCGCATACGTTCTTCAATGAGTTTGATTTCTTCTGTTACGGGTGATAGGAAAGTTACAGCGTTCAAGTCAATCTCCCCATGCGAAGAGCCGCGCCGCATTGGCAGTGGTGATTTGGGCGATCTCTGCAGGGCTTTTGGAATGGATTTCTGCTATTTTATCAGCAATGTGATGAACAAAGGCAGGTTCGTTGCGTTTGCCACGAAACGGTACGGGGGCGAGAAAAGGTGAGTCCGTTTCGATGAGCAAAAGATTTAACGGGATGTTTTTTATCATTTCCCGGTGGTTTTCGTTCTTCGGGTAGGTGACAGGACCCGTAACACCGAGGAGGAAGCCAGCTTTAATGGCTTTGGTTGCTAGGCTGCTTTCTCCGTTAAAGGAATGCAGCACGCCAGGCGTCAGCCCAAGCGGATGGTTGAGATGGAGCCATTTATTAAACCAATATTCCATCATCTCAAAAAGGTCATCGAAGACGGGACCTTCGGTGGCGTCGTTTAACTCACGCAGGTGGATGACCAGCGGCTTGTTCAACGCATCCGCGATCTGGACCTGGGAGTTGAATACGGTTTTCTGATGCTTTTGCTTCTCTGGTTCTTTCACCCAGTAATAATCCAAACCGATCTCGCCAATGGCAACGACCTTTTCGTGTTCGGCGAGTTTGTAAAGTTCGTCAAAATTATCTTGCGAAAGGGTTTCTGCATCCGTCGGGTGGACGCCGACAGCGGCATAGACCTGCTCGTATTTTTCGGCAAGTTCGATGGCTTGTTTACTGGTCTCAATGGTCGTGCCGGGAACGAGCATCCGTGTCACGCCTGCTTCAATGGCGCGTTGAATGACGGCTTCGCGGTCTTCGTCGAATTTATTCCAATAAAGGTGACAGTGCGTATCAGTCAATTGCATAGCGTTGGCATTATAACAGTCTGAATTTGGTGCAAAATATTAAACGGATGATTTTTACAAAATAAGTGAGATATTGGTGACATTCGTCTGGTACTTTTGCCCGAATTGACCAGACCAATTCATTCTT
>JAFLCF010000241.1 GCA_017303735.1 Anaerolineae bacterium
TGGCAATGGCAAAACCATCGGCAGCACAACAAGAGACGACGAAGCGACTGACAAAGAATTGATTCGTTTCCAACTCTTCATCGAAATATACAAAACCAACCACCGAAGCCTTCTGTCCGATGAATTGGGTGACGTCTGTTTCGAAGTTGAAAATTTTCAGCCAATCGAGAATGTTGCGTTCTTCAGATTCGGTTTCAAAGATCTGTGCCGACGAATCGGAACTGACCAATGGGGCGCTGGTATTAAACCCTTTAGTTGAGAAAGCAGAGGAGTCCAGCGGACGCGCGGGAATAAGCAAACCGATCGCCAGTGGGATCAACATCACCCACAGATTTACCGCCGAGGGTGCATGGTCATGCTCATGATGATGCTCAGGATGTTCCTGCTCATGTTTGCGCGACCGGCGGATCTCAGTAAAGATGGTCTGTGCTAGCACACCAAGGAAAATCATGCCAAGAATGGTTAATGGAATAAAACGCACATTAATGTACCAGGTCAACTGACCGTTGATGGCTTTTAATACAAAGAATAGACACAACCCAAATAACAATAGACCTTGATAAGAGCGGAACATTCGTTGAGGCATAAGATCTCCAGAGCGACGATAGACAATGGACGGTAGATCAAGGTTTCATTTCCATTGTCCGCGGTCTATCGTCCAATACTCACTTCACAAAATAGTTGAAAACCAAACCCGCGAGCAAACTCATCATAAATGGAATGGCTACGATATACGTCACAGCCCGGCGCTTGAATACCTGCAAATACATCATGACACTTTTGATATCAACCATCGGTCCAAACACGAGGAAGGAAAGCACCGCACCAAAGCTGAATGCTCCAGTGAAACCAAGTGCCACGAACGAGTCTACTGTGGAACAAATGGAAAGAATCACGGCAAGCAGCAACATGACCAGCACCGAGAGGATCGGTCCGCTGCCGATGGTTAAGAGCGAAGATTGCGCGATGAAGGTCTGCAAGCCCGCTGCGAGCATGGACCCCAAGATCAGATAACGCCCCATGTCAAAGAACTCGTCTACGGTGATGAGCAGGGCTTTGCGAATCTTTTCTGCGACGCTATCCCCCACTTCGGCATGAATATGATCGTGATCATCGCCAGCCAAGACCGGACGAAGAACATCACTCGCCTCACCCTGAACCGAGAAGACGAGTCCTACAGTAATGGCAATCACCAAGCTGATGGTGAATCTCCAAAAAAGCATCTGCCCCCAGCCAAATGCCGATGCCGTGCTAAGAATGACAATGGGATTTAATACCGGTGCTGCCAGTAAAAATGAAATGCCCGCAGAAAGCGGCAATCCCTTTTTGAAGAGTCTGCGTGTGAGCGGAACCACACCGCACTCACAGACCGGGAAGACCATGCCCATAAAAGCGCCGCTGATCGCCGCGGCAGCGGGTCGGCTTGAGACCCAGCGACTCATCTGGTCACGATCTACAAACACTTCTACGAGTCCTGAGGCAAACGTTCCAAGAAGTAGATAAGGCACAGCTTCCACAAAGATGCCGAGGAAGACGGTTGCAAAGACGTTGAGCCGATCCCAAAGCCAGGGGATGATTCCGCTCGGCAACAGGCTGGACGCAACGGCAACCAGGACAGCAAGCAGAATGAATAAGATGCTGTTCTTTGAAAGACGAGTTGATGTTGTTGTTTGCACATGATGATTATAACTACTCACAACAATCTGTGGATAGTATCTTAATTAACAGTGTTGAATATGGCTTGTGATGTTGAACCCAGCTTGGACAAGAATGAAGCGGGCATTTACAATTATATATTGTTAATTTCCGCCAACAATTCATTTTGAAATGACAAAAAACATTTCCACAAAAGTCTCTTCTGAAAACATCGCTCAAATTTTGGGTTTGCTTGCTGAAACGCCAGGAAGGTTGGAGGCGTTGAGCAGGTCTGTGTCTGTTAAAAAACGGAATCATCCTTTGGGTGAAGGCGAGCGTTCTTTGACGGAGACACTGGCGCACTTGGTAAATAGCGAGGCGCGGACTTCGGAGGCGATCTATCTGGCTTTGCTGCTGGACGAGCCGTTGATGGCGAACATCCACTCGGAGCGGGATTGGGGACAACTCTTGCGGTATGACCTGTCTGATTTTGATGAGTTGCTGGCGTATTTTAAATTTCGCCGAGTGATGATGTTGCGAGTATTGTCTGGGTTGAACGAGATGCAGTGGTCACGCGCGATCCGTGAAGAAGGAAAGCAGCGCAAGGAATCCGTCTATTGGCGGGCACGGTCACTGGCACTGCATGAGGTTGAACACGTGGGGGATTTGGAAGGTAAGTTGAAATAAAAGGAGTCTCCTCTGTGAATATTGAGTTTTTAGAAATGGATACTTTATCTGATCATCATACCCAGGCGCTTAAACGCTTGCGATCAGTTGTGTATCCACCTGAAGTGTTGGAGACTTTGCCTGCGAGATTCTTTACGTGGACGCCGGTACAATGGTCAGTCTTTATCTGGGACTCTGATGAACTGGTTGCGCGAGTCGGTTTAGTTGTCAGGGATATTTTTGATAACGGTGTTGCAAAACGCATCGGTGGGATCGGCGGCGTAGCGACTCATCCTGCCCGCCAGGGTCAGGGATTGGCGAGCACAGCCATGCGCGAAGCAGAAAAACATTTCCGTGAAGACTTGAACGTTTTGTATGCATTACTGTTTTGCCGCCCTCATTTGGTCGAGTTTTATAAGCGGTTGAATTGGAAACCCTTCGAAGGACAGGTGTTTGTTGAACAGCCCGCAGGGAAGATCGAGTTTTCAGCCAATGGGGCGATGGTCCTTGATGTAAAAGAGGAAGCTCCTACACAAGGTGTTTTGGACTTAAACGGGTTGCCCTGGTGAGTTCTTTTTAAAAGCAAATAGGACGCGGGTGAATGCTGAGACCGCGGATTCTTTTCCGCGTATATCTGCGCTTGTCCGCGTTCTATTTAAATTATGTTTATTTCTGTAAAGATTCCTATTTTCGACGACGGATAATGATCGAGTAGAACGCAAGCCCAAGGGCTAGAACGGCTGCACCCCAAGCGACATTTGCCACGAGCGGAACCTCCGCTTGTTTGACGGCGATCCCAGCGAAGGACCAAGCCAACACGAAGACGTAGCCACTGTCCCTGCGTGTGAGCGTCATGAGAACACCAAGCACACTTGCGATGGCGATCATGATGACTGCCCATGCCTGCGGCGCGATGCCGAATCCATTCCAATTGACGAGATATAACCAATCTGAAACATTTGCAACGGTTGCGACAGTGATCCAGCCAAGGTAGACGCTGAAGGGAATATCCACGCTCCATTTTTCAGCGGCGTTGACCGGGGTGAGCCCAACATTGAGTTTGAGATAACTTGCGATGAGCAAGCCAAGCAAAGTTAGCATCACCAATACGCTGAGACCAAACCAGTTGTAATGCCAGCACACCAGCCATGCGGCGTTGAAGATGCCGCTGATAGCGAAGAGATAGCCGAGGTTTCGCAACCGCGGACTTTCCTTTTGTGCAGGCTGAAATTGATAGATGGCAAAGGCGATCCAACCGATGTAGATGATGCCCCAAATGGCAAAGACGTACCCGGCGGGCACGAAGTAGATCAGGAAGCGGTCTGAGATCTCGCCGGTGTTCTGCCCGTTGAGAGGCAGTGTACTGGCAAGAATGTTGATCGTAAGCGCGATGACGACTGAAAGTGCATTGGTAATTTGACGTAGTGTGTCTTTCGACATGATTCTCTCCAAAGTTGATTTGTAACGATGGATAGGACTATGCCACATCTTCTTACTGTCAAAAACTCTCATGCAAATGAAAAACACGCCAGTTCGCGTGTTTTATGCGATCATTTGTGCATTTTCTAATTCGATCACAAACTCTTTTGCCGAAGCGAAACGTTCATGCAAATTTTTTGCCATGGCTTTTTGTACGGCGCGGGCTGCCGGGCGAGGCAAGTCGCTGACGAGTTCACGGGCATCGGGTGGCGGCGCATTTAGATGGGCGAGTAAGATCGCGCCGGTATCGGGTCGTTCAAAGGGCAGGCGTCCGGTCAACAATTGATAGGTCATTACACCGAGTGCGTAAATATCGGCGCGCCCATCCACATCAGCTGAGGCTTGAATTTGTTCGGGCGCCATGTAATCGAAGGTGCCGAGCATGCCCGCCGTATTGGTGATGCGGGTATGTGCATCCAACATTTTGGCGATACCGAAATCGGTGAGCACCGAGCGCGAAGGGATCGTGGACGAATCAAGCATCACATTCGATGGTTTGATATCACGATGGATCAATCCGTTTTGGTGGGCGTAATCCAATGCATCGGCAATTCCACGCAGCAAATTCACAGTGTTGGATAACGAGATGCGCTTCTCTTGCCGGATGAGATGGTTGAGGTCTGGACCCGAAAGCATTTCCATCACAATATAATACATGCCGCGTTCTTCGCCAAAATCCATTACCCGCACAATATTTGGATGTTCCAACTTGTTGACGATCTGCGCCTCACGCATGAACCGTTTTTGGAATTGTTCATCGCCCGCCAGCGCGGCTCGCAGGATCTTAACCGCCACGGTTCCGCGACCCGTTGAATCGGTGGCGCGATATACCTCTGCCATGCCGCCGTGACCGATCAACTGAAGATTGCGATACGACGATAATGTGATGCCGCTATCCGCATTGGTATCTGCCTCGGCGCGAAGTTCAAGCGGAGTCTTCTGGTAGTCGATTTGGATGTGATAGAAGAAGCGGTCTACAAAGCGTTGCAGTTTTTTACGCAAGGGCTGAAAGCCTGCACCCACAGCCACCGAAAAGATCACAGCCACAAAGAAGAATTGATCGTTGGATTGCATGCTGCGAAAGAGGGTTGAACCAAGTACAAAGAGCAAGCCGAAGGTCAGTCCCAGCCCGATGGTGAGAATTCCATACACCAACGAGCGGTTGATGATCATGTCAATATCAAAGAGCCGCGTTTGCACAATGGAGATGGCAACGAAGAGTGGCAGCATCAAGAACATGAAAATGCCAGCCAGCCGGGACACGGCTTCAAAACCGGCGGATGCCACCTCTGAAGTTGTCAACACAGGGAAGAAGTATGATAGCACCTGAAAGATGATGAACCATAGGAAGGGTCCTGCAGTGCCAATGAAGATCCAGCGGATCTGTTGTTTTTGTGCCAGTGTAGAAGAGCGATAGTAGCGATAAATTCCACTGCCCAACCCGATGCTATACCAGGAGACCGTGATCAGGAAATAATATCCATTCTCATTCATCTTGTCCCAATAGAATGGTGCTTCGGGTAAAAGATAAATTCCAAACATGGTAAGAACCAAAAATGGAACCAGGAACTTCATCCACTTTGGGGCGAACTTTCCATTGGGGAAGAGCATTGAGAAAAGGACGATGCTGATATCACCCAACGCTAAAATAAGCCCGCCTTGCGTTTGATACCCGGGCGTCACTGCGATGTTATTGGCAAGGTTGGTGATGCGCGCACCGAAGACGATCAGAAACAGGGAGGTGAAGATCGCGAACCAGTCATCTGACCGGTTAATGATCAGCACGACGGCAATCACCGAGAAACCGAACATCAGCAGCAAGTCCACGCCGTAATCAAGGATGGTTTGAATCAAGCCGGGGAGCCCAAACAGGATGCGGGTCATACTCGCGTTTTGGAAGCTCATGAATTGCGGCGAAAGGACTGCCCCCAATACCATGACGGTGTAAAGAACAACCAATCCCCAGACGCCCAACAATGCCCAACGCAGGGCGGGGCGATTCTTAAGGGAAGTCTCGTGAGTGACCGGGGTTGTGGACATAGGTTGCTGTGAATTTACAAAATCATAACCCCAAAACCGTTTCACGCTCTTTTTAGTTTTGGAAGGTGGAATCTGTGTCAGTCAACTTACGCCGATGGGACGGAAAAGTTTCAGTTGGATGAAGGTCTA
>JAFLCF010000242.1:0-4228 GCA_017303735.1 Anaerolineae bacterium
GATCACGATAATCACTAGTTCAAAATTCTTTTTTACGAAGGGAATGTTACCAAAGAAAAAGCCCAGCAAGGTAAAGAGGAACACCCAGGTCACGCCGCCGACAATGTTGTAGGTGGCGAAATATGTATAGGACATCTTGCCGATGCCTGCTACGAACGGAGCAAAGGTGCGCACGATCGGAACGAAGCGTGCCAGAAAGATGGCTTTGCCGCCATGCTTTTCAAAGAAGGCATGGGTCTTTTCAAGGTATTCTTTTTTAATCCACTTGATATTGTAGGCACGGTCTCCTAGATAGTGACCGATCGAGTAGTTTACAGCATCACCAAGCACGGCAGCGACGATCAATAAACCGATCAAGCCCCAAACATTAAAGGAGCCGAGTGCAGCAAAGGTACCCGCGGCAAAGAGCAGAGAGTCGCCGGGCAGGAAGGGCATCACCACCAAACCCGTCTCTACAAAGATGACAAGAAAAAGAATAGCGTATGTCCATGCGCCGTAGTTGACGATGATCTCCTGAAGGTATTCATCGAGGTGAAGGAACAGATCGATAGCGCCTGTAATAAATTCCATAGTTTTTACTCACTTTCATGAAGTTTTTTTAACTGTTCACTCATCGTCATTGCGAGGGCGGTCTTGTTTTTGCCCGAAGCAATCCCTTATTCCTGAAGTTGAGATTGCTTCACCACCAAAGTACAAAAGCGGCGGTTCGCAATGACGGCTGAATAGTTTTGTTTTTTTGACAGCGGGCGAGGATTATACTCCGCTTTTATCGGTCGGCTGAATGTGGCTCAGCCAGTCGCCGAGGATCAACAGAAGAAGGCTGCCGATAATGCCCAGTCCAACTTCAAGCCCACCCACTTTGAATAATAGTACACCAAACCATATCCCAACCGTCTGCCCAAGCGCGAATCCGAGAATGCTCAAGCCGAAACAAAGCAGCAGGCGCCAGCCACTGCCGCCCCTAACAACATGGAACAAGGCGCCTGCCAGGAGTGCAATTACCAAACCCAATAAAAGGCTCGGAAGAGTCATGCGATTAGGGGTTCAAATGCGTTGCGAAGAAATCAGCGATGGCGTTGTAGCAAGTAACACGGTTGTTATATTTCAACACATCGTGACCTTCATCTTCAAAGATGAGCAGGTCAATGGGTTTGCCGCTTGCCTTCAGTTCGCGGACCAGGTCTTCAGACTCAGCCGCCACCACCCGCGGATCGTTACGCCCTTGAATGACAAGCATGGGTGCCGCCATTTTATGCAGGTGGGTTTTGGGCGAGCGTTCGATCAAGTCGGCGCGTTCTTCGGGCTTATCAATATCGCCAATGGCAAGTTTGAAATACGGTTTCCATGTTTCAGGGATGCGCTCAGAGAAGGTCACCAAATCATATGGACCGAACATATCGCAGGATGCTTTCCACAGCTCAGGGTGCAAACCGGCTTGCATGAGGGTCATGTAACCGCCATAAGAACGCCCGACCACTGCGGCACGATTCACATCAAGGCGTTTGTCATTAGGCAAGACCTTCGTCATCGCATGGACGTGGTCAAGGCGATCCTGACCGCCCCAGTCTTTGTCAACTCGTTTGGTATAGGAAAGTCCATACCCAGTAGAGCCGCGCACATTCGGGACGAAGACGGCAAATCCGCGCAGGGTGAGGAATTGAATGAGCGGCATTGAGAACCATGCAAAGTTCGGGCGTTCTTGCCCTTGTGGACCACCGTGGATGTAACATACCACCGGGCGCGGACCTTTAAATCCGAGCCCTTTGGCGGGGAGATAAAGCCGGGCGGAAACACGCAAACCATCATGGGAGGTGAAAGAGGCGTCTTCCCCTTTGGAAAGCATCGCATCGGGAATCCCCAAAATCTTCTCGTTGGTGTGCAGGTACAGATCCGCGCGCTTCTTGCCTTCAATAGAATAGATTTGCGTCGGCGAGATGGCGTTACAAAGCGAGAAGGTGTACATATCCTCAACTTTGTCATAATCCAAATGTTCAAGCGTGCCGCCATCAAACGGTTCCTGACCGATCAAGACATGTTTCACTTTCAATTCAAGCTTTTCCTCATTGAACGCACATTCATACACCCATGTGCAACCATCAATATTGTATTGAAGGGCATAAAGATCATCATGAACGTGCGAAAAACCTTCCATTTCACCAATGCCTTTATGAACCAATCCCTTTACTGCAATTGGCTTGATCACGCCGGGTTTCTTCAAGGCAATATAGCCAGGGCTATAGGTATCTTCGAAGACAGAACTTCCCACCAACACCCCTTTGCCCGATGGTGAGAACACAGAACTGCCCAAGCCATTCAATGGAACTTCTTCCCCATTGGCACGCTCTTCCATCAACTTGCCGTAAAGCGTTTCCATCTTACCTTTGTTCCACAGGCACAGCACCCCATCGCCCACAGAATAACCTGTTCCCAACAACAGTTTGTTATGGTCTCGTGAAAAATCGCCAACCCCAAAGCCAAATTCACTTTCAGCGATCAAGGTCAATTCACCGGTCTTCAAATTGCCGCGATACAACTCATTCCACGGCTTGTCGCGCCGTTCCGCACCAAGGTAGACAATGCCCTTCGCACGGTCACACTCGCCCAGATGCACGCGATAATCTTTGAAGAAATTATCAAACGCCGGTTCAGGGAAGCCACCTTCCAATGAAAGCAACATCGGCTGATAATTTTCATCGCCGTTGTTATCGATCATCACCAAGATCGTGTCTAATTCTGGAAAGGCATAGAACGAATGCCCGCCGATCAACTCGGGGTTTTGCAAAGCGATATTCGGCGGCAACAATGGCTCAGGCACGCTGCCGCCATGATACATGGCATACAAACTCAAGTGCCCTGAAAGATTACTCAAAAAATATACCCGCTCATCGGCATATTGCGGCGCAACAAACAACCGCGCAGACATCAAAGACTCAATTCGATAGCTCATGTGATTCTCCTTTTATAAACGACCGCTGACGATGGACGACAGACCGCGGTCAGTGATTGAAACAAATGAACAACAACTATCAACTTCAAGTAAAACACAAATCCATTGCCATATACCAATCTGGCTACGCGCAAAATCCTTTATTGGATAATCCCACCGCCGAGCATGTTCTCCCCTACATAAAATACCGCCGCCTGACCCTTCGTCGCATCTCGCACAGGCGCATCAAACTTGACCTTTGCCTGATTCCCCTCCATTGGCTGAACCCACGCCGAAACCTCTTTCGCCGTATAGCGGATCTTCACATCCGCGCGGAATGGCTCCGCCGGAACTTCTCCGCTCACCCAGTTGACATCACGTGCCGTCAACTCAGTCGTCCCCATTTGCTCTTGTGTGCCGACGATCAAAGCATTGTTCTTCGCATTCTTTGTAATCACATACAGTGGAACTGGCGAAGCGACGCCCAGTCCCTTGCGTTGACCAATGGTGTAATTCGCCAATCCGTTATGTTCACCGATCACTTTGCCATCCGGAGTTTCAATACTGCCCGGTTGTAATATCTCAGGCAGGTTACGTTGAAGGAAGTTACGATAATCTTCACCTGCCAAAAAGCATAAGTCCTGCGAATCTTTGCGAGAAGCCGTCGGCAGACCGAACCGTTCCGCAATCGCACGAATCTCCGGCTTGGGATAATCTCCTACCGGAAAGAGCGCATGTTTAAGCTTATCCTGTCCCAACACATGCAAGACATATGACTGATCTTTGGAGTGATCCACCGCCCTGAATAACTCACTCTTTCCGATTTCTTCTTTCTTTATCCGCACATAATGTCCCGTCGCCATAAATTCCGCCCCCAACGCCAAGGCATGATTGAGCAAAAACGTCCAGCGGATTTGGCGGTTACACATCAAGCATGGATTTGGCGTCTCGCCGTTGGCGTATCCATCCAGAAAATATTGCACCACCGTCTCACGAAAAACATCCTTGGCATCCACCACATAAAAAGGGATATCCAAGATCCCCGCAACACGCCGCGCCTGCGCCATGGAATCAGGCGTACAGCAGCGGTTGGACTCTTCCTTCCCCGGCTCGCTCCACAGGCGCATCATCATACCGGTCACGTCATAGCCCTGCTCCTTGAGCAAAGCGGCAGCCACCGAGGAATCCACGCCGCCAGACATGGCGACAACTACTTTCTTTCTATCCGTCATAAAGTGGATTATAAACCACAGAGATTGGCTGTACGAAAAGGCTTTTGCAGTTATAAAGCCGCTTTCTCTT
>JAFLCF010000242.1:4238-5859 GCA_017303735.1 Anaerolineae bacterium
CACTCAAGGAGATTAAGACATGAGCGCTAAAGCAGATATTGTCATTGAAAATGCAAAGGTCTTTACCAGCAACAAAGAAGCACCTTCTGCAGAAGCTGTTGCCGTAAAGGGAAACCGCATCATTTATGTAGGAACAAACGAAGGTGCCAAGGCGCTTAAGGATGCCAACACCCGCGTCATTGATGGACAAGGACGCACCCTGACCCCCGGCTTCATCGACTCGCATTTCCATTTGCTTTGGGGCGCCATCTCGATGGGTGGAGCACAGTTATACGATGCCAAAGATGTCAACGACGTGAAAACCGTCCTGTTGGAACATGCCGAAAAGAATAAAACTGCCGAATGGGTTGAAGGGCGCGGCGTGCGGTATGACGTGATCGCCAATCGCCACGAACTGGATGCCATCATCGCCGATAAGCCCATTTACATCAACGCCTATGATGGTCACACCTCTTGGGCGAATACCAAAGCCTTGGAACTGGCGGGCATTCTCCAGCCGGGGAAAGAAGCGGAAGGTGTCGGCTTGATCGTGCGCGATGAGAATGGTCTCGCCACCGGCGAATTGCGTGAAACCGCCATGGGGCTCGTCTCTGATCTGATCCCCGAAGCAAGCGAAGCCCGCAAACGCGAGCTACTGAAGATGACCATGTCTCACATGAACGCCACCGGTGTGACCAGCGTCCACAACATGAATGGCGATATGGAAGAACTCATGACCTATGCCGCTGTGGAAGATGCGGGCGAAATGACCGTGCGTGTGTATGAGCCGTATCACATCAAACCCGAGACGACAGAAGATATGTTGAGCGAAGCCGCCGAGATGGCAAAAGTCAAAGGTGAGTACGTGCGCGGCGGCGCGGCAAAATTCTTTATGGATGGGGTCTGGGAATCATACACGGCGCTCAACGTTGATCCCTATGCCGATGTGCCCGATGCCAAACCCGATGGGATTTATTCCCTCGAACACTTCACACGCATGGCAACCCTGTGCGACAAAATGGGCTTGCAGATCTTTGTCCACTGCTGTGGCGATGGAGCAGTGAGGCGAACACTCGATGGGTATGAAGCCGTTCAAAAGGCGAACGGGAAGCGCGATAGCCGTCACCGCATTGAGCATATCGAGGTCTATCATCCAGATGATCTGCCGCGCTTTAAGCAGTTGGGTGTGTTGCCTTCCATGCAGACCAGCCATGCTCCCTTCAGCATCTCTGAAGGTGATGTGTGGCCCACACGGGTTGGAAAGCAACGCTGGCATCTTTCGTTTGCCTGGCGCGACATTTTGAATGCAGGCAACCAAATTGCTTTTGGTAGTGACTGGCCTGTTGCACCCTATAGCCCAATGATCAACTTACATGTTGGGCTCAATCGTGAGGCATGGGCAGATGGTGTGCCTTCACATAACCTGACACTTGAAGAACTCATCATTGGGTACACCCGCGATGCCGCCTATGCTGAGTTTATGGAAAATGAAAAAGGACAGATCAAAGAAGGCTACCTCGCAGACCTGGTCTTGTTCTCGCATGATCTATTTGCTTTACCAAAAGAAAATATCATGGAAGCCAAGCCAGTTCTGACCATGGTGAACGGCAAATTTGTATTTGAAGCGTAGAGGTATTCATGG
>JAFLCF010000243.1 GCA_017303735.1 Anaerolineae bacterium
CACCCTCATCAAATATGGATAACGCCAAACGAGCTGTTTTAGATAAAGCCGTCGGCGATATTCTTAAACGTTACGGCGACGGCTCCATCATGCGCCTGGGCGAAGCCCATGCCATGGTCACCGAGATTATCCCCACCGGCTCACTCTCGCTAGACATTGCTCTGGGTGTCGGCGGCGTTCCGCGTGGGCGTGTGGTCGAAATTTACGGTCCTGAGTCTTCGGGTAAGACCACCCTTTGTTTGCATATTGTTTCCGAAGCCCAAAAGATGGGCGGCACCGCAGCCTTCATCGACATGGAACACGCGCTCGACCCCGTCTATGCCGCCCGCCTCGGTGTGGATATTGACAACCTGCTTGTTTCCCAGCCCGATACCGGTGAACAGGCGCTCGAAATCACCGAAACCCTCGTCCGCTCTGGCGCGGTTGATGTCATCATCGTCGACTCCGTGGCTGCTCTCGTACCACGCAACGAAATCGAAGGCGACATGGGCGATGCCAGTATGGGTATGCAGGCACGTCTCATGTCTCAGGCGTTGCGCAAACTCAGCGGCGCCATCAACCAGACCAAGACCACGGTCATCTTCACCAACCAACTCCGCCAAAAGATCGGCGTCATGTTCGGCAACCCCGAAACCACCACAGGTGGTCAGGCGCTCAAGTTCTATGCCTCCCTGCGCCTTGATGTGCGTCGCATTCAGTCCATTAAGATGGGCGAAGAAGTCATCGGTAACCGCACTCGCGTCAAAGTCGTCAAGAACAAAGTTGCGCCTCCCTTCCGCACCGCCGAGTTCGACATCATGTTCAACGAAGGCATCTCCAAGAGTGGTGACGTGCTCGACCTGGCGACCAAGTTCGAGGTCATCACGAAGCGCGGCGCATTCTTCTCCTATGGTGATATCCGCATCGGTCAGGGACGTGAGAACGCCAAAGATTACCTGCGCTCCAATCTCGATCTGATGAATGAGATCGAAGGCGTCATCCGCCAGAAATCGATGTCTGGCGAGATTGCCCTGCCAATCGATATGGGCGACGGCGGCGGCGAAGAAGCCCCAGCCGGGAACGAAGAAGAAGCATAAAGTGTAGGGATGCGGTTCACCCGCATCCCTTTTTTAAAAGAGGCGACAGTCATTTTGGAAGTGACTGTCACCTAACTGTATAATTTATTTATGACGCTACGCCTCTTTCCCCGCCGACTTCTGATTCTCCTCTCGATCATTTCTTTCGCTGTAGCCTGTTCACCCCAACCCGCGCCCACACCCTTCCGCCCGCCGACAGCTATTCCACCCACGCAAATCCTGCCGACCACAACGCCCCTGCCCGCAATATTCACACCCACCCCCATACCGACGATCACCCTCACCCCTGAAGCTGGTCCTTGCATCAACGCCCTCACGTTTTTAGATGACCTCACCGTTGAAGATGGCACCATCTTCGCCCCCGGCGACTCCATAGACAAACAATGGCTTGTCCAAAACGATGGCACCTGCAATTGGGATGGCTCGTATAGACTCAAATGGGTGGGCGGTTTTACTTTGGGCGTCGCCGAGGAACAACCCCTCTTCCCAGCCGCCGCCGGAGTCCAAGCCACAGTGCGCATCGTCTTCATCGCTCCGCCCGACCCCGGCACATATCAATCCACCTGGCAAGCCGCCGACCCAGATGGAAATTTATTTGGTGATACGGTTTATATGGAGATCATCGTGCAGTGAAAATCACACGATATTTAATTATATGTTTTTTTGTGTTCTTTCTTATTGGCTGTGGACCCGTCCGCTGTGGAAGTGATGAAGATTGTCTGCGTGTTTTATTCGTGGGGAATAGCTATACCTACGTCAACGACCTTCCAACGACATTCTCCGAATTGGCTCGTTCTGGGGGGCATAAAGTTGAAGTAAGCATCGTTGCTGAAGGCGGCTTTTCTTTTAAAGACCATGCCAATTCTCCCAAATTTACCGAAACATTAACCGTCAGCCAGTGGGATTATGTTGTGCTACAGGAACAAAGTCAGATTCCATCCATCAAAGCATCGCGGACTCAATCCATGTACCCCGCTGCCAGAGAATTGGTCGGTCAGATCCGCGCAACTTCTGCCGAGCCGATCTTCTTTGAAACCTGGGCGCATCGTGGCGGCTTCCCTGAAAATGGATTGTTCACCTATGAGAGCATGCAGTATGAGATCAACCAGGGGTATGCGCGTATTGCCAGCGAACTTAATGTACGCCTTGCACCAGTGGGCTTGGCATGGTTCCGTGCCTGGCAGGCAAACCCAGGCTTGCAGCTTTGGCAGGAAGATGGCAGCCACCCTGCTGAGCAGGGAACCTATCTCGCCGCTTGTGTTTTCTATGTCACCTTTTTCAAGGAAAGCCCGGTCGGGCTGAGTTATCGTGGAAATCTATCGGAAGAAGTCGCGCTACAGTTACAGGAAGCTGCCAATAGTGTGTTGGTCGACCCTTAGTTATAGTTTATAGGAGATTGAATATGCCCGATCAAACTGAATTCACGCTTGTCTTTGAACACCTCAAAGCCATTCTCACACCCTATGCCAAAGCAATGACCGTAAAGCAAGATACGGACAATGCCTTTTATCTCGATGCCCCCTACAGTGAGAAATGGAAGAAAGAACTGTACTTCGGCTCGGTTCATATCAAAAAGAATTACGTCTCTTTTTACTTCATGCCCGTTTATATGCACCCTGATCTGCTGAAAAGCATTTCACCGGAACTTAAGAAACACATGCAAGGGAAATCCTGTTTCAATTTCAAGACCGTCGAAAAATCCCTGTTCGACGAATTGAAAACACTCGTCAAACAGGGACATGAACGCTTCTTGCAGGAGAACTATTCGTAAGTCATTTTTGTACACGGATATAACGGATTACACGGACAAAAACGGATTTTTCAAAGGTTTGTTCCGTGAGAATCCGCGACATCGTGCCCGTAGGGTAAATCAGTGTAATCCGTGTACTTAAGAAAAGCTCTTTAAGCGTTAATTCACATTCATAAACCCAAATAGCTTAAACATCCCATTCATAAATTTATGTCCACCATCGGGGTTGAGGTATTGATTGGGACACGAACCAGGGATGACGGTGATGCCGTTGGCTTTACACACATCTACTGCAGAGGGGGAGACGCTGGTCATGCTGGCGGCGAGACCGGGTTTGGTGCCCATCATGCAATGCATCCAAACGTGTTTGACGCCTAAGTCCACGCATTGTTGGACGATCTGATCGGTGACTTTAGGGTTGGCGAGGATGAAGACCGCATCCGGCTTGGTGGGCAGAGAGGCTAGGTCGGGGTAGCAGGCGTCGCCTTGGAAAGAAGCGATGCGTGGATTGACGGCGAAGACTTCGTAGCCCGCTTCCTTGAATTTTGTGTATGCTGCATTGCATCCCGTTTCGCGCTTGTCTGAAACGCCGACAACGGCGATCCGCTTTTGGGCGAGGAAATCTTGGACCATTGTATCGAGTTTGGGCATGAGTGATTCTCCTTTACTTTGTAACCTACGTCCCTATGGTTGACTGGTTGTACCTTATAAAGATTATAAGGAGAAAGGACACGCCTTCCATGTGACGAACCTCCCGAAATCGGCTGAATTTCTCTTACGAAATTTTTACGATTTCCGACTATAAATAGGGAAAATTTCTCATCTTTCAGGAGGCAACCTATGACAGATGCCCAACAATTTACTTTTAAAGCAGAGACCAAACAACTGCTGCAGATCCTCATTCATTCCCTGTACAAAGACCGGGAAGTTTTTTTGCGTGAATTGCTCTCGAACGCTTCTGATGCGATCAACCGCCTGCGTTTTGAGATGCTGACCAACCAAAACGTGCTCAACCCCGATGCGGAGTTGAAGATCCACGTGAAGGTGGATAAGGACAACCGCACCATCACCGTGCAAGACACCGGCATTGGTATGACTCAGGACGAGTTGGTGGATCACCTCGGCACGATTGCGCAGTCTAGCGCACGCAAGTTTTTGGAGGCGGCAAAAGACAAGGGGCAGGATGCTTCTGGCTTGATCGGTCAGTTTGGCGTGGGTTTTTATTCCGTTTTCATGGTCGCAGAGTGGGTGCGGGTCACGTCGCGCTCGTTCCGCCCGGATGCCCAGGCTGTGACCTGGTACGCCACTGGCGATGATACCTACCAAGTCAGCCCGGCGGAGATGACCGAGCGCGGCACACGCATCGAAATTAAACTGAAAGAGGATGCCGCCGAATTTGCCGAAGACTACCGCCTGAAGAATATCATCCACAAACATTCGGATTACATTGGCTTTCCCATTTATGTGGGTGATGAAGAGAAGCCAGTTAATAAACAATCTTCACTGTGGCGCACGGCTCGCAATGAAATTACCGCTGAGCAGTACAAGGACTTTTACCGTCAGACCACGCTCGATTTTGAAGACCCGCTCATGCACGTCCACATGGTGACGGATGCGCCGGTGCAGTTGTATGCCTTGCTGTACTTCCCGGCGAAGTCCGAACGCAATATGTTCTCGCTGCGCAAAGAGGACGGTTTGAAGCTGTATTCGCGTAATATTTTGATCGACGAATACAACAAGGATTTGCTGCCCGAATATCTGCGCTTTGTGCAAGGTGTTGTGGACTCGGAAGACTTGCCGCTCAATGTTTCGCGTGAGACGGTGCAATCCAGCGGACTGATGCCAAAGCTTAAGAAGGTGCTGACCAATCAGGTCATCAAAGAGTTGGAGACCTTAGCGAAGAAAGATGCCGAAAAATACGCCTCGTTCTGGAGCGAGTTTGGCGTGTACCTCAAGCAGGGCATTGCCGCCAGCCCCGCGGATACAGACACCATCACGCCGTTGCTGCGTTTCAAGACCAATATAAATTCTGAAACATGGTCTTCGTTGGATGAATACGTCTCGCGTATGAAGGATGGGCAGAAGGTCATCTATTACATCGTGGGTGAAGACCCCAAGGCGGTGCTGAGAAGTCCGCACTTGGATGCGTTCAAGGCGAACGGCACCGAAGTGATCCTGTTCACCGAGCCGATGGACTCGTTCATGCTGATGGGCTTGCGCAAGTTCAAGGATTACGAGCTGAAAAGCGTCAGCGGAGCCGATGCTGATGGGGCAGAGCAGCCCAAGGCGGAGTCTGAAGCGGAGAAGATTCCTGAAGGTGACTTCAATTCGCTCATCGAGAAATTCAAGCAGGTGCTTGGCGAGCGAGTCACGGATGTGCGTGCCAGTAATCGTTTGGTTTCATCGGTGGCACGTTTAGTCGATGCCGATGCGAATTCCAACCCAGAACTTCAGCGTGTGTATAAATATTTGGGCAAGGAATATGAAGTGCCGAAGAAAGTGCTGGAGTTGAATCCGTCGCATGCGATGTTGAAGAATTTGCTGGCGAGTGATGGCGAGTTGCAGACCATCATCATTGAACAGGTCTTTGATAGCGCTTTGTTGGTGGAAGGTTTGCACCCAGATCCATCGAGCATGGCAGAGCGCGTGCAGCGTATTATGGAAGCGGCTCTTAAGAAAAATTAACCGCGAAGAACTCAAAGAGCTCCAAGGTTTTTTCTTTGCGTTCTTCGCGCCATGATGGTTTAAAGGGTTAGGGGAGGGCTTAATCAGGTCATCCATTGTGGATGACCTGATTTTTTGCGTATAGTCAGTAAATCGCGCCTAAAAAGTCCTTCCTGCCAAATAAATTTAATATATACCAAAATATTTTGTATCACACCAAAACTATTGACTTAAACAAAAATATTTGCTATTATGCAGACATTGGAGCCCCAAATGCCACAAATCCCTCAATCCTGCCCTAGTTGCGCTTCCCCGCTCGTCGTCACCCAGCTCACTTGCA
>JAFLCF010000244.1 GCA_017303735.1 Anaerolineae bacterium
ACAAAGCCAATCTCAACAAGAATAGAGCAGGTGCCAAGGCTGCCGCAACTGGCAGACTGGATTGTGCCACCGTGCTGTAGTCACCCTGGCTCGGAGCCTGTACGATCTCACCGATCACACTTGTCCAGCGCGCGACCTCTTCACTCATGGCGCGTACTTCCTTGTCGGCGGCTTTATCGAAGATGCCAGCCAGCGCTTCGGAGATGGTTTCGGCGGGAAAGATCAGATGATTGAAAATTTGTGAGATGGTGGTCGTAGTATTTCCGCCACCGCCCGTGGGTGGTGTTGGCGTAACGGTGACTGTAACCGTAGGTGTGGGAGTTAGAAGCAGATTCGCACTGGAGGCATGAACCGGTGTGACCGTCATCGCCAGATTACTGAGGGCAAGCAGCGCAATGAAGATTACGCAGATAATGAGAAATCGGAATTTTTTCATAAACCCTTCAAGACGTGTTGGGAGATATAGTTCCTTGTAAAGCACAATTGCTGATAACCACATTGTTTACAGATCGATGGTTGCTGCAGGGCATTCAAGGGTGGGTGTGGTCCCTTCTTCGCAAGGTTGGACAGGGATGCCACTGTTTTTTCCAGATCCCGGTTGGCGAGGAGTTGATCGAAATGCTTTGCTTCACCGGTTTCCCGATTTAAAGAATAGATGGCTGGTGTGTTGGACCAGGGCTGGTTTCCCAGGGTTGTGCAACGGTTAAGCAGGGAAAAGCGGAGTTGATCCTGTTCGCCATTGGAGAGGAGTGAACCAATCCTGGTTTCAGTCACATGTCCCACTTGAACCTGCCAGACCCAGGCATCGAACTGGACAGGCATACGTACATCAGGCGGAAGGGTCAAGCAGACTTTTTCCGCCTTCAAGGTGTAGTCAGAGTCGCGTCCGATCAGCATGGCTTTGCGCCAGTCATGGGAAAGGAACGCCCAGGTGCGAACATAGATGAATAGGTTACGCCAGTCGCCGCCGAGGTTGTTGATCGCGTTCTGGGAACCATATCGGCGACTCAGGGGGATATCCCCGCCCCGAAAGAGCGGCATGAGTTCCGGAGACCGGAGATCACTATGATGGTTGCGGTATTCCTCGATCTTGCGGATATTGGAGCGAATTTCATCGAGGAGGTTTTCGAAACCATATTGGATTAGGAATTCTGCCAGGGTCTTGCCTGTGGATAGATCTTCAAGAGACTTCCAGACGGGATCGAAGGGCGGGGTTGGGTCGGCACCTGTCAGCCACCAACGTGCAGCCGCAGGGCAGAAGGAATACAACATGGCTGAGAGAATGGGATTCCCGCGCGCATTTTTGGGATTGAGCATGGCAAGGAAGAGATCAGTGTACATGCCAGACCATCAGGAGAAATGGAATTGTTCGCCAGGCGGCGGGGGATTTTGTGCCGGTCAAGGACTGTTTTTGCAAGAGTCTCCAGAAGAATTGGAGGATGCTGGTGATCAAAAAAGAGAGGAATACCAGCAGGATCAGAGATGGAATATTTGAATCGGGTAATGCCCAAAGAACAGCCATCCAAAGTTTTACATCCCCGGCGCCCATCCAGCCGTTTGCCCAGGCGGAGAGCAACAGAAAACACGCCAGCCATAGATCCATATGCCCGGGAAAATGGGCGATCATGCCTGCAAGGATCAATGGATACGTTGCCCAGTTTGGAATGCGCCGGGTACGCAGGTCATATAGGCTTACTGCCAGAATATAAAAGAGCAACCAGGTCATTGGTTGCTGATGATATATAAATGAATGGGTGGGTATGGGGAACGTGTCGCTTTGATTCAAATCCGGGGTGGCGACATAGGTTTTGTGCCCGATGAAATATTTGGTAAAATATCTTTGCAACGTCCAGGGTGCCCCCCTCACCCTGGGCGTTGCATTTTAAGTCCTGATGCTTGACGAAAGAACATTTGTTCTGTTATTATCCCAGTTGTATGTCTATCTGGGATCGTCTTCTGTACCTGATAGGCTTGCGTCCAACGCCCGGTCCTCGAACCTACCATTTTGATGCGAGTGAAAGCCTGCAAGTCACGCTTTCCACCCTATCCTCTGACGAAGGCCGTCCTGAACATGATTTGATCCCCGATATCCTGGCCGCAGGTCTGACACAATACACCGCCAATGAGAGGTTGTGGGACAGGTGGGAATCCCTCTCACCCCGTGAACGGGACGTGACTGCGCTCGTGTGCCTGGGGTATACCAACCGTGAGATCGCCGCCCGTTTGAACATTGCCCCGGATACCGTCAAGGACCGCCTCTCGTCCGTATTCCGCAAGTTTAATATTAACAAGCGCAATGATCTGCGTGCCCTGTTCTCCCATTGGGATTTCAACGAGTGGGAACGGCAGAGATAGACCCATGCTCCGACCCTCCCCCAAAATCCAGTACCCCCAAAACACCCCCATCTGACACCCAGGTGGGGGCTGTCTTATAAGAAGGGAAGGTTGTATTCTGTCGGCATGGACATCCTTCCCATTCTCAAAACCGGCAAGCTAATTGCGATCTACACATCGGACGCTGCATGCACCGAAAGCATGGTCTTGATCGCCGAACTTGGTCTGCGTGGTGGAGTGACTATCCTGGATGGTGGCAATCGCTATCGACCGTATCAGGTTGCCACATTCCTGCGCCGGAAAACGGTGGATATTTCAAGCGCTGCCAATCGACTATTCAGTCGGCGCGCCTTTACCTGCTATGAGATGAATACCTTGTTGTGCTCCACTTTGTCTCGTAATCAACCTTGTGTGATTCTGGATCTATTGAACACTTTTTATGACGATCATGTATCAATTCATGAGGCGGATCGGTTATTGAAATCCTGTCTCGGTCAAATCCAGCGTCTTGTACTCGCCGGACCCGTCGTCCTGACTCTTGCACCGCCTTTGGCGGAGGAACGCGCTTTTCTACTTGAGCAGGTCTGCGCACAGGCAGATGAAGTGATGATCAAGGAAGCGCCTGTCTGCGAACCCACCCAACTGTCGCTCTTCTGAATGATATGGGTCGTACTCTCGTCACCATCACCCAATTACTAAACGAGACCGAAGCCAACCTGTCGGCATTTCGGCGCACCTTGCGCCGCAGTGATCAGTATGTCTTCGATGGTCTCTTTGCCGCCGCGCGTCGGCATATCGCTGCCATCGGGCAGGCTGAGTCGCTGTTGCCATTTGAATCGGCTTTGCTTGCCATGTTATTGGAACAGTCAAAGGAAATAGCTGTTCTTGAACAAAAGGTCGAAGAACTGATCAAGAAGAACTCGGGTTGACTAGCGGAGCTGTGTCGAAACATGACCGAGGCAATTGGTTGGCTCTTGGATGTATTTGCGGAAGAGGATGGCATTACGCTTTGGGTATTGGCGGAGGATGGGGAGCGTCTGCATTTACGCATGGATTTTGACATCACGCTCTACGTGGCGGGGGATTTCTCCCTACTGCGGCAGGCGTGGAAGTATTTGAGGAAGAAGAACGTGAGGCTGGAACGAACCCTCCGCCGCGATCTATTCCTTGGTGAACGGGATGTGATGGCAATCACTACTTCTGACCCAGCACATGTCCAAAACCTGTTCGGGGACCTGCAACGGCAATTTCCATCCCTGGCTTATTACGATGTAGATATTCCCATCACCCTGCGTTTCATTGCACAGACGAATACCCATCTACTTGGGCGTTGCCGCGTCATGCTGGAAGGAGAATGGGTACAGACCATTGAGCCTTTATCCTCACCCTGGGAGATCGATCCGAAACCGATTCCCCTGCGCATTCTGACGCTTGCCCCGGAATGCAATCCTGCTGTTCGGAAACCCAAACACCTACAGGTGAAATACAACCAACGGGAATACATCCTCTCCCTGGAATCTCCAAGACCATTCCTGATCAGCCTGAAAGCCGACCTGCAGCGCATCGACCCCGACCTGATCTTGACGGATTACGGAGATACCTGGTTGTTTCCGCTGTTGAGCCGATGGGAGAAAGAAACCGGGATCGAATTAAACCTAAATCGGGATCAGGAGCGACAAGTACTGACGCGCAAAGCCAACAGTTTCTTTGCCTATGGACAGGTAACCTATCGTGGGGCACAGGCGCATCTATTCGGACGCTGGCACATCGACCGCAAGAATGCCATGTCCTTCGGCGAGTACGGATTGGAAGGCGCAATGGAACAGGCGCGCGTCACGGGCATTGGTGTGCAGGAGATGGCGCGTAAATCTCCCGGCGCGGGGATCACCGCCATGCAGATGCTGACTGCCTTGCGCAACAACATCATGGTTCCGGTACAAAAGCAACAAGTCGAGGGCAGGAAGACTCTGGCAGAATTGATCCGCGCCGATCATGGCGGACTGATCTATCAACCCATCATCGGACTCCACGGAAATGTAGCGCAGATCGATTTCTCCTCCATGTATCCTGCAATCATGGTCAAACATAATATATCGCCGGAGACAGTTGGTCTGGAAGATGCACCCGAAGGTCTGATTCCCAAAACCCTGCGTCCCCTGTTGGAAAAGCGTATGATGCTTAAGAACATTTTGTCCGATCTCGATCCACGGGATTGCAGAGTGGAAATCCTCAAGGCGCGAGCATCAGCGCTCAAATGGTTGTTGGTGGTGTGCTTTGGGTATTTGGGATACAAGAATGCCCGTTTTGGAAAGATCGAGTCGCATGAAGCTGTGACTGCCATGAGCCGCGAACTGATGTTACAAGCGAAAGAAGTCGCCGAAGATATGGGGTTCACGGTTTTACATATGTACGTGGATTGTTTGTTTGTCCAGCAGGAGGGCTTTCAAGGACCATCCGACTTTACACCGTTGATGAATGCAATCGAAGAGAAAACAGGTATTCCCATTGCATTGGAGGGGGTCTTCAAATGGGTGGCTTTCCTGGCTTCGAAGCGGGACGCGCGTGTGCCCGTGCCTAACCAATACTTTGGCACCTTCCAGGATGGGACGCTCAAATATCGCGGCATCGAATTGCGTCGAAGGGACACGACCCTGTGGGTGAGAAAGATTCAATTGAAGGCGTTGGAAATTCTGGCACGTGCGAATACTCCGCGTGAATTTGCCAACCGCGTTCCAGATGTTATGAAGTTGATGGAAGATGCAAAACGTGAACTCAGAATTGGTCGTGTTCCATTGGATGAATTGGTTATCCGTCAAAGGTTAAGTAGGACTATTGAAGCATACAAGACTCCATCCCCAGCTACGCATGCAGCCATACAACTGCAGGAGCATGGTAGGCAGTTCGCTCCCGGTCAATCGCTGGAATTCGTGTTTGCCCGTAATGCTTCCGGAGTCCATGCCTGGGAACTGAATGAGGCATTGGACTCCGGAAAGTTGGATACAAAGCGTTATTACAAGCTTTTGGATCGTGCGATCCAAACAGTGATTGATCCGTGCAAGCCTTTGCTTGTGCCGGAACGATTATTATGAATAGATTATTGTCCCGGCCAGCCAATCTGACCCTGGCCTTCGCGCACCGCCCAATAAATAATCCCACCCCAATTCCAGGAACGCTGGTATTGGGGATTGCTGATACTGCCGGCATCATCCATGCGTCGTAGAGTCAGGTTGGTGTCCCAGTAGGCGTCCGGAGTCCCATCGTTGTTGATATCCGCCATTCTTGCGGCAGGCAAGTTCGCCACTGCAGACGGAGGAATCTCGCCTCCGCTGGAATGATTCCTCCATTCATAGCCTGTGATGCCGCGATGTCCGGTTCCGCCGCCGCAGTTGTAATTTCCGTTGCCATTCGGACCGGCAAGACAGCCCTCGATGGCTTCATACTCCTGATAACGCAATTCCCAGAATAA
>JAFLCF010000245.1 GCA_017303735.1 Anaerolineae bacterium
ACGGGACCCATCCGCATGGCGCAGGTCAAACAGTTGCAAGAGCCGACGAAGAAAACCGCCTCCGGGCTCGACCCGATAGCGGAAGCGCGCCAAAAAGCCCTCACCCAACTGGCAGAGTTACTCTTCGATTTCTCCGACGACAGCAGCCCTGCCGCCCAAGACCGCAAAGGCATCTCCGCCATCATGCGCGGAACCGGCTCCATCTCGGCTCAATCGGAGCAGGTCAAAGTGGTGCTGCACCTCGGTCAAGCCATCGACGCGCAGTCAAAAGGGAACGACTCTCTCGCTGCCGAAGAAATGGAAGCCGCACTCAATGCTGGTTTCACCAGCCCTGCCCTATACTTCAACATTGGCTATCTGCGTTTCAAAGGTGAACGATATGCAAGCGCCCAACGGGTCTTGCAAAATTCCGTCAAACATGAAGACTATGGTCTTGCATCGCGCCTGCTACTTGGGCAGATCATTTCCAGGACGGGCAATTTCCGCGAAGCCGCCACAGAATACCTCGAAGCGTTGAAATTCGCCGATTCGATGGTTGTCCCCACCGATCAGGCAGACGATCTCCGCCAGCAATACGAACCCATCATTGAATCGTATCAGGGACAAACCGACGAAGCCATCCTTCGCAAAGTCTGCGATAACATCCACGGGCTGTTGATGCGCCCCGACTGGCGCGAACAACTTCACAAGACCCGTGAACAAATGCCTAAACAAGACGGCAACTTCGCCGCTCCTTTGGCAGATATGATTCTGCAAGTCCAATCCAGCTCTGTGCTTGAATCAATGAACCGCATCAATCAACTGGCGCGCATGGGCAGCCTGCGTTCCGCCATGGATGAAGCCTACGATGCCCTTCAACATGCGCCCACCTACCTGCCTCTGCACGTCATCATGGGCGACCTGCTCGTGCAGGAAGGTCACACCGCTGATGCGGTCAACAAGTTCAGCGTGGTGGCGCATTCCTACAGTGTGCGCGGCGAAGTGATCCAAGCCACCAAACTCCTGCGGCGTATCATTCAGATCTCGCCCATGGAACTTGGCTCGCGCAACCGTCTGATCGATCAACTGGTGGCACGCGGGCAGGTAGACGAAGCCATTCAGGAATATCTTGAACTTGCCGCCATCCAATACCGGCTCGCCGAGTTAGACATGGCACGCAAGACCTACACCAACGCCCTGCGCCTCGTCCAGCAAGGCAGCGCCAGCCGCGAGTGGAACATCCACATTTTGCAGCGCATGGCAGATATCGACATGCAGCGCCTCGATTGGAAACAAGCCCTGCGCGTTTTTGAACAAATCCGCACCCTCATCCCTGACGATGATGCCGCGCGCAAACAATTGATCGAACTGAACATGCGCATGGGTCAGCACGACCGCGCGCTAAGCGAGCTCGAAAGTTACATCACTCATCTTGAAAGCCAGAACAAAAAAGAACCCGCGCTTAGCTTCCTTGAAGACCTTGTGCGCGAACACGATAATCAGCCCTTGCTAAAACGCACCCTTGCCGCCCTTCTCTACCGGATGGGGCGCATGGCAGAAGCCATCCCACTCCTTGACCAATTAGGAGAAACCCTGCTCGAAAAAGGCGACAAACAAGGCGCCATGGATGTCATCAATCAGATCGTTCTGATGAACCCACCCAATGTTGATGACTATCGTGCCCTGCTCAATCAGATGCGTAACGGCGCTTAAACGGACGCACCAAAACAGCGTGGATTTTCCCTCCACGCTGTTTTTTTTCGCCTCAACTCTGACCTCGATCCTGCTCCCCCACCCAAGCCTGATCTCACCCTAAAAATTTGCCGCGTTACAAACGTGACCTCCAAGTTGTGACAAAAGTTCTAACAACCCATTAACTCCCCGATGCTATAATCCCGCCAATTCACAATCGGAGAACAATATGCCAAACACTCAAAACCGCGCCGTGATGATCTGGCTGTACATTTTTGCCGGGTTCGTGGCGTTCCTCGTCGTATTCGGTGGGTTTACCCGTCTCACCCGTTCAGGGCTTTCCATCGTCGAATGGAATCCCATTAATGGGACTGTCCCGCCAATGGGGCAGCATCAATGGGAAGCGGAATTTGCCAAGTATCAGCAAAGTCCTGAATATCTCAAGATCAACAAGGGCATGACACTGGATGAATATAAATACATTTTCTATATTGAATGGTTTCACCGCCTGGTTGCCCGTCTTGCCGGTTTGATCTACGCTTTCCCAGTTTTTTACTTCCTTTTTCGAAAGACCATTCCGTTCAAGGAATTCGGTATCTACTTTGCAATGGGCATGCTCTTCATTGGGCAAGCCTTCA
Source organism: Anaerolineae bacterium (assembly GCA_017303735.1). The sequence continues at coordinate 2,310 of JAFLCF010000245.1, forward strand.
TGGGCTGGTTTATGGTCGCCAGCGGATTGGTAGACAGCCCTGCTGTCGATCACTTTCGCCTGACCGCACACCTGCTTCTGGCACTCACCCTCTTCAGCCTCGCCATTTGGACGGCAACCGGTCATCGGTATGGCTTTCATAAAGCGGGCAAAAAAGCCAAATGGTCTCTGCCATCAAAACTGGCGATTGTGTCGTTTGTGGTGCTTATCATTCAGATCACGTATGGAGGCTTCACCGCCGGGCTCAAAGCCGGGCATGTTTCAGATACCTGGCCCCTTATGCTTGGAAAATGGATTCCGCCCAATCTCTTCAATTCATGGGTGAATATCTTTGAAACTCCACAGACCATTGTCTTTATCCATCGCTGGTTCGCCTGGCTGGGAATCATCCTTGTGCCGGTCGTGTACTACATCATTAAAAAGCAGAACTACCCCGCTGACATCCAAAAAGGGATGATCTGGTTGATCGGTGTGGTCGTATTACAGATCACGCTCGGTGTTTTGACCATTCTTTCTTATGTCAACATCGTCATCGCATTGCTGCATCAAGCCAATGCCATTCTTCTGCTGGGCCTGGCGGTGTACTTCATTCACCGCTTCCGCGCATTAGACGAGTCAAAAGCCTAGCAGCTTATCTTGAGCCCGAAAAATAAGAGCCCCAGACGGAATCGTCTGGGGCTCTTATTTTCATTTCTTCTTCGAACTGCGTGACCATTGGGTAAACCCAAGCATGCCCAACCCAAAACCTACCGTAGATGAACCCGATGAAAAGAACAGCAAAAAGAAGGTCGGTTCCAATACCTGGATAACCATCAGAAATGGGAGGAGAACGCCAAGGAATAACAGAGTCACTCCCACAGCAAGGAGGAGGCGCGGTCTTTTCATCATGGTTGATACAACCAACAGGCAACCTGATGATCAGGTTCAGGTTCAAATTCCGGCGGGTCTTTCTGATCGCATAAACCAGCGATCGCTTGAGAACAACGCGGATGAAAACGACATCCCTTAGGAGGGTTGGCAAGGCTGGGCGGCTCGCCGGGCGGAATGGATTTGTACGTATCTGCGTTCGCAGCATTGGGGTCTGAGGTAGCTGCCAGCAAGGCATGTGTATATGGGTGCAACGGGTTTTCGAGCAAACGGCGTGTGTCCGCTTTTTCAACGAGACTACCCGCATACATCACAAAGATGCGCGCTGAAAAATATTTCACCGTTGAAAGATCGTGAGTAATATAAATGACCGAAAGATGATATTGCTCTTGCAAGACATGCATCAGTTTTAAGATCTCGACCCGCACCGAAGCATCAAGCATCGAAACGGGCTCATCTGCCACGATCATTTTGGGTGCCAGAACCATGGCGCGTGCAATCACCACACGTTGTTGCTGCCCACCGCTCAACATGTGTGGATACTTATGTAGAAAATCTTCCACAGGGTGAAGCTTCACCTCATGCATGATCTTGCGAATGCGTTCAAGCCGTTCCGTTTTATTCTTGATACCGCTAATAATCAGCGGCTCTTCAAGGATCTGTTCAACATTCATAAAGGGAGGCAAGGCGCCATAAGGGTCCTGCTGCACATACCCGATCCCAAAGCGATACTCCTGCAATGCCTTGCCATGCAGATTGGATAAATTCAATCCCTCAAAGACCAATTCACCGCTCGTCGGGACGTTGATCCCCAGGATCGTTTTCATCAAGGTGGATTTTCCGCATCCACTCTCGCCGACAACTGCCACGGTTTCCCCACGACTTAACTCAAAGCTGATACCGTTTACTGCTTTGACATGCCCCACCACGTTGAATCCAAAGCGGCGCAGTTCATACCAAACATGCAGATCATGGATCGACAGCAAGACCTCCTGCTGTTCCTGTATTTTCGATGACATTTTCATAGCCTCTTTAATTTCTGTAGTGTGGATCATGGCTGGCGCTTTTCTGTGGCAGAGCCAAAACCTGTTTGCAATCCCTTCAAGCATTCCACCATACCCAAATGTCGGCAGTCGTGTGACAGGAAAGCGAGCAGGTTCATGCGGATGTTTTGCAGTTTCTTTTTCATATCTTCTTCGAGACCATCGAATGTGGGGTAACGTGAATCCAGAAGCTCGATAAACATCTCAAGAGCTGTATACGATCGTCTTAAGTAATCCACCAATTCTTCCTTGGGCGGCATAGGCAGGGTGGCGGCAACTTCATCGCTTAAACCTGTGCCCACGGTGGCAGTTAGGTCAGTGGGAAAGCCCCAACGCTGGGCAAGTTGTTCGGCTGCCCAGATCTCTTTTGCTTCACCAAATTCTTCTCCCAGTTGAGGCGTGCGTTCCAAAATAATGGCTCGTAAAAAATCAGACTCGCGGGCAAGATGCCAGAGGTGAAAGCCGATCGAAGTGCTATACCCGCGCGGACGCCAGCGCAGTTGCTCCTCGTCCAGTTCAGCAGCGAAATCAAGCACCACCTTGTGAATATCTTTGAATAAATACAATGCGTCGTATAGAGCATGAGATGGCATGGAAGGCTTCCTGGAATCTTATTGATGCAGCCAGCATTTGACCTTGCGATTCCCTTTGAGGAAAACCGGTGGTTCTTCGCTGCATTTTTCAAAACGGAACGGACAACGCGCTGCAAAGCGGCACCCTGTGGGCGGGTTCATCAGGCTGGGCGGCTGCCCGGTGATGAAGATCGGGTCACTGTCGCTACGCAAGCGTGGGACACTTGCCATCAACATTTGCGAATAGGGGTGCAGCGGTGCAGGGAAAAAATCGCGCGCCTCCCCCGTCTCCACGATCTGCCCGGCATACATCACTGCCACTTCGTCAGCGAGTTCGCTAGAGGTGGCGATATCATGGGTGATGAGAATGAAGGATGTGCCCAGCTCCTGTTTGATGCGCTTGAGGACATTCATAATATTCGCCTGCGTGAGCAGATCAAGCGCGGAAGTCGGTTCGTCCAGAATGATCAGGCTGGGCGATGTAACCAGCGCCATCGCCAATGCAACGCGTTGGCGCATCCCGCCGCTGAGCTCGAACGGATAGCGATGTATAAAATCTGCCGGGACACCAACATGCTGGAACATTTTGTAAACGACCCCAAGCGCTTCTTCCTTGCTCAAACCGAGATGCAGAACGGCAGGCTCAGAAGCCTGATCTCCCACCGTGAGCACCGGGTTCAAAGCATTCATGGCAGCTTGCGGCACAAGGGAGATGCCTACCCAGCGCACATTCTGACGGTATTCCTCATCGGTGTACGGCATGATGTCTCTGCCTTTCAGGCGCATTTCGCCGCTGTACGCCGCCACATTACGCGGAAGCAACCGCAGCATGGCTTTGGAAAGGGAAGTTTTCCCGCAGCCAGACTCACCGAGGATGACCACTGCGCGATGAAAATCAAGTTCGAGGTCTACGCCATCCACCGCTTGAACAATTCCATTTTGGGTGCGAAAGTGCAGTTTCAGGTTTTTGGCATTCAGAAGTTGTACAGTTTCATTCATTGAGTTT
>JAFLCF010000246.1 GCA_017303735.1 Anaerolineae bacterium
TCATCTTAATCCTGCTGGGCGCAACCGGCATTTCATTTTTTCTGGGTCACGCCACCGAGTCGATCGTCATTGCCGTCATCGTTTTATTTGCAGTGGGTCTTGGCTTCGTGCAGGAATATCGCGCCGAACGCGCCATCGAAGCGCTGCGACAAATGGCAGCGCCAACGGCAACAGTCTTGCGCGACGGCACCGAAGTGAAAGTGCCCGCGCGTGAAGTGGTACCCGGTGATGTGGTGATTCTGCACACAGGTGATCGCATCCCTGCCGATGGGCGCTTGATCGAATCGATCAATTTACAAATTGAGGAAGCTGCGCTGACAGGTGAATCTGTTCCAGTGGAAAAACACACGGACGCGCTTCCGACTCAAGAGATGCCTGTGGGCGACCGCAAGAACATGGTCTACGCTGGAACCGCCGCCACCTACGGGCGTGGACGGGCGTTGATCGTTGCCACGGGTATGCAAACTGAGTTTGGTAAGATCGCGCAATTATTACAGACCGTTGAAAGCAGCAAGACACCGTTGCAGCAAAATCTTGATAAGGTCGGCTCCGTGTTGGCGCGCGCGGCATTTGTTGTCGTTGCCATCATCGTCGCGCTTGGTCTCCTACGCGGACAGCCATTCATCGAAATGCTCATCTTCGGCATTGCACTCGCGGTTGCCGTTGTGCCAGAAGCCTTGCCCGCTGTCGTCACCATCTCACTTGCCATCGGCGTGCAGAAGATGGTCAAACGTAATGCGCTCATTCGCCGTCTGCCCGCAGTGGAAACACTCGGCAGTACATCCGTGATCTGCTCCGATAAAACCGGCACGCTCACCAAAGACGAAATGACCGTCCGCAAATTGTTCGCGGCGAGTCAGGTCTTTGACGTGAGCGGTTCAGGCTATGAACCCGTCGGTCAATTCTCCATCGACGGAAAAACTGTGGAAGCCTCTGCTGAATTAAAGCAAATGCTCACCGCCGCCACCCTCGCTTCGGATGCCACCATTGTCAAAGATGAAGCCAGCAATGAAAAGAACGATTGGGACATCAAAGGCGATCCCACCGAAGGCGCACTCGTCGTAGCCGCTGCCAAAGCCGGGCTTAAGAAAGATGCGTTGGATGATACCTATCCACGCACGCAGGAAATTCCATTCACATCCGAATCCAAGCGCATGACCACCCTCCACAAAACTGAGAAGGGCACGGTGGCATATACCAAAGGCGCGCCGGAAATCATTTTGGAAAATTGCGATTCGGTGCTAACTTCAAGCGGCGTGAAAAAATTAGATGAGGCGACCCGCAAACAAGTACTCGATACTGCGCAAAGTTTTGCCAGCCAAGCGTTGCGTGTGCTTGCCATCGCATCCAAACCAGACGCTGTACTTGAATCTGCTCAAACCGGCATGACCTTCCTCGGGCTGGCAGGCATGATCGACCCTCCGCGCCCTGAAGCCAAAGAAGCGATTGCCATTTGTGAAAGTGCAGGCATTCGCCCTGTGATGATTACGGGCGACCATCCTGTCACCGCGCAAGCCGTAGCACGTGAACTCGGCTTGCTCAAGACCGGACGTGTGGTTACTGGTGCAGAACTCGACGACATTTCCGACGAAGATTTCAAACGCGAAGTGGAAACCATTGACGTGTATGCGCGTGTTTCGCCTGCTCACAAGTTGCGCGTGGTGACGGCACTTCAAGCCAATGAACACATTGTGGCAATGACCGGTGACGGCGTGAACGACGCACCCGCCCTCAAAAAAGCGGACATCGGCATTGCGATGGGCATCACCGGCACCGATGTCACCAAAGAAGCCGCCGCCATGACCCTGACCGATGACAACTTCGCGTCCATCGTTGCGGCCGTGGAAGAAGGTCGCGGCGTGTTCGGCAACATCAAAAAATATTTGATGTATCTGCTCTCTTCGAATATCGGTGAGATCGGTCTCATGGCTGGCTCGGCGTTGCTCGGCTTGCCCCTGCCGCTGACCGCTGTGCAAATTCTCTACGTCAACCTCGCCACCGACGGTTTGCCCGCGCTGGCGCTCTCGGTGGACCCTGCTGAAAAAGATTTGATGAAGCGCAAGCCGCGCAACCAAAAGACGGGCATTTTCACCCGCCCAGTCGTCGCGTTGATGTTGGCTGGCGGTATCTGGTCTACAGTTATCAATCTCGGTCTGTTCATCTGGGCGATGAATTCCGGGCGCAGTCAGGAAGAAGCTATGACGATGACCTTCGTCTCGCTCGTGCTGGCGCAGTTCTTTAAAGCCTACAACTTCCGCTCGGATCGCCATTCCATTTTCAATCGTCCGTTCGAGAACAAGTGGCTCAACACCGCCATTTTATGGGAAGCCGTGCTGTTGATCTTGATCGTGTACGTCCCCGCTTTGCATGAACCGTTCAACACCTTCAGCCTGCCACTCGTGGACTGGCTCATCATCGGCGCGCTCTCGTTGACCATCTCGCCCGTGCTTGAACTAGTCAAATGGATGGAACGCAAAGGTTGGTTCGGTGAGTTAGAGTCGTAGAAAAAAAGCTATCAGTTGAAAGAAACAATCAGCGGTCAGCAATCAGCCCAAAAGCTGAAAGCTGACCGCTGATTGCTAATAGCTGCTCTACAATGAACCCGCATATCCATCTGCCCGCGGATCACTGCCTCCGCATAGCACACCCGCTTCATCACGCAGGATCACCTGCCCTCTGCCGAAGACCGCCCGCTCGTACCCGCTGACATCATTCAATGAATGCCCCATTTCGCGCAGGGCGTTCACAGTGGCAGTCGGCATACCTTCTTCGATATCCACTCTGCCACCTTTGGAATCTGCATCCAAACAGAAGCGCGGCAGATCCAGCGCAGACTGTGGATCAAGCCCGCCATCTTTCAACGCCGATAAAACTTGAACGTGTCCCTGTGGCTGCATGAAGCCGCCCATCACGCCGTATGAAGCGTACAACGAATTATCCGACACACGAGTCACCATTGCAGGGATGATGGTGTGGTACGGACGTTTACCCGGCGCAAGCGCATTGGGATGATTCGGGTCGAGGCTGAAGTTATGTCCGCGGTTTTGCAGGGTGAAGCCCCAGCCCTTCGGCACAATGCCCGTGCCAAAGCCCATGTAATTGCTGTTGATGAACGAACAGGCATTGCCCATGCCATCCACCACGCTCAAATAGACCGTGCCCGAAGCATTCACCGGCGAGCCGCGACGCGGGTCAACGGTGGCGCGTTTCAGGTCGATCAACTTGCGGCGCTCGCTCGCATATTCTTTCGAGAGCAATTCCTGCATCGGGATCTTCGAGAACGCGGGGTCGCTCACATACCACTTCGCGTCGGCAAACGCGAGGCGCATGGCTTCGATCATCAGGTGCATTTTTTCGGTCGAGAGCAAATCCATTGAAGCCAGATCAAAGCCTTCGAGGATGTTCAACGCGATCAGCGCCGTAATGCCCTGTCCATTCGGTGGACATTCATACACGCGCAGTCCGCGATAATCTACCGAAAGCGGAGTCTCCCAAGTGGATACATGTGATGCGAGGTCTTCAGCGGATAAACATCCGCCCGCCTCTTTAATTACGGCGACGATTGATTCTGCAACCGAGCCTTGGTAAAAGCCGAGAGCACCCCGCTCCGCGACGAGTTTGAACGTTTTTGCCAGACCTTTGTTTTGGAAAATTTCACCTGTCCTCGGCGCACGCCCGTCGATGGTCAACTCATGCCCATTCAACGCGGACTTCAATTGCCTGTCCGCGCCACGCCCCCAAAAGTGAGCCGTAATTGGCGCGACGGGAAAGCCTTCATCCGCGAGTCGAATCGCAGGCGCGAGGATTTCCGTCAACGAGAGCGAGCCGTGTTTTGAAATCAAGTCACACCAACCCGCACACGCCCCAGGGACAGTCACCGTATGCGGATGATAGAACGGCAAACTGTCAGCGAGGAGTACCTCACGCTTTAGCCGATCAAGCGTCAGCGCAGAAGGAGCGCGCCCCGATCCGTTCAGGGCGGTCACCTGTTGAGTCTGCGCGTCGTAATACAGCGCGAACATATCCCCGCCAATGCCCGTGGAGGTTGGCTCGGTGACATTCAGCGCGGCGGCGGCAGCCACAGCCGCATCGGCAGCATTGCCACCCTTCGAAAGCGCTTCAAGCCCCGCAGCAGTAGCCAACGGCTGCGAGGTGGCGACAATTCCACGGCGGGAGTACACGGGCGAACGACGAGAGTTGAATGTGGTGTGGGTCATGGGTTCCTCTTCGAGGAGACGATTGACCATAGACGGTGGACCACGGTCAATCGTCCATTGTCTATGGTCTGATGGAAGTATAATCCCATCACTGAGGTGGACGATGAAAAAACTTTTCTCCCTTTTCTTTGCAATCAGCCTAACCCTCTCCGCTTGCGGGACAGTATCCACACAGCCCGCGTCTCCCGCACAAACAGGGACACCAACCATAACACCGACAACGACTCAAACACCCACAGCTACCATCACACCCCTACCCACCATCCCAACCTTCACCCCGACTTTCGATGTCTCAACCATTGTCACGGTCACACCGGCGGAGAAGGCAGAGTGCCCGAAGGAAGATCCTTCCGTTGTAGCAGAGTTTGCAACTCCCCATAGCTCTGGCGTTTATGATATTTTGGATTACTTAAGGTCTGGGGGAATTTCAGATCAACTTGAAAAAAATCCTCAATTTACAATCATGGAATTGACGGGGGATGATGAAAGCGAAGTAGGTGTCTATGGGATATGGCGATACGATATTCTTGGTTGTAATAATGGAAAATATGAGGACTTGCTTGAATTCGAACCTAATGGTGTTTTTACAATTCAGCTAAAAGATATTCTTGACTTAAATAAGAACGGGCTTCCCGAACTATTTTTTTACAACTTCGATCACTATGGGTCTGCTGAAGTCTATATTTTTGAATGGGACGGAAATACTTTTCGCTCGTTAATCGATCTTGGACTAGATGCTTCATCTGGTACTGTAATTGATTCAGCCTTTACTACTACCAACTACAAAATAAGAGATACGAACGGAGACGGGACTAGGGAAATTATTTTGGAACACGATCTGAAAACATTGAAAGAAGCTTCAGGTCTTACACTATGGCTCTGGATTCCTTTTCGCAAAGAGACTACTACTTTAGGCTGGAACGGTAAAAATTATGTCAATCTGAAACCAGGGAATTTTGAATCTCCAGAATATCGATTTCAAGCAATTCAGGACGGTGATCGTCAAATATCTTATGGAAACTACACGAGTGCCTTATCCTTTTATCAAGAGGCGGTCAATAACAATGATCTTGAATGGTGGTCGCCTGAACGAAATGATTATGAAATCTTTGTCTTTAATTCTCGATTTGATACAAACCCGGTGCTTCCCCCAACTCCTATTCCTGACCTCACCGAATACCCCCATCTCGCCGCCTACGCCTATTACCGTATCATGCTCCTCCACCTTGTACAGGGACAGGAATCAGAAGCCGCATCCACATACCAAACTTTGCAAGATACTTTTGGCACAGATCAATACGCCACTCCCTACGTGGAGATGGCAACTACTTTTTGGGAAGCGTATCAGTCCACGCATAAGATGTACGATAGCTGCGCGGCGGCGATCCAATACGCGGTGGAACACCCGGAGATTCTGATTCCGCTCGGCAGTGATTACCACGGGGCGCAGAGTCACATCTACGTGCCCGCGGATGTGTGTCCGTTCAGGTAATAACTCAGGTGACAGTCAGCTTAAAGCTGACTGTCACCTTTTGTAACTTGATATAATCACGCTACTTCAACACGGAGGGC
>JAFLCF010000247.1 GCA_017303735.1 Anaerolineae bacterium
GGGAATGCTCGTGCCTTTTTCGATGTCGTTTTTCATACTGCATACTCCTGTTACATGAATTTAAATTATTCTTCTAGGGCATTATCACTTGCTTCTCTCCAAATTCAACGCCAACAGCCGCTCCAAAATCTCCTCATCGGACAAGGTATTCTCCCAGCCGTAGGCGGCGAAGACAGCGTCATCTAACTTCTTGTGTGCCAGCTCCAGCCAGGTGGGACGTTGGTTATACAGGTTCGTGAGCGTGCGCTTGACCGTCGACGAGACCTCGGAGGTCTTTTTGGACGGTTTCAAGGACTTGGAGTCTTCCAGTGAGACCTCCGAGGTCTGGAGCCAGCGATCTCGTTGCTCGACCAACTCTTTTGCAGCGGACGCGATGGCGGCGACCTTTTGGTTCTTTGGCTCCGACCCCGGCACGTAGGGGAAGGGGAAGGTTTCAAAGGTGGTGGTAGGTGTATAACGCGGGCGATCTTCTAAAGATGTTCCTTGTTTTAATGCCCAAACTTCATGAAGTTTGGAGTGTAATACACCGAAGAAATAATCATCATCTCTTGCAATCACTAGGGTTCCTTGATTGCATAATATATTCTTTTCTATCCAGACAAAGATTCTGTGTTTTGAAACTCCTGGCGTAGCGATAAACCTAGATTTATTTTTCAATGCTTTTCTTAAACCGGGACGTGCTTCTGCGTATTGCCACCATTTTTGAGCATAAGCCGCACGCCGGTTTTGTGAGCGTACAGGATATACATGCTTTTTTACATACTCAAAAGGCATTTCATAACCAGCCGCTTCTTCTTCGTTCATTAACGCAAAATCAATAGTCCATTTGTTTCGTTGTTCTTGCACTAAATCAATCGCGCTTGCAACACGCTTAACTACATCCGAATTAGGTTTTCCATTAGGGTTGCCAGTAGTGCCGAGCATCGTTTTTGCTAATTCTTCATCAATATCAAACGGACCTTTCGCAGATGGGCCCATAAAACAAATGCCAATGTTCTCATCTAATTGTTTGGATTTAGTCACATTTGTAGTTGAAGTGAGGTCTGCATTTATTTCATTTACTGAAACATTATCAAGGTTTTTTTCTCTTATCTTTCCATTATCAAAACCAACCATAGAAACACGAACTGCCGCGCCATCCAAAACCCAATCTCGGTCAGATTGCGCCCAGAAAATATCGCCAGTTTCTTTGATTCTTTCCAAAACTTTTCGGTTGACACCGCCCCGAATGGAATTTGTCGCAAGCAAACCAGCTCGCTTTGCCTTGCCTTCTTCAATCATGGCGCGGGCTTTTTCAAACCAGTAACAAACCAAGTCTGCAAAAGCAGGTACACGTCCTTCGTATAATTTGAAAAGTGTATTTACATAGTCATCGCCTAATTCGGCGCGAATCTTATTGCCACCCAAAAACGGCGGGTTGCCGAGGATGACATCCACGGCGGGCCACTCGGGTTCAATCACGATCTTACCTTGCTCGGGCGCACTCTTCAGTGCCGTATCTATCGTTTCTAGCAATTCATCTCGATCCATCAACGCGTTGGGACCGTACGACATCAGCGCATCTCTGTGCCTGATGTTCTGAGACTTCTTCAAAATCGGCTCTTTGGGTTGACCATACCCGTTATCTCTCAGCCATTGAATGTAGCCGATCTGAATCGTCATCTGCGCCAGTTCGTGCGCGTACTCGTTGGTTTCAATGCCAAACAACTGCGCCGGGGTCACGGTCACAAAGGGGCGCGGCATGCCCATCTCTTCGGCAAAGGCAGCCACTTCATTTTGCAAATCTAACAACAAGCGCAAGGCAACATACAAAAAGTTGCCGCTTCCACAAGCCGGGTCAAGCACTTTCACGGCAGCGACCTTGTCCATGAAAGCCAGCAAACCACTTTGAATCTTTTTCCTCAACCCTTCTTTCGTCTTTCCTCTTTCTTTACCTTGTTCTTCAACCTTCAACCTTCGACATTCAACCTGCAACTCCGTCCACTCACGGCGCAAAGGAGCCATCAACACCGGTTCCACGATCAATAAAATATCGTCTTCACCCGTGTAATGTGCGCCAAGTTGTGAACGTTTGGAAGGGTCAAGTCCGCGCTCGAACAAGGTGCCAAAGATAGACGGTTTAATGGCGCCCCAATCCAAGCCGTCAATATCGGCGATGATGTCCATATCCGCGCCGTCCATTTTCAGCACGCGGTCATCGTCGAACAAGCCGCCATTGAAGTGCAGAATCTTATCCGAGCCGAAATATCCGCCCGTGTTCATGGCACGGAAGAGTTGCCGCAATACTTCTTGAAAATCGCCCGCGTTGCGGCGCGTCTGTTCGAGTAGGCGTGGGAAGAGCCTCTCAGGCAACAGACCAATATCTTCGGCGAACAAACAGAACAACAAGCGAATCAGAAAATGCGCCACGTCTTGCGGCGTCTCACCGTAATCGCGCAGGTTCTTGGCAAGCTTGGCAAACTTCTCTGCCGCCTCACGCGTTACGCTTTCAATCGTCTCTTTGGGTTTCAGGTCTTCGGGGCTGCTAAAAACTTTTTTGAGCAGTTGAATGCTCTCAGGCTTGAGCAGGTCATCGAGCGCGAGGGTATACGTGCGCGTGGGCAGGTTGGTGTAATTGGTTCGGATGACGATAAAGTTAATGTCGGAGACTACAAGCACGGGCGGATTCTGAAGCGCATCGCGATAACGGAGAAGCTGTTCATACGCTTTATCCAGGTCTGCATCCTTGCCCTTATACTCCCAACCAAAAAAGCCGAGCTTCGCCACATCTGCCCAGCCTTGTCCGCCGCTGGTTTTTGCCGCACCCATCTCAAAAGCAAAGCGCGTGCCGGTCGGGTCATAATCGTTCGGGGTCTGATGCCCCACAAGCTGGCACAGATCAAGAAAATGTTCCTGATAGGTTTGTTTTTCCCGCGCCGTAACGCGCTTCCATTTGCTAATAAATTCCTGCGGAGTGATCGGCATAATAAAATCCCTTTGAGTAATTTTACCCGAAGTGACCGTCACTTTTTACACCTACCCTCCCCAAATTCCACTCTGCCCTGTATAATCGCGCCAATATGAAAACCATCTTCAACCCGTCCGCAGCCGCTCAAGCTACCGCCGCCGCTACATGCGCGCTCTGTGAACCTGCCACGGCTTGAGACGGAACCGAAAGGAAACCCAGTCCCGAAACCGAACAGGTTCTCGGGACTTTTTATTTGTGTATGTAGGGGCGACCCGCCCAGATGGATAGGACAGACTTGCTCAGCCCTGAAGGGTCGCCCCTGCAACCTTCCATTGGTATAATTCGCCAGCCATTTTCAGAAAATTGGAGTTTTCACCGCTATGACCAAAAAACACACAGGCAACCAGATCCGCCAAGACTTTATTGACTTCTTCGTCGAACATAAGCACACCGCCGTGCCGTCCATGTCCCTCGTCCCCGGTGGGGATGGCACGCTGCTCTTCACCAACTCGGGTATGGTGCAGTTCAAAGATGTCTTCATCGGCACCGACAAAAAGCCCTACACCCGCGCCGTCGACTCGCAGAAGTGCATGCGCGTGGCAGGCAAGCACAACGACCTCGAAGATGTGGGTCGCGATGATACGCATCACACCTTCTTTGAAATGCTCGGCAACTGGTCATTTGGCGACTATTACAAAGAAGAAGCCATCGCCTGGTCCTGGCAGTTGCTCACCGAAGTGTGGGGCTTGCCCAAAGACAAGCTCTACGCCACCTGCTTCCGCGACGACAAAGGCAACGTGCCGCAAGATGACGAAGCCGCGAACATCTGGAAGAAACAGCCCGGCTTCGACCCTGAACACGTCCTCTTCTTCGGGCGCAAAGAAAACTTCTGGCAAATGGCAGAGACCGGTCCCTGCGGACCGTGCTCCGAAATTCACATTGACCTCGGCGAAGAACGCGATAACTTGCGCGGCACCGACCACGTCTGCGGTGTGAACGGCGAATGTACGCGCTACCTCGAACTGTGGAACAACGTTTTCATCCAATACAATCTCTTCGACGATGGTCGTCTCGAACCCTTGCCTGCCAAACATGTTGACACCGGCATGGGCTTCGAGCGCATTGTCTCTGTTCTGCAAGGCGTTGACTCAAATTACAAGACCGACCTCTTTGCAGGCTCGCTCGAAGTGCTGCGCTCGCTCACCGGTCACAGCGAAAAAGAAATGCTCGCCAACTTCACGCCCTATCGCGTGATCTGTGACCATGTCCGTTCTGCCTCCTTCCTCATCGCCGATGGCGTCGTGCCGGGCAATGCGGGTCGTAACTACGTGGCGCGCATGATCGTCCGCCGCGCCGCACGCTTCGGCTCGAAGATTGGGCTCAACGAACCCTTCCTCGCCAAGGTCGCTCAAGCCGTGATCGACTACTACGGCGACTTCTACCCCGAACTGAAGAAAGCTCAACCCGCCATTTTGGATAATCTGACTCGGGAAGAAGTCCGCTTCGCACGTACGGTTGAGGCGGGTACAGCCCATTTAGAGAATCTACTCTCGGAGCTTCGATCTTCCAATCAGACCGTCCTTGATGGTCACAAAGCTTTCGATTTATACGCGACCTATGGTTTGCCCTTTGAAATTTCCCGTGACATCGCCCGCGAACAGGGACTCGATGTGGACGAAGCCGGTTTCACCACAGCCAAAGAAGAACATGCAGTGGCTTCTGGTGGCGGCAAAGCCATGGGCAAACTCGGCGGTGAAGATGCTGAATACTTTGCAGGCATTCTCAAAGACCTGCAAGCCAAAGGCAAACTCGGCAAAGACGGCGTGGAATACGATCCCTACAACGGTACGGATGTTGCTCGCTATTCAAACCTTGAAGTCCTCGCCCTCGTCGTGAACGGACAGTCTGTAGACTCCGCCAAACTGGATGACCAAGTTGAGGTTATTCTGCCCAAGACCGGCTTTTATATTGAAGCGGGCGGTCAGGTCAACGACACCGGTTTTATCCGTTCGGTAGGGGCGGGGTCCTCCCGCCCTGATGCTGGCGGTTGGGAAATCGAAGTCACCGGCATTCGCCGCGCGTCTGCGGGCGTGATCGTTCATATCGGTGAAGTCATCTCAGGTCATCCCAAAGTGGGTGACAAAGCCACCGCCGAAGTGGACGCGACCCGCCGCCATGACATCATGCGTAACCACACCGCCACGCACTTGTTGCACAAGGCGCTGCACGAAATTTTGAGCGACCAAGCCAAGCAGGCGGGCTCGCTCGTCTCACCGACTCATCTGCGCTTCGACTTCAACCACCCCGAAGCCATGACCCCCGACCAGATCGAACGCGTCGAGAAAATGGTCAACGAAGCCGTGGCGATGGATATGCCCGTGGTCAAAGTGACCAAATCCCTCGACGAAGCCAAGAAAGAAGGTGCGATGGCGCTCTTCGGTGAGAAATACGGCGAAGTCGTCCGCACCATCTCCATTATGGAAGATGAGCAAGATAAATACTCCTACGAGTTGTGCGGCGGTACTCACCTTGAGCGCACCTCTGATGTCGGTGCATTTATCATCGTCAGCGAAAGCTCGGCGGCGGCGGGTGTGCGCCGTATCGAAGCGGTTACCGGGCGTGGCGCGTATGAGTTGATTCAGAAACGCTTCAAGACTCTGAAACAGACCGCAGGCTCGCTCAAGACCTCTGTGGATGAAGTCCCTGCCAGAGTGGACGCCTTGCAAGATGAAGTTTCTGAACTCAAGAAGGAACTCGCCAACCTGCGTGCTCAGTCTGCACTTTCAGTGTTCAATTCATTGCTTGCCAACGTTCAAA
>JAFLCF010000248.1 GCA_017303735.1 Anaerolineae bacterium
TTTTTACGGCTACCCGCAGGGTCATAAGACAGTCAGGATTTGAGGTTCTCCTTCGGTAACGGCGACTGTATGTTCAAAGTGCGCCGTCAACGACCCGTCTGCGGAAACTACCGTCCACTTATCCGGTAGGACGCGTGTTTCAAACGTCCCTACTAAGACCATGGGTTCCAGGGCAATGGTCATTCCTGGTTTAAGAGGAAGACCGGTTCCCGCCGCGCCGTAATTTGGCACTTGCGGACCTTCGTGCATGTCCTTCCCGACACCGTGTCCGGTGTATTCGCGGGTGACATGCAGCCCATGGTTTTCTACATATTTCTGTATCGCCGCGGAGATATCTCCGGTAAGTTTGCCTTTGCGCATCTGTGCGATGCCCGCATGCAATGCCGCTTCCGTAACTTCGAGCAACGTTTGTGCCTCCTGCGAGACCTGCCCCACCCCAGCCGAAAACGCTGAGTCTGCTACGTAGCCTTGGTACACTGTGCCACAATCGATTGAAACGACGTCCCCATCCTTCAGCTTGCGCCTTGAGTTGGGAATTCCATGCACCATTTCATCATTGATGCTGACTGTAATGGATGCAGGAAACGGCGGGTGTCCATAGCCTTTGAACGGCGATACACATCCATGTGACTTCAGCACTTCCTCAGCAGCCGCGTTGAGGTCTGCCGTCGTCACACCTGGTTGTAAAAGTTCTTTCAGTGCTGCATGAACACTTGCATTAATGCGCCCTGCCTCGCGCATGATCTTCAGCTCAGCAGGAGTTTTGATGTTGATCCGGCGTTCATGAAACATGAGTACGTCCTGATTTCTAAACAGAGGGTTCGCCTCTGCGAATTCACAAATATTTCTTTATTTCAATGCGTCAAGCAATATTTTCGTAACTTGCTCAACAGGCTGCATCCCATTGATCTCGATCAACTTTCCAGCCTGGCGATAGTAATCCACCAACGGCATGGTTTGTTCAAGATATACCCGGATGCGCTTCGTCACAGTTTCAACCTTATCATCATCGCGCTGGTAAATTTCAGAACCATCTACATCACAAATTCCAGCCTGCTTTGGCGGGTTGAATTTCTCGTGGTAGATGTGACCCTGAGCACGGCAAGTCCAACGTCCGCTTGTTCGTTCTACGAGAACATTTTCAGCGGCAGTGATATACGGAACCGCATTCACTTCCCCTTTGAACTCCGCCAGCATTTTCTCAAGCGCGTTCGCCTGGTTTGGGGTGCGGGGAAAACCGTCTAAAATCGCACCGGCAACACAATCTTGGCGAGAGATACGATCACGGATCATTGCAATCGTCACATCATCCGGTACCAGTTCGCCTTTATGCATATAAGACTGGGCGAGTTTTCCAAGTTCGGTCTGATTTTTTATATTCTCGCGAAACAAATCACCAGACGAAACATGTGCGAGGCTGGTTTTCTTTGCAAGGATCTCAGCTTGCGTTCCCTTGCCTGCTCCAGGAGGTCCAAGCAAAACAATGTAGGTAGGCATTGGCTCAACCCTATCGGACAAGCAACGAGTCCTGATAGCCGTGTAACTTGAGTTCTGCATCGATATTTTGGAAGGTATCGCGGACGACACCCACCACAATGAGCAGACCCGAGGATGTGATTAGGAATATTCCGGTGTTATTGGCAGCGGATATATTGAATATCGACAATATCAAACCGAGCAGGAAGGGCATGATAGCGACAACGCCAAGGAATACCGCGCCTACTAGCGTAATGCGACTCTGGACTGTGCTTAGATATTTTTGGGTCGGGGCTCCGGTCAACACACCTGGAACACTGGCACCAGCCTTTTTCAGGTTTTCACCATAATTTTGTTGATCGAACAACACGGTTGTATAGAAAAAGGTGAAAATCACAACCATGAGGAAATAGATCGTCCAGTAACCCCAGTTATTGGTACCAGTAGCACCAAAGAAATTCTGAACGCCCAGGAAGAAATCAGCAACTGCCTGATTTTCATTCTGAGTAAAATAGCTGGCGACAATGGCAGGGAATTGCAAAATAGCACTGGCAAAGATCAGCGGGATCATGCCAGAAAGATTCACCATCAAAGGCATGGTTCCCTTAACCGGCATGGACATGCGGTTGCCAACACGGCGACCAGGATACATCACCGGCACATTACGGCGTCCCTGCTGTACATATACGATAGCCAGAACTGTTAGAACAATAATGATCACGGTCAATATCAACATGATCCAACGGCTGGATTCGTCTGCAAGAAGCGAGGCGAAATTGGCGGGAATCTGCGCAACGATACCGGCGAAGATAATGAGAGAAAGTCCCTGACCACGAATACCGTATTCGGAGATCAACTCACCCAGCCAGATGGCGAACATGGTTCCAGCCGTCATAGCAATCAGAACAGCCCAGGAAGCCAATGCAGTTTCTGCATCGAACAAACCAAACGGAAGGATTGCCTGCCCAATTCCTTGTATGGAAAGGGAATTGAAAATATTGATCTGACCAACTGCCGAAAGCGCTGCCATGGGCACAGAGAGATAGTACGTCCACCTCTCCTGAAAGCGGCGTCCCTCACGCGGATCATCCTGAATTCTCTTTTGCAAGGAAGGGATGATCGGGATCAAGAGTTGGATAATGATCTGGGCAGTAATATATGGATACACACCCATCGACAAAAGCGAGAAGTTGGAGACAGTTCCGCCAGAAAGCAAGTCTAAGAAGCCAAGGAAGCCTCCCGACCCGGAAGACGAGTTCCGGAATGCGGCAAGAATGTCATGGTTCACGCCAGGAGCCGGGACATTTGCCGCAATGCGATAGATCACCAGAATCACAAAGGTGATGATCAACTTGCGGCGAATATCTTCCGACTTCCAAAGGTAGTGCCAGCCTGAAAAGGTGGTCTTCATAAGAAGTATCCTCTTGGTCCTAGGCGATCAATTCGACCGAGCCGCCAGCCTTTTCGATCTTGGCTTTGGCGCCCGCGCTAATACGATGAACGCGAACCTTGAGGGCAACGGTCATTTCACCACGACCCAACACAACGATCGGGTTGCGGATATCGCGCAAGAGATGCGCTTCGGCAAGTGTTTCAGGAGTGACTTCCGCATTGGCTTTGAACGCCTCGGAGAGTTGATCCAGGTTCACTTCATTGAAATCCACCTGGTTGGGTGGGGTGAAACCTTCACCGCGCATGAACGGCAGGCGGCGATAAAAGGGAAGGTTGCCGCCCTGTCGATAAAGATGTCCGCCTTCACCGGAGCGTGCACCAGCACCCTTGGTACCACGACCGGCAGTTTTACCCTGTCCGGCAGAGATGCCACGTCCCACGCGTTTTCGGTTCTTCTTCGACCCAGCATTGGGTACAAGATCGTGTAGTTTCATAGTTACAACCTACTCTTCAATCTTGATCAAATGAATGATCTTGTTTAACATGCCGCGCAATGCGGGCGTGTCTTTGTGTTCAACAGTTTGGTGCATTCGGCGCAAGCCCAGTGCCTTCACAGTCGCCTTTTGATCCTTGGTATAACCAATGGCACTGCGCACCAGCGTTACACGAATGCTTTTACCAGTTGTTTCCTTAGGCATGCTGCTTCCTCCGTTCCCAGAATGGGAGCAATTCTTCAGCGCGTTTGCCGCGACGGGCAGCCTCAGCTGCGGGTGAACGAAGACCGTCCAACGCATCAAAGGTTGCCATTACCACATTGAGGACGTTCGCGCTTCCCATGGACTTGGTCAGGATATCGCGAACCCCAGCCACTTCCAACACCGCACGAACACCGCCTGCGGCGATAACCCCGGTACCTGCTGAAGCGGGTTTGAGGAATACTCGCGCGCCTGCCACTTTTCCAAGCGACTCATGCGGAATGGTTGTTCCGGAAATGTTAACAAGACGGATATTCTTGCGGGCACGTTCAGACGCCTTGCGCATCGCATCAGGAACGGCGTTCGCCTTGCCAACACCCATCCCGATATTGCCCTTCTTGTCACCAACCACAACGGTCACGCGGAAGCGGAAGCGGCGCCCACCCTTCACCACTTTGGCAACGCGGGCGATTTCGATCACGCGTTCCTCGAAAGCATCCTGCGATTCGTACTGTTTATCGAATTGATTTTCTGCCATATCTTTCTCCAATGTTCCGCGTTAGAACTGCAGGCCGCCTTCACGCGCGCCGTCTGCCAGGGCTTTGATACGCCCGGTGTAACGGAACCCGCCGCGGTCAAACACGACCGTGGAGATTCCCTTGGATTTTGCGCGTTCGGCAATTGCCTGACCAATGGCTTTCGCCTGCTCGGTCTTCTTCATGCCTTTAACCTTTTCACGCAAATCCTTGTCGACGGTAGAGGCAGATACGAGGGTATTGCCGTCCATATCGTCAATGATCTGGGCATAAATACCCGTCAGACTCTTGAAAACATTCAAACGCGGGCGTTCGGGGTTGCCGAATACCTGCTTGCGAACACGCAAATGACGGCGTTCGCGAGCCAGAGCACGATTCTTATTAGCCATGGCTTACTTGGCTCCCTTTCCGGCTTTACCAGCTTTGCGGCGAACCTTCTCACCGAGATAGCGCAAGCCTTTGCCATGATAAGGTTCCGGCGGGCGGACGCCGCGAATATTTGCAGCCACCTGCCCCACCAATTCCTTATCGAAACCCAAGACCTTGATCTGTCGGGTCTTTGCATCTGTTTCAAATGAAATGCCAACCGGCGGTTCGATCTTGACCGGGTGGGAATAGCCGACAAACAATGCCAGGTTCTTCCCTTCCATTTCGGCGCGGTATCCCACGCCTTCCACTTCGAGCACTACTTCAAATCCCTTGCTGACGCCATGGACCATATTCGCGAGCACAGCTCGGGTGGTTCCATGCAGGGCGCGTTCTTCGGGGTTGTCCGATGTGCGGGCAATCTTCAACTGATTGTCTTCCATTTTGATATTGATCAAGCTGGAAAACTCACGATGAAGTTCACCCTTCGGTCCCTTTACGCGGACTTTGGAGCCTGTCAGCTCCACCTGCACGCCAGTTGGGATGTCTACAGGTAAACGACCAATGCGAGACACAATAAACCTCCTACCAAACCTTGCAGATGATCTCGCCGCCCACGCCCAACTGTCGGGCACGTGCGCCGGTCATTACACCCTTGGGGGTCGAGAGAATGGCAACGCCAATTCCGGAAAGAACCCAGGGGATGTCTGTTTTCTTGGTATAGATGCGGCGACCGGGCTTGCTGACGCGCTCCAAACCGGAGATTACTGCACGTCGCTGGCGGCGTTCGCCTACGTATTTGATTTTGAGGCGCAAGACCTTCTGCGCTTCCTGTTCGCCTTCCACTACCTCGAACCCTTCCAGAAAACCTTCCTCTTTCAGGATCTTGGCAATTTCAAGCTTGATCTTTGAACTCGGCATAGCAACCTGAGCATGGCCAGCCATGACTGCATTGCGAACGCGAGTTAACATATCGGCAATTGGATCAGTGAATGACATAATTTACCTCCACCCGGATTTACCAGGATGCCTTTACAACGCCGGGGATTTGGCCCTTCAACGCCAGTTCACGGAAACAAATGCGGCACAAACCGAAGCGGCGGATGTACCCGCGGGGTCGCCCACAGCGCTGGCAGCGGTTTCGCACCTGCACAGCATGGCGGCGGCGCATTTCACGATATTGCATACATTTCTTTGCCATACCTTACGCTTCCTTCTTGCCGCTAAACGGCATTCCGAGCAGTCTTAACAAAGCGCGGGCTTCATCATCGTTTTGAGCGGTCGTCAC
>JAFLCF010000249.1 GCA_017303735.1 Anaerolineae bacterium
CATGGGCAGCATTTCGGTGGGCAGCGGTGGAAGCTCGCCTGTGCGAATGCTCATGACGATCTTTTCGGAATTGGCGAAACCACCCGTAAGCAGATGATCGCGTGGCATGGATGGGGTTGATGCTGCAATCGGTCGTGCGGCAACGATAGGAGGTTGGACGCCCAACATCTCGGCAGTGGAATCGTTGTTGCGTTTTTGCATAAACTCTACTAGGTCATCCCATGAAAGCGAAGGTGTGATGGCGGCAAGCAATGCAAATGCAAAGGTGATTAAGATTACGGCTTGCCCCATATCCAACGGGATGCTCTCTGAAAAATCAAAACGGCTTTTTGTCCATAAGGTGGTGTGCGCTTTGTAATGCCAGATGCCCATCAACAACAGCAATATCACCAGCAGGGCTAAGAGATATTCCACTTGTTTTTCGCTGTAAGCTGTAACAACAGCCAGCAGGAACAGAGTCGGTAAAAATGCAGTGAGCGCTTTGCGTTTTTCGGCGTGCCAACCCATCCATGCGGTGACGAGCCAATGCAGCAGAATCCATGCCAGATTGCGGATGAGGGCATCATTCACCGAACCTGAAGCAAAGCCCATCAACCAGGTTTGCACCCGCAGCCACAATGCAAGCGATGCCGAGGCAATGACTGCCCAGGCAGATTGAATTGAAGATGTATCCAACGGAAGATTGGTTTGAAAAAACTGCATCAGTGTAGTGAACGATGCAGAAACTAGATTCAACAAAGGCTGAGTCAGACGCGCGCCCAGAATCCAAACAAAGAGGATGCCCAGCGCCGCAATCCCCGCCGAGGCTTGGATCCCGTTTCGTTGGGTTTTGCTCCAGCCGTACCCAATGCCCGCCGCAGCGAGACATATCAATGAAAAATATTGAGTGTTGACAGAGACCGATGCCGCAATGCCGAATGGCAATATCTGCAATGCGGCAAGGACGAAGAGAATGCCCAAGGCGTCGGCAGTGAAGAGCTGACGTGCGAGGCGTTGCATCATTCCAAGCCCTTCCACTCGGCGGCGGGTTGATGCACAGCCACCGCTTTGCCAGTGCCCGTGACACGCCATTCCCATTCACCTGCATGACCCGGGCGGGCTTGCCTTGTGTCGATCAATTCTTTGGGGATGATATGGCAAGGCACGCCCAAGCTTGCCAATGTAGAGGTGAGTGGCTGAAGGTCGGCTTGCACGCCAAAGGTGTTTACATCCAAGAGAAAGATGGTGGGTAAAATTCCGCGCCGCATGAGTGGAATAAGCGACTCGACCCATGTTGCATCCGTTGAGGCGGTGATGATGAGCAGACTACTGCGCCGACCCAGAGATTTGCTATTGCGTTGAATAAATTCTTTGAGCGGATGCTCGGAAGGTGCAGCAATTGCCAGCGCTTTGAGCAATGAACGCGATTGATATTCATTGCGGCGTGGAATACGCCAGGCAGGTTCACGCCCGTTGATGGCTAAGCCGACAGAATGATCTTCGTTCAAGCCTTGATTAATGAGCGAGGACGCGAGAATGACGGCGTGCTCTTCGGTAGAGTCCCAGCCGGTGCCGGCTTGCGAGTCTTTGTGCAGATCGAGCAACACCCACCAATCTCCGGCATGGGTGCCATCGAATTCGCGGACGTGGAGTTTGTTCTTGCGGGCGCTGGTGCCCCAATGCACGAGCCGAATCGAGTCGCCGGAGACCATTTCACGGGTGTGTGAGGCGTTGGTAGTTTCCTCCAACGAGCGCGGACTGGGTCTACCGTCGCCTGCCCAGCCACTGGTGAGGATGTTGAAGCGTGGCAGAGAGACCACGGGCGGCATGACGACAATTATGGAAGAAGATGGGTCTTCGAACGTAAGTGTGTATATCCCAAAGGGATCGCCGGTTTCGAGTTTTGTATTGCCTAAAGTAAAAACCCCACGATGCGTACATTGCGAGACGATCTTCCATTGCGAGGATGAGTTGCCATCTACACCCGTGGCAAGCGAGGCATAATGATCGGGCAGGGTGGAGAGGTCTTCTACGGCGACCCACACGGCGGGTAAATTGAATGAATTGGTGAGGGTAAAGCGTTCTTCAAGCTTATCGCCGACCTGAGCCCAGCCGAAGCGCATTTCACGTTTGAAGGTGAGCGAACGGGCGAGTCCGCGGACCCACCAAAAGCAAAATAACCAGGTGCCGCCCATAACGATGAGTAGAATCACCCAAACTCGCGATGGGTCGATGAATTGCATCAGCAGTGCCAGTGCAGCCAGGATGGGAAATGCTTTTGCATTCAATCGTATTTCGGACTTCATGCGCGGAATTATACGACTGATGGGGGAGGGAGTAGGAGGCAGAAAATAGAAGGCAGTAAAGAGAGGTTAGAAGAGGGCGAGTTGACTTGCCATGCGCTTGCCGTCTAATAAGACATAAGGTGCGGCGCGTTCGGCGATGATGCCGAGTTTCTTCAGGGCAGAGATATTGCGCAGCTTGTTGAGTCTGCGGGCGGCGAGGATGGCGTCGGCGCCTTTGATGCCGATGCCGGGGACGCGCATCAACTCGCGGCGGTCGGCGCGGTTGACTTCGACTGGGGCGTGGACCAGGTTCATTTGCGCCCAGGCAAGTTTCGGGTCGGTGTGAAGCGGGAGGTTTTCATCCGCTGTGAAGGGCAGGTCTTCGAGGTCGAAGCCATAATCACGCAACAAGAACGAGGCTTGATAAAGGCGATGCTCGCGGATGGGATCGACGGCGGCTTTGTTTTCGAGGGGCGTATCGCGGACGGGGTGGAAGGCGGAGAAATAGGCGCGTTTGAGGCGCACGTTCTTCATCAGCCATTGGGTGGTATTGAGCAGTTCGAGGTCGCTTTCGTCGGAACCGCCTGCCACGAATTGCGTGACCGTGCTGGGGTATTTGCCGTTCCAAAATTTATAGGCGGGCACACTGCGCCGAATCTCTTCGACCCACCGGAGCGGACGCATGAGCTCTTCGATGAAAATTTTATGCGGGGCAAGTTTGGCTAGGCGTTCGGTGCTGGGCGCTTCGAGGTTGACCGAGACACGGTCGGCGAGCTGCATGGCGCGATAGACCTGATCTTTCTCGGAACCCGGCATGACCTTGAGATGCAGATAGCCTTTGAAGCCGTGCTTTTTGCGCAGAATCTCTGCCGTGGCGAGCAGCTTATCCATGGTGCGGACGCCTCCTGCTGCAATGCCGGAACTGAGGAAGACACCCTGAGCGAATCCACTCTGAGACATTTTGCTGAACAGCCCGGCGAACTCGTCTGGCTTGAAGGTGGCGCGCCGAAAATCTCGCCCCGCCCTGAATGGACAGTAAAAACAATCACGCTCACACGCCGAGGAAAGCAAAGTTTTGAGCAGGACAATCTTCTGCCCGTTGGGGAGTTGGGCAGCATGGGTGAAGGTGTTGTCGTCCTCTTTAGGGGAGTAACAAGCCGGCGCACCCGAATTGACCTTCGGTTCCCCATCCGCTTCGAACTGCATTTGGGAGGAAAGCTCTTTGAGGGTGTTCAGGGAGTCCATATACTCATTATAGAATATATGTTCTAAATTATCAAGGATGTTTAAGCACTTGCCGAAGGCTGGTATAGATATTGTTGGAACTCGATAAACAAATTGCGAATGGCTTCGACGGGTCCCAGGGTTTCTTTTGCATCTTCGATGGCGTGATATTTGAGGGTGAGCAGGTGGGGGAGTTTGTCTTGATTTAGCTCTTCGACACCGGCTTCAATATATTTGGAGAGGACAAATTCAATAAATTGCTTTTGCTCGTTGGTAAGGGCGGCAAATATTTTAGATTGGGCTTTTGCTACGCGGTTCTCCCTTGTTATCGGCTGGGAGGCGTAGGCGATGTAGGTTAGCACGTCGAAGAGGTCGCTCTTTTCGGCGTCGATGATGGATTGCATGATGTGGAGCTGTTCACTGCCGAAACCAGCTTCTGCCAGTTTTTCGAGCAGGGCTTTGCGGGTAATGGGACTGGACCAGACGCGGCGCAGCTCTTCTTCGGTTTTGAAGAGGTCGGGCAGTTTGCCGAAGAGTTTATCCATGAATTGTTCGGCGGTGAGGGGTTTGCCGTCTGAGTCGTAATACATGGTAGATGCCATGTGTTGGATCTCGCGTTCCTTGCCATCGCGCAGTTTCACTTTGACCTTCACACGCGGTTCGTAGTCTTCGGGCGGTTCTTTGGTCTTTCTTGGCTGTCGCTCAATGGGTTCAGGTTTTTCAACGGGATTTTCAGGCTCGCCATCCCATTCAGGGTCGGAGAAGTGCTGGTATGCGCCGACAAAGTCGTAGATGGTGAAGAAGTCTTTGTTGTCGAAGAGACGCGTGCCGCGCCCTATGATCTGCTTGAATTCGATCATAGAGTTGATCGGACGCATGAGGATGATGGCACGGATGTTGCGGGCATCTACCCCGGTGGAAAGTTTTTGAGAGGTGGTCAGAATGGTGGGGATGGTGAGTTCGTTGTCTTTGAATTGTTCGAGATATTGCTCGCCGCGTTCACCGTCGTTGGCTGTGACTCGCACGCAATACATTGGGTCTGGATTTGTCTTATATTGATTGATCAGATCGCGGACGGCGGCGGCATGGTCTTGGGTGGCGCAGAAGACGATGGCTTTTTCATTCTGTTCGATCTCGTTCATGAAGAGGCGGACGCGTTTGCGCTCACGTTCCTTGATCTCGATGATGCGGTTGAAGTCGGCTTCTTTGTAGACCTTGCCTGCCTCTACATCGCCTTCGAGGACGGTATCGTCTGAGGTGTAGACGTACTCATCAAGGGTGGTTTGGATGCGGCGGACTTTGAAGGGTGTGAGGAAGCCATCGTTGATGCCGTCTTTAAGCGAGTAGATGTAGACCGGTTCGCCGAAGTATTTGTAGGTATCGACATTTTCATCACGCTTGGGGGTGGCGGTGAGACCAAGCTGCACGGCAGGGGAGAAGTATTCAAGAATGCTGCGCCAGGTGGATTCGTCGTTTGCGCCGCCGCGGTGACATTCATCAATGATGATGAAATCGAAGAAATCGCTTGGATATTCTCCAAAATACGGGGTGTCATTTGGACCAGACATAAAGGTCTGGAAGATGGTGAAGAAGACGCTGCCGTTGGTGGGGACGCGTCCATTTTTGCGGATGCCATCGGGTTTGATGCGCACGAGGGCATCTTCGGGGAAGGCGTTGTAGCGGGTGAATTCAGAAAAGGCTTGGTTGGCGAGAATGTTTCGGTCTGCCAGAAACAGGACTCGGGGTCGGCGGTTCAATTGATAATTTTCAGTTGATAATTGAGAATTGGCAGCGGACAATTTTGAATTATCAATTGTCAATTCCCCATTACCCATTGTCAATTGTCCATTATTCAATTGCCAATTGTTCAAGTTCCAGCGCGTGGCGAATAACTTCCAGACGATGTGAAAGGCGATGGTGGTTTTGCCGGTTCCGGTGGCGAGAGTGAGCAGGATGCGGTTTTTTTCTTCGGCAATGGCTTGCAGGGTGTTGTTGACGGCGATCTCTTGATAGTAGCGCGGAGGTTTGGTGCCGCCGATGTCTTCAAATGAGATGGGGTTGAAGCGTTCTTCCCATTCGTTGGGGGCGAAGGTGCGTTCCCATAGGTCTTGCGGGGTGGGGAAGCGGGTGACGAGCCGTTCGCCGCCGTGCAGATCCATTTCGTAGATCTCTTTGCCGTTGGCGGCGTAGGCGAATTTGATATTGAGTTTG
>JAFLCF010000025.1 GCA_017303735.1 Anaerolineae bacterium
TTCCGCACCAGCCGGATGAAGGATGGGTCTTTATCATCTTCGCTTCTGAATAGATCTATGATTCTGGTTATCATCTTATCTCCTGGCGCCTAGGCATCTTGCCGTGATTGCCCTGAAGTAAATTGAATGGCAACGTCGGTGCCGGATAATGTTTCGCCCAATTCCTGAATGGTGGTTTGAACGATGTTATCAATATTCACCAGGCTGCCGATCTTGGCGGATATCTGCCCGATGGCGCGTTCCTTGGAGGCGCGTTTTTGCGCATCCTGAAGAAGCCTGGCTGTTTCAATTGCCAACGCAGTACGTTCGGCGGTTGCCTGCGCCATGGCGATCTCATTGTTATCCCATTTTCGATCTGGGTCCGATGTGCTCAAATTGAGACTGCCGATCTGAACACCACGCAAAATAATGGGAATCGTCAGATTGTTGGGTGATGCTTGCTGTTTCGGTTTCCCTTGATGCGCATTTACGCCATCAAAGTGATAGCCGGTCTGGGTTTGTTGTTTTTGGAACTGGCTCCATTGTTGTTCGCTCAATTGTGCCGCGGTGCGCTGGGCTTGCTGTAGCGCTTCAAGGCTTTGTTGGAAAGAGCGGGCATTTTGAATGGCAATGCTGACCTGGTCGGCAAGGGCAGATAGGATGTTTACATCTTCCTCGGTGAATGCATTGGTAGATTTGCTCTGCACATCAAGCGCACCAATGATCTCGGAGCCGCTTCTAAGGGGCAGGGCGATCTCGGAACGAGTTTCTGGAAGATCAGAATTTTCGACGAAAGCAATGCCGTCATTTCCATCTGCCGCAATGCGTGGTGAGCCAGATTGGGTGACATACCCAACGACCCCGGCTCCGCCGACTTTCAAGCTGTAATTGCTGGCAAGCATTCTTTTTCCACCTTCGCTGTTTGCAGCCACAAGCACCGCGTAGGCATTGTGTACATCCACTAGAAATATGCCAACATGGTAATAGCCAAGCTGGCTGGAAATGGTCTCAGTAATTTGCGGAAGGAGTTGCTCGATACTGCGAGTGGAACTGATAATGCGCGAAATGAGCGCAACCGATTCGAACAAAGAGGCGCGATGGATACTGTTCTGATTCAGCACCTCCATTTCTTTTGTACGTTCCGAAATGCGGTCTTCCAACCCTTGTAAAGTCTCGGTTAGTTGATCTGCCATGGCATTAAAGGATTGTGCCAGCAGCCCGCTTTCATCACCTGATTCAATACTTGCACGGGAGGACAAATTTCCTGCTGCGATCTGTTCGACAGTTTCGGTGAGGCGTTTTAATGGACGGGTAATGATCTGTCCTACCACGAGGCTGGCTATAAAGCCGCCCACGAGAAGGATGACCAAAATTAAGCTGACTTCCTGAATAGTGTTTGTGATCTCCTTGTCGATATCTGCGCGTACAGCGACGATCTCGCTTTCCAGTTCACTTACAGGTGCAATGAATGCTAGTTTGTAGCCTGTCGATTCAAGCGTGGTGACAGAGAGATACGTATCGATACCGTCGACTTCGATCTTTGAAATTCCGGAGTCGGTGCTTAGAACTTGCTTTGCAATTTCTTGCACATCTAGGAATGGGCTGTCCAGAATGGATTGTTTTGGCGTCTCGTTTACTTGTAGAGTTTCGGGTTCAAGCCCAAAGTATTGATAACCCTTGTCTGTCAGTGCTACGATTAAACCACTATTATCTACGAGTAAGGATATACCACTTTCACTTAGCTTGATATTGGATACGATTTGGCTGATTTCCGATATTCTAATATCGGCGCTGGCAACACCTACAAATTCACTCCCGTTATAAACCGGAATGGATAGGGTGATGATCATGCCTGCCCCAGCTGGGTCCTGATATGGATTTGTCCAGCGTGGCAGTCGTTCAGGATTGTTTTCAGGGGTCGCGATCGTATAGAAAGGCTGAGTAGTGGGATCAAAATCAGACGGGACATTCTCTGCCAACCTGATGTTTGGATAATAAATGGTGTACCCAAGTTTGCTAATGTAGTAAATCGCCACTATTTCTGGATGTGCTTCAAGCATAGTTGGCGCGATCAAGTCAAGTTGGATGGTTTTGTTCAAATCCAATACCATTTGATTGGAAAGCGAATAAGAATTTGGGATATAGACTGAAGCAGGATCTGCTGCGGAGTTTCCATACTGCCCCTCCGGTAGTAGGATCAATTTTTCGACTGCGTTCCACCCACCTTGTGTTGTCAATAGGTTTTGTTTTTCAAGCCCAGATCGGAATTCTGCAATATCCGTAATATCATCTTGAATTCTAGCGAATACATCATCTATGCCATGCGCTTCATTTTTGAGGGCGTTTGAGATATTCGTCTCATTTCTTGCTACAACGCTTTTTTCATATCTGTCCGTTATAAAATTCCCAATGAAATTTGCACGATTTGCCCCGTACATGACCAGGGTTGCAACAGTAATCCCGCCCGTCAACAGAATGCCCAGTGTGATCTTTGCCTGAAGACTGAAACGGTTGAACTCCCGAGCGAACACGTATAGGATCGGTATGGCGATTCCGCCAAGGATAATGGGCGTGTAATTCTCCAATTCAGGCACGCGTACACGTTCAATTCCCAACGCTCCATCCAGAATGACAGCCAGTGCTCCCGAAACAACAGCCACGACCAACCCTGCTGTCGAGTATCCCTGTGGCAATGTCAACCCGGCAATCGAAAGCAATACCAGTACGATCGAAAGGGCAATGATCAATCCCAATCCCTGCACAATGAAAGGCACGATCAATACATTCAATGTAAACGCAGTCATGACGAGCATCATCGCCAGATTTTTTCTTCCGCGTCTTATCAGGGATAGCGGGTAGATATCAAAGAACGTTGTTGCCAGGAGCGCTATTGCAGAAATATATAACTTTGGGATATTGTTAATGTAACCAAAGTAAAAAAACAGTGCTGACGTGGGAACAGTAGCCAGCATCAATGACCACGTAATGATATAAGCATTACGTGTCTGACGCTCTTCTGCAGGAGAGGGGATGCGATGATTCATGGGGAATAATCCGGCGATTAGGCTTCGCCGCCTCCGATCTCGACACTGACCTGCGTACCGTTGATGTGAGTTCCCAACTCTTGGACGGCTGTTTTCAAAATATCTTCGATTTGTGTGCTTGTACTGATCTTGGCGGATATTTCACTGATGACATGCTCTCTTTCAGCGATGAGCCGGCTTTCTTCAAGCAGGCGCGCATTTTCGATGGCGAGCGCGGCTCGTTCCACGATGGCAGAGACGATATCCAAATCATCCTCGCTCCAGGATTGATTAATCTCCGATTTTACGTTTAATACACCCACGATCTGTTCTCTCAACTTGATCGGGATCGTCAGAGTGCCTGAGCCGTCGTTTTCGATTCGTTTATAGGTGTTGCCAGAACGAGTGGCTTCAATTGTGCCGGGCAATTCCAAAGGTTCCGGCAGGATGTTATTTTTCAAACTGCGCCTCTGAATACCGGCGATGTTCTGTAAACGGGTAAATCGCCCCCACCCTTCGCGCAAATCACGGTCAGAGATTGCCCGAGTTTCAAGGAGGAGTCTTTCCTGGTCTTCAAAAAGTCGCGAGTTTTCTATCGCAATCGATACCTGATCTGCAAGCGTGGATAAGGTGCGGACATCTTCCTGACTGAAGGCGTTTTGTTCCGTGCTTTGCACATCGAGTACGCCAATGACCTCTTCTCCTTTGCGGAAGAGAGGCAGCGCCAACTCAGAGCGCGTATCGGGAAGATCTGGATTATTGAAATATATTGCGTCTGCGCCCGTATCGAGCGCAATGCGCGGCAATCCTGATCCAGCCACATACCCAACAATGCCGATCTGACCAATTTTTAATTTGTGATTGCGTGCCAACATTTTCCTGCCGCCCAGGCTGTTTGCCGCAAAGAGTACTGCGAATTCCTTTTTCGGATCAAGGAGGAAGATGCCGGTGTGATAATAGTCAAATTGTTCACTGATCAATTCAGTGATCTGAGGCATAAGCGTGTTTAGATTTTGCGCCTGGCTGATAACTCTCGAAATTTTGGCAATGGCTTCAAATTGTTTGGCGCGGCGTTCGTTACGCTTGTTTGCCCTGTCCAACTCAGCGGTACGTTCTGCAATGGTTGTTTCTAGCCCTTGGGCAAATTGCTGCATTTCCTGGTTTTTGGAAGTCAATTCATGCTGAGTTTTACGCAAGTTGATCAGCAATTGGTCGAATCCATTGGCGGATGCGCCCAACAAACTTGCGATGAAGAATAGATATACAAGCAGCGAAGAGAAGAATGTAATTGGGTTTTGCGGAATGAGAGTAGGGGGCAATGAATCCTGTGTAAGCAGGATGGCAAGACCGATTATTGAGTTGATACCTGCCATAACAAACCCGCCCCGACCGCCCAATAATACCCCGCCCATTACTGCCGTCAAAACCAGACTTGTGTAACTTGCCCCCAAAGTTCCATTGGAGACGAAGATTGACAAGGTGAGGATCAAGTTGAAAACGATCAAAAGAATGATGGCAGCCCCGCGCACAAACCCACGTATCATCAGTTGACGCGCAATAATTCCAACGAGAACTATGGCTCCGGTCAGGATGCCTGAAAAAGCCTGACCCAGAAGAAAAGGCGCGATGAGAGTGTACGTTCCCCCGATTACAATAACTGCCCATAGTATGCTGTTTAACAGCGCCGCGATACGGGTTTTTTCTACGTCTTCGAAGACCGGCGCCGACAGGATTTGCTGGATGGATTTCAGCATGATGCTTCCTCGTTTATTTCCTATCGGACGATGTGTCCGTAAATTGAATGGTGATCTCTGATGCGCCCAGAACCTTGTCAAGTTCCTCGGCTGCAGCTTTTAGGATATTCTCCATACTGGAGGTTGAACTGATACGACTTGTAGCAGCAAAGATGGAGCCTTCTTTTGCAGCGCGGCGATTGCTTTCCTCAAAGAGGCGTGCATTTTCCAAGGTGAGGGCAGCTCGGTTGGCGGCAGCTTGTGCGATTATGATCTGCTCCTCGCTCCAGTGTTTTTCCATATCGTCTTTTTCCAAACCGATCACACCAATCACTTGACCCAGAACCATAAGAGGGACCAATAGTGTATTTTTAGAGTTCATGTTCGTTACAATTGGGCGCCCATTTTCCAGTCTTGCAGCGAGTTCTGGGTCAATATCCTGCGGTATCGGGCGGATTTGCAGCCCATCATATTCGTACGCAGAAGCCATTTGGGTATTGATCGTTGACTGCCAAACTTGCCTGGTCTTTTCTTGATTTGCCTTTGACAGTTCTCTTAATGTCTCTTCAAGGCGGCGGACCAGTTCTGCATTTTCAATGGCGGCTGCCAATTGGTCTGCCAAAACCTGCAGGGTTTGAATATCGCGTTCATCGAATGCGCCGGATGTTTTCGCTTGAATATCCAATGCGCCGATAGTTACGTTGTAACTGCGCAATGGCAGCGCAATCTCTGAACGGGTTTCAGGCAGGAAGGGATTATTGAAATGAACCGCATCAAGACCTACATCTTGGGCAATATAGGCTTTTCCAGTAAGAGTAACATTGCCAACAAGACCGGTCTCGCCAACCCTCAATTTATAATTTTGCGCAAGCATTTGCTCAGCAGATACGCTGCTGGCTCCTCGCAGAACGGCGTATTCATCCTTTTCATCTACGAGAAAAATACCAACATGATAATAACCGAGGCGTTCTCGAATTAGGCTTGCAGATACATTGAGAAGAGTGTCTTGGTCGCGGATTGCAGCCAGTTCGCGATTGACTTCTGCAATGGTGCGAAGTTCGTTGGCAAGTCGCGCAAGGTCTTTTGTGCGGGAAGATACATTTTCCTCGAGGGTTACAAAGGATTTCCTCAAATTTTCGGACATTTGATTGAATGCATTGCCAAGGTCTTCAAGCTCATCCTGGGTGCGAATTTGGAGCATGTCGAATCCTTCATGCCGGCTTCCTGTAAGGGCTTCATTTGAGATCCGTCCGGCATATTCTCTCAGTTTAAGAAGTGGCTGTGTAATCGAGCGCGTAAATGCAAGAACCAAATTACTGATTACGAAAATGACGATGACCGTATAACCGAGCAGGGTATTTTGGAGTCGGTTTGTATTGTTCGCCAACTCAGACTTTGGATATGCAAGTGCAAGCGACCAGCCGGTTTCCAATCCAATAGGCGTATAAGCAACCAACATGGCTTCACCGCGCGGATCGGTCGCTTCCACAAAGCCACTTTTTCCGGCTCGCATGTCTGTAATGAGCTGGATCCATCCTTTTGTATTCTCCGAAAATGCCGCCAGCACCATAGAGTCCGACATCGTCTCGTATGTGCCGCCATTCTCGCCGATGCCAAGAATAATACCGGCAGAATCGATCATGAAAGCATACCCATTCTCCCCAACCTGAATAGAGTTAATACTCTCTTGCGTTTGTGAAAACGCTAGGTCCGCCGTGGCGACACCCTTGAAATTTCCGGCATCGTCAAAGAACGGGGCGCTCCAGGTGACCATCCAAATTTCTGAGCCGCCATAATCAAAATAGGGGGCAGTGATGATGGGAGTCTCGTTTGACTTTGGAGTGGTGTACCATACCTGCCTAAAATACTCAGACTCTCTTGTGCCGAGATCAGAGAATACCAGTGTATTGTTTGATCTGCGACTGAAGTATGGCGCAAAAAATGGGGTATTGGGTTTAAAGGCATTAGGTTCATACGCTAGGGTTGAACCAAACACCCGGTCATTCTCCCTTAACATCCCTCGAATGATCTGGATTAAATCAGCTTCTTCCAAAGTTTCGACCTCGGCAACAGTCGCCAGATCAAGCGCCATTGTTTTGGCGATTAATAGGTCTGCTTGTATGCTCACTACTTTGGCTGCTGCCTGATCTTCCAATTCGCCTTTCAGTGTATTCAAGAGAGCTTGTTGAGATAATTGAATGCTCAGGTAGGAAAAAACGATCAAAGCCGTAAGTAACAGCCCAATCACCGCTGCCGGCAGCTTAAGACCCAGACTCACTCTTCTGCCGGATCTGGAGGTTTTCATGGCTTGAGAGTTGCTGCTCAATGTATTCATTCTGAAGCCTTCCCGTCGAGATCCGTCGAGGTTCCAATCTGAATGAAAGAGCGTGATGCTCCAAGCACCACCCCCAACTCTTGAATAGTGGTTTGCATAATTCGCTCGAAATCTGTAGAAGCGCCGATCTGAGTGGTAACACGTGAGATTGCCTCTTCCTGCTCAGCGCGGCGGGTAGCATCCTCGAAAAGACGAGCATTTTCCAATGCCAGTGCAGCACGTTCAGAAATGGACTGAACTAACTGGATCTCTGCCTCAGACCAATCGCGAGTTGATTCTTCGGTTTCGATATGAATGATGCCGATCACCTGATCTCGAAGTTTGACCGGAACTGCAAGGGTTGCAGGGCTTCCCTTTGCCGAATTGGATACTACCAGCGTCTCTCCTGTAGCTGCAAATCTCTCTAAAGGGAAATTCGTCGTAGGCGCATTAACGGAAGCTATTGTTCCATCCGGGTGAAAAACATATCCCATTTGTTTATCCCACGAAGCCGCTGAGGTGAAACGATTATCTCTCTTTATGAGATCGAGAGACGGATCATCACCTCTTTGCAAGATGTTTGCCAATTGATTGGCTATCGTCATTAACGGATTGATATCTTCCTCTTGGAATGCGGCTGGCTGTGTGCTTTGCACATCCAATACGCCGATGACCGTATTCCCATATTTTATCGGTAGGGATATCTCTGAACGGGTTTCAGGCAGGAAGGGGTTATTGAAGAAGACCGCATCGGCACCCGTATCCAATGCAATACGAGAGCGTCCGCTTTGAGAAACGTAACTAACAATGCCCGTGCCGCCGATTTTAAGCTGATGCCGTTTTTCAAGCATCTCCTGACCACCCTTACTGTTGGCAGCCCGAAGAACTGCAAAACCGCGTGCTGTGTCTATTGCAAAAATACCAACATGATAATACCCGAGGCGTTCACTGATCAATCTGGCAGCACGAGAAAGCAGGTCGTCGGTTTTCCCGAAAGTGTTATTCATGATGTCCCAGGAAATTTCAGATGCTGTTTGTAATTTAGCCGTCTTAACCAGAAGCTCTTCATTCAGCGCTCGCAGTTCGTCAGTTCGTGCTTTTACCTGGCTTTCAAGCGAGAGGTTGACTTCCCTAAGTTTTTCCTGAGTGGCTAATTGCTCATTGCGGAAATCTTCTGCGGCTTGAAGAAGGCTGCGGTGTCTAAAGAACACGGTGGTGATAACGCCCATAACCCCAAGTAACAGAGCCGAATTAAGCAGCATATATCTCAAGTCAGTTCCAAAGGGATTGGCAAAAAAGCCGTTCACTTCAAGCATGCCTGACATAATAAAAGCGGAAACAATAAGAACGCTAAAAACATGGATCTTAGGATCATCGTTTCGATGGCTATATATATTGACAAGCAGGAAAACCCCAATGCTACTCATCCAGATCAGGTCATGAACACCTTTCCCATCCAACAGTGAGATCAACACAACGGTTGTCATCACGAAAGCGGGAAAGAGAATTGGGTAGTTGGGTTTTCCGCGAACCGTTTGAATGATAGATACAAATGCCATCAAACTGGATACAATGGATGCAAGAATTACTATGGTATTTTGATAAGCAAATGCCCAGAATCCGGTAACAACAAAGCCAAGCGCGAGAGTAATAATAACCTCAGCTCGTTTTCCAGGTGCTTCACCAGGATGATCTTTAAATAGATAGTCGCGCAGATTGAATTCACTCATGACTGATTCGACTCACTTGCCGGGACCTTTGCGCCTCGTCCCTTGCCCTGGGCTTGATTCCCACCATTTGCCTTATCGAGCAACTGGAAGGTTACCGAAACATTCCCGATCGATTGCCCCAATTCCTGAACCGTCTCGCGCAGAATGGCATCCCTTGTGGAAGATGCTGTGATCCGCCCTGAGATTTCAGAAACAAGCGATTCGCGCGCAGCACGCTGCAAAGAGTCGCGATAAAGACGCGCACTTTCCAACGCGCCGCTCAATTGGTCTGAAAGCGCAATGGCAAGGTTGGTCTCATCCTGGGTCCACGCCTCGGCAATCTCAGATTTTCTCAGTCGAATAGCGCCAATGACTTGACCGCGTATCTTCACTGGCACGCAGATCGTCAAATTGTCCTCTCCAAGAATAAGGTCGCCTGATTCGATGGCTTTTAATATCCCCGGCGCTATTGAATCATTTTGAATTGAAACCGTGAGCGGGGGAGTGGCGAGGAAGCCGATCTTCGATTGACTGTGGAGCATTTTGCTCCAGGCTTCACGGCTTTGTTCACCATATGCAAGACGGGCAGTCTCCAGGGCTTTTTCTGCTTCAGTAAAGAGTCTGGCGTTTTGGATCGCGATTGCCAATTGTTCTGCCAAA
Organism: Anaerolineae bacterium; assembly: GCA_017303735.1. The sequence continues at coordinate 9,419 of JAFLCF010000025.1, forward strand.
GTTTGCAGGGTGGTAATATCCTCTTCGGTGAACGCCATGGATTGGGTGCTCTGAACATCAAGCACGCCAAGGATCTGTGTGTTCACCACGAGTGGCAACGCCAGTTCAGAACGGGTTTCATGTAGGTCTGGGTTGTTGAAGAAAACCGCATCCACGCCGACATCGTGGGCAATACGTGCTTGCAACGACTGGGCAACATATCCCACAATGCCCGTTTCGCCGACTTTCAGCATATGCCCGCGCTCAAGCATTCTTTTCCCGCCCTCGCTGTTGGCAGCAGCTAAAATAGCATACTCCTTACGGTTATCCAGGAGGAAGATACCGACATGGTAATAGCCAAAATTTTCGTGAATAAGATTTGTAGTAGCTGAAAGCAGAGATGAAAGATCACGGAATGAAGTTATTTCCCGCGCAACTTTCGAGATCGTTTCGATCTTCCGCGTTTTGTTTTCAAGGTCATTGCTTCGCATTTCTAAATTGGTCTGCCTTGTTTCAACTTCATCTGCAAGCCTGTTGAACGCCTTGATGATCTGACCTGCCTCATCGTTAGAGACATAATCGATGCGGGTGGAAAAATCGCCCGCGGCGAAATTTCCGGCAGCTTCAATTGCTTTTTGGAGCGGGGTGCTGATCGATCTCATCAAACGATTACCGATCACAAACGCCAGTAAGATACCAACTAAAGAGATAGTAATATATAAAGTGATTCTAAAGCTGTAAGCCCTGGTGCGATTTTGAATGCCGCGTTGTAACCCTGCCGAAGCTGAATCATAAAATTCATTGGAAGAAGTTAATGCCAATTCATACGAAGCATCCAACTCGTCCGAATTTATTGTAGTTGTTCTAAGGTTTAATATGTTTAGACGCAGATCGTTTATATGCGCGTTCGTAGTGTTCGAATACGCTTCAAAGGCGGTCAATAAGCCAGAGTCTACGGCTTGATTCATGTTATTTTCAGAGGCAACCGCTAAATTTCTAGCTATTTCATCAAGATTTTGGCTGATAACTGCCAGGTTATTTTGAAGGTCATAAGCCTCGCTGGTTGTCAACCCATTGTTTTGAATCGCTTTTTGCGTGAGGATTTTGACACGAAACAATCTATCCTGATTTTCCGGGAGCCGAAGCAAGACTGCATCCATTAAATAATATGTATCAAGATCGGGATCCAGGATTAAGAAAGATTTGTCGCCTACTTCTCGTGTGGCATCTGATATATCTTCTAAGAAGAGATTGATTTCTTCGGGTGTTCTGGAAACATCCAGTTTTGACGAAAACTCATTGGAAGAAAAACTTAGCCCAAGTTCATTCGCTATTTCGTCGTCCCTGCTGATCGAAAGCAGAATATCATTTGCTTGAGCGCGCGCATCGACCAATCCTGAAGCGTTTGCATTGCCATTTTCGGCATCTATACTTGCAATGCTGAATGCTTGCAGGCTGCCGGTCAATTGCCAGAGATTTCTCAGGTATATCGTACCTTGCTCTTCTTTTACGCCATATTGTTGAGTACGTTGATATTGTTCGTAAGCAAGCGGTGCAAAGGCGAGCACTGGCAAGGCAAATATTAAAGTAATGATCGTGAATTTTTGAGCATAGGATAATTTTTCCCAGGCATTGGGGAATTCACTTGTGCGTTGAGCGGAATTTTTATTCCTCGTTATGTTCATAGCATTAAAACCTTGGAATGATCCGTTCTTAATGTTGTGAGATGTGTTTTGTACTACATCTACAACATTATGCGGCGGACTCCTTTCCATTTTCCTGGATCGTAGCGGAGCCGATCATTATTTCTGCTTCTTTCAGATCAAATACTTTTCTTAACTCAGTAGCTGCAGTTTGGATGACTGATTCCACATCCAATGTTTCGCGCACATACGTTGAGAAATTTGCGATCATTTGGTTGCGGAGCGCGTTCTTCTGGGCTTCATCCACCAGACGACTGTTCTCCAATGCGAGAGCGATCTGGGCGGATATTTTCTCAACTACATCCCGTTCGCGTTCAGACCAGTCATTTGTGGTGGCGCTTCTTTTCTTTAATTTTATTCTGCCAATGGTTTGATCGTGCAATATGATCGGAATATACAGCCCATCATCTCGATCCGTTTTATCGGGTGCGAAGATCGGGCGGACACCTGCAGGCGTGTATTGATAGGCACTCTTGTGACGACTCGTGAATTTGGACCAGGTTTGTTGCGTCTGTTGTGATGTATTTGCTTCGAGCTGCGAAAGCAGGTTCTTTGTCTCACCGATCAAGCGGACGTTGTCAAAGGAAATAGCTGTAAGGTCGGCAAGGGTTTGCAGTATCTCTGCATCTTGCAAGTTGAACGCTTGCGGCTGATCGGAATGCATATCGAGAATACCGATCATGGTTCCACGCACAGAGAGCGGCATGACCATGCGTGAACGGGTGAGAGGAAAATTTGGATCAAGGCTGAAGTTTGATCTTTCCAGGTCATGGGTGATGATGGTCTTTTTATTCTCCACCACCAAATTGATCGGATTCTTTCGGTCGAGTTCAACCCGAAATGCCTGACCCAGCAGGGATTTTCCCATTTCTGAGGAAGCGGCTTGTAAATAGGCAATGCGCCTTTGATTGTCTAGGATAAAAATACCGACATGATAGTATTCGAATCGTTCAGCGATGAGGTCTGCTGCCTTTTTGACCAGTTCGGTGATTTCCTGTGTTTCGGCAATTGCACGAGCCGTCGTTGTGGAAGCACGCAACTGCGACATACGCGCTTCAAGTTCGGCGGTCCGTTCCTGCACTTTATCCTCAAGGCTTTGCCTCTCACCGGCTAATGACTGGAATGCCGTCTGCACCTGGCTGGTGACTCTTGCAAATGCGCCTTTCAACATATTCGTGGCAGCAGTAATAATGATGCCTGCGATTGAAAAGTCAATGACATAAACGATCCAACTTGCCAGGTCTGTGGCGGGCGCGCCGGGCGCTGCCAATTGAAAAGCGCCTTGTAGATTCATAAAGGCAAGTGTCGTCGAAAATATGACCGCAGCTACCAACAAGATGATATCTGTGCGGTTATCTAAAAGCAGTGATGCAAGCACGATAGTTGTCAGAAGGAAAAGGGAACCATCTGCCCAGGGACCCCAGGCGATGATCGCATTGACGCCAACAATCGCCGTGGCTGCAAGCAGTAAATAGGCTCTCAGCATGTACGGGGTTGGCAAAAGAGTAACGAGGAGCAGGATAAAATAGAGCGTAATGAATAGGATTCTGTCGGTGAATGAGGCGGTCGGGAAGCTCACCCCGATCATGATAATGCCAAGGATGGAGGCGATGCGTAAAACAACACGGATGAAACGCCCGCGCCATTCTTTTAAATCAAACGCAGAAATCGGAAGTCCGCTATTCGTCATTCATGCCTTCCATCGACACTTCGATCTCAACTTCAGAAGCTTCCAGGTTGCGTCCCAGTTCGCGAACTGCCGTCTGAAGGATGCCGTCCATGTTGGGCGATGCCCAGATCTTTGAAATGATCTCGTTCGTAAGTCTTTCTTGTTCAGCCGTGAATTGACTGTTTTCCACTAGACGCGCATTTTCTAGGGCAAGTGTAGCCTGCACTGCAATGGCTTCAACCAGATTCTTTTGTTCATTCGTCCATTCGCTCGCCCCAGCCGCCAATATCTGACCAATGGTCTGATTTCGTAGTGCAAGTTGCACCTCGATCGGGTTGTCTTGAGATAGCTCCGCATCGCCAAGCGCATAATCAAGCGACTTTTCTGAAGCAAGTGTACTCCACGCAGATGCCAGAAATTGCTTTTGGGTTGCTCTCATTTCAGCAATACTTTGCTGGGCTTCTTGAAAGAGGCGCGCATTTTCAAGTGCGATGGCAACCCCATTTGCCATATTTTGGTAAGCATCAAGATCTTGTGAAGGAAATTCACTTTCCACTGAAGAGTGCATTTCGAGAACACCCAACACAGTGTCGCCCACCACAAGAGGGACAACGATCATGGCGCGTGTATATGGAAACAAGGGATTTTCAAGCCGAATTTGATTTACATCTTGTATGATTTGCCCGGTTTTGGAACGAACCACCTGGGCAACTGTGCTTCTTCCATTCAAACTGATGCGGTGTTTTTTTTCCTTCATTACTCTACCGGCTTCCCCTGCTGCATCTTTTAATTCAGCCCACTGCCCGGTCGAATCTATCATGTAAACCGATGTGTAATAAAAACCGAATTCATTCTGAATGAATTTCACAGAGAGAGGCAGAATTTCTCTGATGTCAATGATCGCCGCCACAGCACGTTCCACCTCATTGATACGGCGGAATTGCGCGGTGCGTTCCTGCACACGGGTTTCAAGATTATTGCGCTCTTCGCTTAACGCCGCCAATGTGGAGGAAACCCGAACCTGCACTTCGGTGAATTCTTTGCTCAGCTCTCGAAAGCCAATGATGATCACTGTGCTAAACATAATTAATGCAGCCCCGGCACTCATCCAATCGTCGATCTTTGATGTAGCAGTGTCAGAAATGATGGTTGGGTATTGTTGGTAAAGCATCAACCAGCCGATAACGATAAACGTGACAATTGAAATAATGGTTGCGGCAATGCCTGCGCGGGGCGAGACCAGCATGGTTGCGAAAACAACGAGACCCAGAAAGAAGAACAGGCTGTCTCCTAAAATTCCCAGGCTAAGCAACTCAATCAGCCCCAAGGCATAAATGCCCGCCAGAAAAACGGTAATTCGAACGGTATATGAAAACCGAAATACAGCCGTCACCAGCACAAGCACATAGATGATGATGAAGACTGTGTTGACCACCCAACTGCCAGACGCATTAAGCGCAGGTAGAAGGGCAAATGCACCGAAGACGAGGGTGCCGATCAGTAACGGCAACACAAAGCGCTCACGCCATGTTTTGTATACACGTTCAGTGGTCGCTTGCTCAGAGGCGGATTGTTGAGAGATGAGAGGTTGTTCCATGGCTACTGTCTCTTGTTGCCTTCGGGGGAATCGCTATCAGGATTAACCTGGATCTTAGTGTAGCGTGCTCCGGTGACCCTTGCAATTTCACTTGCCGTTGTATGCAAAATGGATTGAATATCGCTTGAGCGCCGGATGCGCGTTGTGATCTCATTGATCAACCGTTCACGCTCAGACTGCGCTCGAATTTGCTCCAACAACCGGGCATTGGCGATCACTGCAGCCAGACTGCCTCCAAGGGTTCCGAGCATTTCCTCATCGTTTTCTGAGTAGGCATCCAACTGTTCGCTCTCCACATTGATCACGCCAAGGACATCATTGCGATAAATGAGCGGAATCGCAAGCTCCGATTTTGTGTTTGCGCTGGTTTGAATATAACGTGGGTCTTCTGCGACATTTTGAAGGCGCAATGGACGGCGGTGCGCAGCCACCCATCCTGTAACACCCCGCCCAACTTCGATCCTCATGGTTGAGATGTCTTCTGCGTATCCAACAGAGGCTTTAACCTCGAGGACGAGCCTGTCTTTATCGGTCAACAAGATCATCACCCGGTCTCCACCTAGAGTCACTTGAAGCCCATTGACTGCGCTTTCGAGTGCTTCTTCGAGGGTTGTTCCTGAAGCGGCAGATGTGGTGATGTGATGCAGCAGGCGGTGCTGAGAGAGATGTTCTTGTGTTTCCGCAAACAACTCGGTGTTCGCAACTGCCACAGCTAGCTGGTCTGCCAGGATCTGCATACTTCGAAGATTATCTTCGTGAAAAGCGAACGGCTCTGTGCTTTGAACGTCCAAGACACCTAGGATTTTTTCACCAACACGCATGGGAAAAGCCGCTTCTGCCCGGGTTTCAGGGAGCAGCGGGTTTGGATAATACGTCAGATCTTTGGGGGTGTCGCTGACGACCAGGGTTTCACCTTTTCCGCTTACAAAGCCCACGATCGATTTCGATCCAACACCGATCTTGTGACCCTGGCGTTTCATTTGTGCGCCGGCATCGCCGGTTGCCTCTCGAATAACGGCAAACTCACCAGGCTGATCCATGAGAAAGATAGCGGAGTGATAGAAATTAAATCGATCACGAATAAGGTGTACTGCCTTATACAGCAATTCATCCAGGTTTAGCGAGCCGCTGATGTCGCGAGCGATCTCAGCGGCGGTCTCTACTTGAATCGCTTTTTGTTTGCTTTCATCGAGCATTTGAACATTTTTGACCACGCCCGCAACCTGACTCGCAACCGTAGTAAAGAACCTCAGATCGTTTTCATCGAAGACATTTTCATGATCCAGGTCTTGAATGATCAAAGCGCCGATCGGCACCCCGCGCAGGAGCATGGGAGCGCCCATCCACGATTTGGCGGGTTTGCCAACCACCTTCGCCCCGAGTTCGGCGGCTTTCCTCTCTGTATCCTTTACCAGCATGAGCGGTTGACGAGTTCGAATCAAGATCGAAGTTAAACCTTCACCGAGCGGAAATGGAGGAATGGATTGGATTTTCCCATTCTCATAGCTGAACGGAATCCGAAGAGTGTTATTCGGCTCATCGTACATGGCGACGATGAGATTGTAATCTCCGATAATTTGCTGGATTTTTGATAATAGTGCCAGGAAAAAGCCTTGTGTATCTGAGATCGACGAGATCAATTCGTTGATCGAAACAAGGGCTTCCATTTCTTTAAGATGTTTATCGGTTTCTGCAACCGCACTCGCACGTTGCAGGGTTATAGACATCAGTCCAGCCAGGTTTTCATAAGGCTGAATGGAAATGTTGGAAGGTGCGGTCTGATTGGAGCCGATCAAAATCAAGGCTTCAATCAGGGACTGCCCGCGGATGGGCAGGTAGGTGGCATTCGAAAGATCGAGCGTTCTAAGAACTTCTTTTAGTGGCTTGGGCAGGTCTGGGCTTGTGTCTGATGCGAATGTAGTCCCGCGAGACAAATAGGATTCTAATTCCTGCGAGTTGAGCTGAATCCCTTTATCTAGTATGCTTTTTTGTACTTGATTTCGGATCACTTCGGATGATGCAAGAATCTCAAGACGGTTGTTTACCACCTTGAAAAGGATGATCGGATACGGCGCGACCTTCAGGATTTGACCGCCCGCCAGCAAAATATCGGCTTCTTCTTTTGCCTCTGCGATCAAACGGCTGGAACGATAAAGCCGATCCAGTTCCTGAAGGTTAACCTGGCTTGACTCGACCAACCCTGCTGTCTGAATTGCTGCGGCAATCTGGCTTGCGAGAGTCTGGAGCATAATAACGGCATCCGGGCTAAATGCATTCGGCTGTGTGCTTTGAACATCCAGAACACCTAGAACAATATTGCCCAGTGAAATGGGTACGCAAGCTTCAGATCGGGTTTCGGGAAGAAGTTCATTCTTGAGATGAAGTGAGTCTTCTGCAACATCTGAGGCAACCCGTACTTCATTATTCGCTGCAACCCAGCCAATGATCGATTCTGAACCGACGGCGAGGCTGTATTTTTGTGCGACGAGCCCCTTCGTTGCAGACCCATAGCCGGTTTTGAAGTCGATATTTTTCCCACTTGCATCCACCAGAAAGATACTCGTCTGATAAAAATCGAATTGCTGTACAAGCAGTTCGACGGTCTTATTCAACATATCATCAAGATTTGGGATCGTTGTAACGTTTTGCGCTACGACTGCAGCCGTCTGGATCTGAAGCGCACGTTCCTGCACCTTCTGCTCAAGTGATTTATAACTTTCCTCTACTTGATCAGCAAGATAATTGAATGAACTGGAGAGTTCGCTGATCTCGCCTGCACCAGTGACTTCTGCACGTTGATTCCAATCCCCTTTTGCAAATTTCTGGGTAATGGCAACCAGCGCATGCAAGGGTTGAACGACCCTTCTGGTTGTATAGTACAAAACAATACCCATCGCGCCAAGTGTGGCGAGCATGAGAATGATCGTGAATGGTGCAAGGCTATTGATCTGGCTGTAAAGTGTTTCAGCTGCAACGGCAAGTAGAACTCCGCTTTGAAGTTCGGGGAGCCAAACCAACTGCCCAGAGACGCTACGGTTGTTTTCGAGGGTGAGGTCTAGGGCAGCAGAAGTATTTAGCCCTTTGAGTTTGATCGCATCCAGTTCCGTGTTGATTCTTGAACTGGTGTTCGGTTCGAATTCAGTCAGGCTAAAAGATCCATTGGATTCATTTGCGCTGAGAATCTTTCCGTCTCCGAGAATGAAATATGTTTTGGCATACGGAGAAAGTCCGTTCAACGGCTCCAGGATGTTTCCTAGATTTTCCGATTCTGTGACACCCACCAGAATGCCCGTTACCTCACCCTGATCGGTGCGATAGCGTGCTGCTGTCAGTAGAATTAAAGTATTGGTGTAAATTGGGGAAAGATTGTACGACAGGAAAGAAATGGGCTCGTTTGAATCAAGAGGGGGCAGGTCAACTTGCCCGCCAAGCCAATCGGCATTGCTCGCTGATTTGATTTTTCCCTCATTATCCAGAAGAAGGAAGGCATCGAAGCCATTCGTGTTCCCGGCGTCTTCGTTGATCAGAAGATTAACCGCCAACTTGTTTTGAGCAGATTGATGCAGGGCGCTGTTTGCAGGTTCTAACAGCGCTGTATCAATAAGAGCGGATGTATCTTCTGATTCTAGTTGTTCCTTGATCGTTTCTGCTTTGGCACGAATATCCCGCGCGATGATCTCTGTCTGATTGGCGAGCAGGTTTTCAGTTTGCGCGACCGCCTGTTCTTTGAGCAAGCTGCGTGCACGGAAATAAGCAGCGCCTGCCATCAAGGCAAGCGGAATAAATGTAAAGATCAAGAGCGTTCTAACGAGATTGCCTGTCAGGCTGCCCTTGAATCTTCCTTTTACTTCCTCATGCTTTTGTGTCGCTACTGGGATAGTCATTTAGTAATTTTACAACCTTACTAACTAAATTCCCAGACGGGTTCTCCGTTTAAGATTCGGCGGATTTGGTCAGGGAAGCGGTCCGGGTCAAGGGGTTTTCCTAAAAAGCCGTCAAACCCTGATTCTTTTGCCTTTTTCATTTGTTCCTGGCTGGCTTCTGCAGTGACGGCAATGATCGGCACCAACTTGAAGCGTTCCGAAGCACGGATCTTTTTCAAAGCACCATACCCGTCTTCATAAGGCAGACGAATGTCCATCAGGATGAGATCCAGCCTGGGAAGGGTATCGGCATATTCAACCACTTCGTACCCCGAAGTCTTCCATTCGCAATGGATTCCCAAATAGCCTAACATGCGGGCGATCAGAACAAAATTTGAAACATTATCTTCCACCACCAATACCGCCGCATCCTTCGGGATCGTCGGCTTGCGGATGGGTTGAGTATCAGATACAGCAGGGGATTGGTCTTGATCAGGCATTCGGTCTCCTTGTAATGAAACGTTCGATCTGCTGGGCGAGTGTATCAATGTCGATCGGTTTTTGAATATAACCGTCGCACCCCGCCTCCAGCGACTTCTCGCGATCGCCGCGCATCACATTGGCAGTCACTGCCACGATTGGGATGTTCTTATATTTTTCCATTTTCTTGATTTTTGCTGTCAATGTATATCCGTCCATGTCGGGCATGTTGATGTCCATCAAGATTAGGTCGATCGGTTCATTTTCGAGCTTATTAAATGCAAGGTCCGCGTTTGATGCTTCGACCACCATATAACCCTCTGCATTTAACACTCTACGGATCAGGTTGCGATTATCAGGATTATCTTCTACATACAAAATTGTATTTCCAGTAATTGTCATGGTGCAGCGCACTCCCAGCAGAATTTTACTTTAATGCCGGGCTATGTCCATAACAGCAACCTTACAACTTGCTTTAACTTTTGCTTACATTAGTATAGCATAACAAAAAGCCGAGGCGGGGTGCTCCTCGGCTTCATGAGAGCGGGTGGCGGGAATCGAACCCGCGTATTGTGCTTGGGAAGCACATGTTCTACCACTGAACTACACCCGCAGTAACAACGGCAGGATTATACGTCACGCTTAAAAGCCGTGTCAAGGCGAATTAAGAGCCGACGAAAACCGCTTCGCCCTTAACTGCTTATTGCTTGCGTTTCAGCAGCATGTTCGCCAACCCAAGGATTGCCTCCCCGGCTTCACCTTGCGGATTTGCTTCGTTTAAATATCCGAGTGCTTTCTGAGTCAGCTCTTCAGACATTTTTTCTGCATAGGCTTTTCCGCCTTCATTTTCCAATATCGCCGCAACCGTTGCAACTTCATTTGCTGTGATCGGACCTTGACGCCAGCGGCGCGCAAACTCGCCATTCTTTTCTAATGCAAATAAAACAGGCAGAGAATTCTTTCCCTCAACCAAATCGCTCGCGGCAGATTTTCCCGTCAGAGCTTCATTACCCCAGATCCCGAGAATATCATCCTGAACTTGAAATGCGAGCCCAAGGTTGTAACCGAAGAGTCGGTATAACTCAATTTCTTTTTCATGCGCGTAGCCAAGAAGAGCGCCAATCTGGGTACAGACAGAGAGTAGGGCAGAGGTTTTTCCGCCGATCATGGGCCAGTAATCATCTATCTTAAGATCTGTGCGTTCTTCATACGACATATCCAGAAATTGACCTTGCGTAAGTTCCAGACAACAATCATTCATTAGGCTTGAAGCGCGCACAACCATCTCTGCTGGATAATGTTCTTTCAAGCTAAGAGCCGCCTGATTTGCAATGACGAATAAAGCATCCCCGACATTGATCGCCATCGGCGCACCCCATTTGACCCAGGCAGTTTTTCTTCCACGCCGAAGTTCTGAGTTATCTTGAATGTCATCATGTACCAGTGAAAAATTATGAACGAGTTCGATAGCGGCAGCAATTGAAACTGCGTGTAGCCAATTTATATCAGTTCTTTTTCCATCTTCTTTACTGTTAATAGAAGCAACTGAGAGTAAAGTAATCAATGGACGGATGCGCTTCCCTGTTGCTTGAGCACCGGCTCCCTCACCCGTCCAGCCCATGTGATAGGTCAACATTTCATGGAACGCTTTTGTGCGAGGTTCATCGAGCCTGCTCACCTGCCGTTTTAGTTCAACCTCAATGGAATCGAGCATGGATTGTTGTAAATTCTGGGTCATTGCTTTATTCCTCTAATATCAAGTTTTGTTAACTCTGCCCGCAATTGAGTGGGGGACAAGTAATGAATAGCATAGAAGCCCATGTTTCGAGCCGTTTGAATGTTGGGCAGAGAGTCATCGATAAACAGGCATTCTTGAGCCGTGTAGCCAATTCTTCGTAGCGTAATGTCGAAGATCGCTTTCTCTGGTTTGACGGTCTTATGTTCGCCAGAGATGATCATATCGTCGAACATATTGAAGAAATCATAGCGCTTTCTAACGATCTCAAATTTCTCCATCGAAAAATTACTTAGCAGAAACAAGGGCCAGTTCTCTTTTTTTAAATCGCGGACGATTTGAACAGTCTCCTCATAGGGAGGGGTGAGGCTTTCTTCCCAATGGGTATCGTAAGCCTGGATCAGATCTGCGTAATGAGGAAATTCTTTGGATAATTCAGCAACCCCCTCATGGAAAGGGCGACCGGCATCCTGCTTGGCATTCCACTCCATGAAGCGAACCTGTTCAAGAAAAGAGTCGACAGTTGCCGGGTCCGGGAGGAGCCGGTTGTAAAGTTGGTAGACGTCCCAACCAATGAGGACATTACCAAGGTCAAAGATGATGGCGCGGATGGATGGAGTCATGTTTGCCGCGCTATTTTATCCGAAGAAGGCAAATCTGGCGGTATAATCGCGCGATTGTGTAATACCCTCGGTCACAAATTGAAGGCTTTCAAAGTTGAGAGTCCGCAATTTGTGACCGCGTTGGGTATAAACCCATTTGGAGAACTGACTTGAGCCGATTAATCAACACTGACTCTGTAGGAAAAGAACGAACCCGTTTGTCGAAATCGATCGTGCTGTGTATTCGCGAATTGGCGAAACAAAGCCAGGTGACGCCGGAAACAAAGGACCAGGCGGCATACATCGCGATGGCATTGCAAGCCATTTCTGAAGGCATCGATTCATCTGTGGCAGCCTGGGAGAAGCGCGACTATTGGGTGAAAGCCGATAAATTCCGCATGGAGTGGATGTGGGCTTCGCAATATGCTTCGAAATTGAAAGATGCCGTGCTTTCCGATGATTGGGCGACCATCGCAACTATGCTGCCTTCGATCGCACAGAAATTCAGCAAGATAGAAGTTTCAGATAATCATCGGCTTGGAAAGCCTTGGAGCAGCGCTTACAAACTACTTGCCCTGCATCAGAAGTTGTAACTGGTTTTCGTAGCCATATAACAAAACGTCCGAAGCCTTTGTGACTTCGGACGTTTTGTTTATTGCTTAGGGTTTGATCTTTTCCAGATTGTTCTTTGTTGCCTGGAGCAGCTCGATCATCAGATCGCGGATATGCGGATTGAGATAATGGCGCTCCAGTGTAGACAAGGGCAGAAAACGCGCACCCGCCACAACGTTGATGCAATTCGTCGAACCGCACAAACAGATGAAAGGCGCGTCCATTTGCCATTCGGTGGAAGGATAGAAGAAATACAATTCTTCTCCTTTTTCGATGTCGCGTGCAGCGACCATTTCCATATTCTCCGTATCGAGGATCACGTTTGGGTCACATGAGTGATTGAGTGCGGCGAGCTTGCCAACATGTGTGTGACGATCACGTGCGATCTGTACAGTAAAGCGATTGGGCTTATTGGTGATGTTCTCGCTCGCCATAGAGCAAATAACTTCACCTTTCTTATAGTTTTGTTTTGTCGTCAGCGTTCTGAACTTGTTTTCAGTTTTGATGGATAATTTATCCATCGTGTTTGTTGCAGACATTATTTGTTTCTCCTATTCGTAATTGATAAACGTTTAGGATTAGTATAGCTACAATAAAAAATAATTCAAGTGTTTTTGAAGTCAATCAAAATATTTTAAGGTATGGAATTTTTCAAACAAATCCATCTCTATATTTTTTTATTTGATTATTTTTAGTTTATTCCAGCGGATTAACATGTTTGCAATCCATAACTGACGGCGTAATCGCATCCAGATATTCCATGCATGCAACGCATCTGCACGAGTGGAGTGATAATCAATAAACAGTGAACTCTGATATACGTGAGTTAATGCAGATGTATTCTCTTTCAATTGAAGAAGCGCTTGTGCAAACCATGCAGGTGATTTGAGTTGTTCGACGGCTTCAAGGATCGTATCGTGATATTCGGATGAAGTGCCTGAGCGTTTCCATGTGCCTGTAAGCGGACGCCCGACGCGATAAAAATTCTGGTAAATGCGTTCGAGCGCAAGGGAAGGCTCCAGCCTTAAGATCAACCAACGCTCGATGACTGTGAAATACAGGAAAGCCAGGGCAAAAATGCCAAATACAGGCGAAAGCCAAAGCAGGATCTGTTCCAATCGGAACCGCGTTAGAAGCCGGGCAGCGGATTCTTGATTTTCGATGTCTTGCAGCGGAGTGAAATCTCCGGCAGCACGTTCGATCTCTGGCAGTGAGGCAGTTGGCTCAAACTCGACCCAGCCGATCTCAGGGAAGTAGATCTCTACCCACGAGTGGGCATTTAGCTCGCGGATGATATAGCGCGCATTCGGTGCATCGTACAGACCCGGCGAGTACCCGGATACAAAACGTGCGGGCAGTCCATTGATGCGCGCAAGCACGACCATGGCTGTGGCGTAATAATCACAATAGCCTTTCTTTAGATCGAAGAGGAAGTAATCAGCCACATCCTGGTTGGATGGGGGAGCGGGAACTTCGAGATCGTATGGATAGGTACTGCGCAAATAGCTTTCGATGGCTTTGGCTTTGTCGTAAGGATTCTCGATGCCTTCTGTGATCTCAAACGCAAGGGTGCGGACTCGCTCTGGCACATCGCGCGGTAGAACAAGATAGCGATTGAAAATATCTTCAGGGTATTCACTTGATGCCGAGCGCAAGTCATCGAGAGTGGGGGCGGGGATGTAGGTCTCTGCATGATAGGCGGTGACATCGCTGGTTGCAGCGAAGAGATCGGCTTGGATCAAAGCCGTCTGGTCAACGAACAGGTCTGAGGTAGGGCGGAGGCGCCATTGAGCGGTGAAAGGCACATCGAGGCTGAACAACGTCCCGCTCCAGAAAATCCTGCCTTCGGGTTCGACCATCTGTACATCCATTTTGATCAGGTGATACTCGTTCAACAGGGCAGGCAGCAGAGGCGTGTTGGCGGCAACGCTTTGTTTGATTGCAAGGCTCGAAGCCCAGCCGGTGCCCATGTATTGATCGTATACGACGTCGCGCCAGTAATATTGCGGGACGGGTGCAGGCAACATTTCGGTTGGCACAGGCGGCAGCTCGCCAGTGAAAATGATCATGACGACCTTTTCAGAGTTGGCAAAACTGCCGGTTAGCAAATGGTCACGCGGCATGGACGGCGATTGTGTAGGCGACGCCTGAATTGCGCCGACCGGGCGTTGAATGCCGAGCATTTCAGCGGCATCATTATTATTTCGTTTGCGTAAAAGTTCAACGAGATCGTTCCATGATAATGATGGCGTGACCGCCGCAAGCAAAGAGACGATGAAGGTAATGACAACCACGGCGGAACCCAGATCAATAGAGATGCTCTCTGAAAAATCGACTCGTGTTTTCTGCCACAGAATGGTATGGGTTTTGTAATGCCAGATGCCCATCAGCAAAAGCAGAATGATGAGCAACGCCAGGAGATATTCCACCCGCCGTTCGCTGTATGCCATTACAACCGTTAGCACAGTTAACGCCGGCAATAAAGCGATGAGGGCTTTCCGTTTTTCAGCGAACCAACCCAGCCAAGCAGAAACCAGCCAATGGATCAGGATCCAAAACAGGCTGCGAATGAGCGAGTCGTTGACGCTGATGTTTTCATCGAAGCCCGCCAGCCAGGTTTGCAAGCGCACCATCAATACAGTCGATGCATCAACGATCACCTGCCAGGCAGCTTGAATGGAAGTGATTTCGATTTGCGCGTTGGGTCTCCACGTGCTCAGCGTGGAAAAAATTGCAGTGAGGAGATTCAGCAGCGGCTGAGTCAGACGCGCACCCACGATCCATATCAGGAGGAAGCCCAGCGCCGCGATCCCCGCTGATGCTTGTATGCCGTTTCTTTGAGTTTTACTCCCGCCGAAGCCGACAGCCGCAGCGGCAAGACAGATCAGAAAAAAATATTGGGTGTTGAGCGTGCCCGGCACCGAGGCGGCGATGCCTGATGTCAGCACGGCAAGTGCAGAAAGGACGAGCAGTATGCCCATCACGTCAGCTGTAAAGAGAAAGCGCACAAACCGCAAGATCATTCCAAACCCTTCCAGTCGGCGATGGGTTTGTTGACTGCCACAGCTTTACCGGTTCCGGTGATGCGCCATTCCCATTCGCCTTCGTGCCCGGGACGAATTCCTTTTGCATCCAGCATTTCTTTGGGGATGATGTGACATGGCACCCCCAACGATTGAAGCGTAGACGAGATCGCTTTTGTATCGGCAACTGTGCCAAAGGTGTTCACATCGAATAGGAAGACAGTTGGCAAGACGCCGCGCCTCATAAGCGGGACAAGCGACTCTACCCAGGCTGGGTCGTAAGAGGCAGTAACGATCAGCACACTGCTGCGCCTTCCGAGTGAACGGCTGTTACGCTGGATAAATTCCTTGAGAGTGTGTTCTGAAGGTGTTGCCACTGCCAGTGACTTTAGCAAAGACCGCGCTTGATAGTCGTTTCGACGCGGAACTTGCCAGGTAGGCTCATGCCCATTGATGGCTAAGCCGACAGAATGCTCTTCATTCAACCCCTGGGTAATGAGAGAAGATGCCAGAATGACGGCGTGTTCTTCGGTAGAGTCCCAGCCGGTGCCGGCTTGTGAGTCTTTGTGCAGATCGAGCAGAATCCACCAGCCACCTGCATGTGTGCCATCGAATTCGCGGACGTGGAATTTGTTCTTGCGCGCAGTCGTGCTCCAGTGAATGAGGCGCATCGGGTCGCCGGGCACCATTTCACGTGTGAACGAGGCGTTGATGGTTTCCTCCAACGAGCGTGGACTGGGTCTGCCTTCACCAGCCCAGCCGCTGGTAAGCACGTCAAAGCGCGGTAACGAGACGACAGGCGGCATGACCGCCAATGTGGACGAAGATGTATCTTTGAGGGTAAGAGTGTAGATGCCGAATGGATCGCCCGTTTCAAGTATGGTGCCGCCAAGGGTAAAGACTCCGCGACGAGTGCATTGCGAAAGGATCTTCCACTGAGAGGTGGAATTGCCATCAACCCCTGTGGCAAGAGAGGCATAATGATCGGGCAGGGTGGAGAGATCTTCTATGGCGACCCACACTGCGGGTAAATTGAATGAATTGGTGAGGGTAAAGCGTTCTTCAAGCTTATCGCCGACCTGAGCCCAGCCGAAGCGCATTTCACGTTTGAAGGTGAGCGAGCGGGCGAGTCCGCGGACCCACCAAAAGCAAAAGAACCAGGTGCCACCCATAACGATCAATAGAATCACCCAAACTCGCGATGGGTCGATGAATTGCACCAGCAGTGCCAGTGCAGCAAGAATGGGAAATGCTTTTGCATTCAATCGTATTTCGGACTTCATGCGCGGAATTATACGACTGATGGGATAGTGAGTGGAAAGAGTTAGAACAGGGAGATTTGACTTGCCATGCGCTTGCCGTCTAATAAGACATAGGGCGCGGCACGTTCGGCGATGATGCCGAGTTTCTTCAAGGCAGAGATATTGCGCAGCTTGTTGAGTCTTCGGGCGGCGAGGATGGCGTCGGCGCCTTTCATGCCAATGCCGGGGACGCGCATTAGCTCGCGGCGGTCGGCTCGGTTGACTTCGACTGGGGCGTGGACCAGGTTCATTTGCGCCCAGGCAAGTTTCGGGTCGGTGTGAAGCGGAAGGTTTTCATCCGCTGTGAAGGGCAGGTCTTCGAGGTCGAAGCCATAATCGCGCAAGAGGAACGAGGCTTGATACAGGCGATGCTCGCGGATGGGATCGACGGCGGCTTTGTTTTCGAGGGGCGTATCGCGGATGGGGTGGAAGGCAGAGAAATAAGCGCGTTTGAGGCGGACGTTCTTCATCAGCCATTGCGTGGTATTGAGCAGCTCGAGGTCGCTTTCGTCGGAACCGCCTGCCACGAATTGCGTGACCGTGCTGGGATATTTGCCGTTCCAAAATTTATAGGCGGGCACACTGCGGCGAATCTCTTCGACCCACCGAAGCGGACGCATGAGCTCTTCGATGAAAATTTTATGCGGGGCAAGTTTGGCAAGGCGTTCGGTGCTGGGCGCTTCGAGGTTGACCGAGACACGGTCGGCGAGCTGCATGGCGCGATAGACCTGATCTTTCTCGGAACCCGGCATAACCTTGAGATGCAGATAACCTTTGAAGCCGTGCTTTTTGCGGAGGATGTCGGCGGTATCGAGCAACTTGTCCATGGTGCGGACGCCTCCTGCCGCAATGCCAGAGCTGAGGAAAACACCCTGAGCGAATCCACTCTGAGACATTTTGCTGAACAGCCCGGCGAATTCATCGGGCTTGAAAGTGGCACGCCGAAAATCTCGCCCCGCCCTGAATGGACAGTAAAAGCAATCCCGCTCACAGGCTGAAGAAAGCAGGGTCTTGAGCAGGACGATCTTCTGCCCGTTGGGGAGTTGGGCGGCATGGGTGAAGGCGTTATCGTCTTCTTTCGGCGAATAGCATGCCGGCGCACCCGAATTGACCTTCGGTTCTCCGTCAGCTTCGAACTGCATTTGGGAGGAAAGCTCTTTGAGGGTTTGGAGAGAGTCCATATACTCATTATAGAATATATGTTCTATTTTGGCAATAAGATAATTAAACTTGAGGTGATATGTCACCCTGAGAGATAGCGACACATGCACCGAAGTGCGGATGCAGTGCGGTGAGGGTCTCTGAAATAATTGTAGAGATTCTTCGCCGCAAAGAGCAAAAGCGCGGCTCAGAATGACATTGGCGGGGTAGGGAGCTATTTATCAACCAGGGCTTCACGCACTGCCAGAATAAAGCGCGGCGGCTTCTCGTATTCCTTGACTGATTCGATATAGTCGGCGCACTCGTTGAGCAGGGTAAGCAGATAGTTGATGGTCTCCGCGCCTTCGCGCAGGTCCTGCCGCAGGACGGGGTTCTCGGCATTGATAGCGGTTTCGACGAGTTTGTGGGCAACGTGCTTGGGTGAGGGATAGTCGGTCATGGGGAATGTGACTCCTATTTGTTTATAGTGGTGCGGATATAAGCAATTTTATACAACAAACTAGATCATTCTGTATTCATAGGTTGATATAAATATCCCTGAAAGCCCATGAATAATTTGCGAATGTTTTCGATGGAGCCAAGGATTTCCTTGGCATCTTCAATGGCTTTATATTTTAGGTTAAGAAGATGCGGTAATTTTTCCTGATCTAGCTCTTCGACACCGGTTTCGATATATTTGGAGAGGACGAATTCAATGAATTGCTTTTGCTCGTTGGTAAGGGCGGCAAATATCCTGGACTGTGCTTTTGCGACGCGGTTCTCCCTTGTGATGGGCTGGGAGGCGTAGGCGATGTAGGTTAGCACGTCGAAGAGGTCGCTCTTTTCGGCGTCGATGATGGATTGCATGATGTGGAGCTGTTCACTGCCGAAGCCGGCTTCGGCCAGTTTTTCGAGCAGGGCTTTGCGGGTAATGGGGCTGGACCAGACACGGCGCAGCTCTTCTTCGGTTTGGAAGAGGTCGGGGAGTTTGCCGAAGAGTTTATCCATGAATTGTTCGGCGGTGAGGGGTTTGCCGTCTGAGTCGTAATACATGGTAGATGCCATGTGCTGAATCTCGCGTTCCTTGCCGTCGCGCAGCTTGACCTTGACCTTCACACGCGGTTCGTAGTCTTCGGGCGGTTCTTTGGTCTTTCGTGGCTGTCGCTCAATGGGTTCAGGTTTTTCAACTGGCTCTTCAAGTGGACCATCCCATTCTGGGTCGGAAAATTTTTGATAGGCACCGACAAAGTCGTAGATGGTGAAGAAGTCTTTGTTATCGAAGAGACGGGTGCCACGCCCTATGATCTGCTTGAATTCGATCATGGAGTTGATCGGGCGCATGAGCACAATGGCGCGGATGTTGCGGGCGTCTACGCCGGTGGAAAGTTTTTGAGAGGTGGTCAGAATGGTGGGGATGGTGAGTTCGTTGTCTTTGAATTGCTCGAGATATTGCTCGCCGCGTTCACCGTCGTTGGCTGTGACCCGTACGCAATACATCGGGTCTGGATTGGTCTTGTATTGATTGATCAGATCGCGGACGGCGGCGGCGTGGTCTTGGGTGGCGCAGAAGACGATGGCTTTTTCGTTCTGGTCGATCTCATTCATAAAGAGGCGGACGCGTTTGCGCTCGCGTTCCTTGATCTCGATGATGCGGTTGAAGTCGGCTTCTTTGTAGACTTTGCCCGCTTCTACATCGCCTTCGAGGACGGTATCATCTGAGGTGTAGACGTACTCATCGAGGGTGGTTTGGATGCGGCGGACTTTGAACGGTGTGAGGAAGCCATCGTTGATGCCGTCTTTGAGCGAGTAGATGTAGACCGGTTCGCCGAAGTATTTGTAGGTATCGACGTTTTCATCGCGCTTGGGCGTGGCGGTGAGACCGAGCTGCACGGCGGGGGAGAAATATTCGAGAATGCTGCGCCAGGTGGATTCATCGTTTGCGCCGCCGCGGTGACATTCGTCGATGATGATGAAATCGAAGAAGTCTTGTGGATACTCGCCGAAATACGGGGTGTCGTTCGGACCAGACATAAAGGTCTGGAAGATGGTGAAGAAGACACTGCCGTTGGTGGGGACTTTACCCTGTTTGCGAATTTCATTCGGTTTGATGCGCACGAGGGCATCTTCGGGGAAGGCGTTGTAGCGGGTGAATTCAGAAAAGGCTTGGTTGGCGAGAATGTTTCGGTCTGCCAGAAACAGGACTCGGGGTCGGCGTGAGGCGTCGCGTTTCGCGTTCCAGCGCGTGGCAAACAACTTCCAGACGATGTGAAAGGCGATGGTGGTTTTGCCGGTTCCGGTGGCGAGAGTCAATAGGATGCGGTTTTTTTCTTCGGCAATGGCTTGCAGGGTGTTGTTGACGGCGATCTCTTGATAGTAGCGTGGAGGTTTGGTGCCGCCGATGTCTTCAAATGAGATGGGGTTGAAGCGTTCTTCCCATTCGTTGGGGGCGAAGGTGCGTTCCCATAGGTCTTGTGGGGTGGGGAAGCGGGTGACGAGCCGTTCGCCGCCGTGCAGATCCATTTCGTAGATCTCTTTGCCGTTGGCGGCGTAGGCGAATTTGATATTGAGTTTGAGGGCGTATTCTTTTGCCTGACCGACGCCTTCGCCGACGGAGTATTCATTGCTTTTGGCTTCGATGACGGCGAGCGGACGGTTCTTGTAGACGAGGATGTAGTCGGCGATGGCGGGTTTGCCGTGCCCGCCGGCTTTGATGCGCCCTTTGTTGATGTGATACTCGCGCCGAATTTTGGTGCCTTCGAGCACGCCCCAGCCTGCGGCTTGGAGAGCGGGGTCTATTAATTCGGCTCGGGTTTCGGCTTCGTTCACGCGGGTTTCCCTTTTTGGTTTTCCTCTAGTGCATGGATTATGGCAAGTATAACGGCATCCAATTCCTTTGTGACTTGGTTGTTCCAGAAACGAATGACCCTGTACCCCAGTGACTCGAAGTATTTTGTCCGTTCATCGTCATACGCTACTTGCTCCAAATGTTGACTGCCGTCGAGTTCGATGATGAGTCTTTCTTTGATGGCGCAGAAGTCAGGGACATAGTTACCAATGGCATGTTGTTTTCTAAATTTTACGCCGTTGATTTTCCTATTACTCAAGTGCGCCCAAAGCTTGCGCTCGGCAGGCGTTAACTCTTTGCGAAGTTTGCGAGCGTTTTCATACCCTTTTGGCGTGGTTCTTCTTGCTGGCATGGATGAATTTTACCTTACCCCGCCCAGCCTCTCCCAAATGGGACAACGAGATGCTTTCCGTTTTCATCGATACTTTCCATTTCCCATTTTGGGCAAGTGCAAAAATCTACCCCCACCCGTCCTCCCCCAAATGGGACAACGGGATGCTTTCTGTTTCATAGATACTTTTTTTGTCCCATTTGGGGGAGGTGCCGAAGGCGGAGGGGGTGGGGTTGCTCGACTCACAACTCTCCTTCAAATGCTTTTTGCAAAACGGACTTCCTCAACTCCTCCACCGCTTCGAGCTTGGACTGGTAGACTGCCTCCAGCCGCTGCGTTTCACCCGCCAGCGACCCCCACCCAGCCTCCCCCAAATGGGACAACGGGATGCTTTCTATATTCATAGATACTTTTTATGTCCCATTTGGGGGAGGTGCCGAAGGCGGAGGGGGTGGGTTGCTCGACTCACAACCCGCCTTCAAATGCTTTTTGCAAAACGGACTTTCTCAACTCATCCACCCCCTCCAGCTTGGACTGGTAGACTGCCTCCAGCCGCCGCGTTTCGCCCGCCAGCGCGTCGAGACGTTGGACGATGGCGCGTTGTTCTTCGAGGGATTTTGGGTAATGAATTTCTATCTGCTTGATGTCATTAATAACTAAATTTTTGTTTGCAGTTCCGCGAGTTCTTTTTTGCGCTTGTTTTCTTGCAAATGGTGAATTCAAAAAATACTCCAAGTATCGATTGAAAATTACATCATGCTTGATTTTCAGCAAGGCTATACTAACAAAAATACTGAACTCTCGATCTACATCTACTACTTTTGCAATTCCTGTTGTGCCTACTTTTGTATACAGAACGTCGTCACGTACTGGACGAACTCTCTTCGTCAAAACTTGATGTTCTTCAGGAGTAATAAATCTTGTATCTGAAAAATCGATAAATCCTTTTGTTAGATTTTTGACAGATAAGAATGGTACACCTTCTGAAACATACTTCGGCGTGACATGTGTTCCATCCGTGATTCTTTCGCACAACTCACCAAGATTGTTTTCTCCCCAGTCTTTTCCTTCTTTATTGAAAGTCTCTTCCAGCACCGCCTCAAACACCTCCCGTGCGTTGACCAGATTCCGCTCGGCGTTGGCGTGGACTTGCGCCAGCGCGGCGAAGGTTTCGTCCAGCAGGGAGACGATCCGCTGTTGTTCGGAGAGGGGAGGAAGTAAGATTTTAAATTTTCTAAGATTACCCAAGCCTACAAATTTTTGCGTCGTGCCTCTTGCGTCTCTATATATTTTATCTACGACACCTTGCGACTCCAGATAATATTTCAGAAAATAGTTTGACTGGTTCTTTGGTACTTTTATTAGTGCAACATTTTTGATGGCGAAATTAGGTTCAACTTCAACCACAACTGGGTTACCTAACGTGCCAATCATTGCAAATAAAACATCCCCTTTATCGACCTTGCTTCTTTTATTATATTCGTTGTAATCCTCTTCGGAAATGTATTGGACTTTATTAAAATTTAACACACCGTCTTTTAGATTTTTAGAAGTCAAAAATGGATAGCCATTAGAATGAAATTTGGGAGACTCATGAGTTCCGTCTCGTACATCATAAACTTCATCCAATCTTTTTTCTTCCCAACCCTGTTTCATAACATCCCCTGAATCTTTTCCAAGATCACCGCACTCTCTTCATCGAGTGACTTCATTTCCGCGAGGATGGCGGCAGGCGCTCGCAGTGTGGTATCTGTTTTGCGGTGTGGATTCTTTACCGACAAGTCAAACGAGGCGTCCTTCGACTCGCTCAGGATGTCCGCAATGTCCACCGTCCACGAGTTCTCCGAATCCGCTTTCGTTTTTTGCAGGGTCAGAAAATCTTTCAAATCCCTTTCGTTGAGCGGGTTGGTCTTGCCCAGGTTGCGTTCCAAATTCAACTGGTAATACCAAATCTTTTTGGTGGCTCGCCCTGAGCTTGTCGAAGGGGCTTTATCAAAAAACAACACCACCGTCTTCACGCCCGCGCCGGTGAACGTTCCGCCGGGCAGGTCGAGCACGGTGTGCAGGTTGCAGGTTTCGAGCAGGGTCTTGCGCAGGCTCACCGAG
>JAFLCF010000250.1 GCA_017303735.1 Anaerolineae bacterium
GTATTAAAAATGGTGAGTTTCATAGTGGTAAACATAAAACCCTCAACCCTGCGAAACGGCTCGCCCTTGCCGATTTGTGGTTAAATACCTGTATGGCTTTGAAATCATTCCTTCGTTCAACGGTCTACCAAACCGAAAAACTAACCCAGCGTTTACGTTTCGCTTCGCAGCCTGCAAACCTGCCTGTTTTACTCGGAATTTCATTTCCCAAAAGCGGCACGCATCTGCTCGACCAAATTCTATTGGGCTTTTCTCAAGTGGCTCCGTATGCCAAACGTGTGCATTCGTTTTATGCCGAGTATGAAGGTGAAAGCGGAAAGAAGCGCGACCCTCAACAAGCCTTGAATTGGCTCGACTCTCTGCAACCTCGCGATGTAGCCTCTGCACATCTCTTTGCAAGACCCGAAGCCATTGCCCGCGTATGTTCTGATAAATTCGCACCCTACTTCATCTTCCGTGACCCACGTGATGTGGTCGTCTCACACGTCTTCTACGTCACCGATATGGAAGCGCGTCATGTCCATCATGAATACTACCAATCCCTGCCCGATTTTGACTCTCGCTTGAAAGTTAGTATCTTAGGACGCCCAGACTCGAATATCGAATTCTCGAATATCGCAGAACGCTTTGCTCCCTACCTTGGCTGGCTTGATAAAAAAGAAGTTTTGACCATTCACTTCGAAGACCTGATTCACCACCGCGAGTCGACTCTCACCTCCATCATGGATCACCTCCTCAGCCGCGTCACGCTTCCTACTCCCCGACAACTGATTCTGGATTCCCTCGAAACCTCCATCAACCCGAAAAAGTCCCCGACCTTCCGCTCTGGCAAAACCGGCGAATGGAAGAAACATTTCACCGACGAACATAAAAAGATATTCAAAGAAGTGGCGGGTGATTTGTTGATTAAGTTGGGATATGAAAAAGATAACAACTGGTAGGGGCGAGGTCTCCTCGCCCTATTAATAAAAATGAATTGTTCCATTGTTATCCGCGCCTATAACGAAGCCCAACATCTTGGACGTTTGCTCGAAGGCATTCGCCAGCAAACGATCAAAGATGTGGAAGTCATCTTGGTCGATTCGGGCTCTACCGATGCAACCATCTCCATCGCCGAAGCATATGACGCAAAGGTCGTCCACATCCCCTCAGCGGAGTTTACCTTTGGGCGTTCGCTCAACTATGGGATTAAGTCCGCGAGCCGCGAACGGATCGTCATCGCCAGCGCACATGTTTATCCCGTCTATCCTGATTGGCTGGAGACGATGTTACGTCCATTTGAAGATGCGCGAGTGGCTCTCACTTATGGAAAACAGCGCGGATACGAAGGCTCGAAATATTCGGAGCATCAGATCTTCCATCAGTGGTATCCCGATCTGACGAGCCTTGATCAAGTCACCGCATTTTGCAACAACGCTAACTCTGCCATCCGCAAAAGCTTATGGGACTTGCATCCCTACGACGAAACGCTGACCGGGTTGGAAGACCTCGAGTGGAGCAAATGGGCGAAGGAACAGGGCTATAAAATCGCCTATGTTGCCGAGGCGGAGATCGTCCACATTCACAATGAGACACCCAAAGGTGTCTACAATCGCTACCGTCGTGAAGCCATGGCGCTGCGTCGCATCTACCCCGAAACAAATTTCAACTTGTATGATTTCTTCCGCCTGACCATTACGAATATTCTCAGTGACCTGTGGCACGCTGCGCGCGAAAGAGTTTTGCTCAAAAGTTTTGCTTCTATCTTTTGGTTCCGCTTTGCGCAGTTTCGTGGGACGTATACGGGGCATCGTGAGACCAGTCTTGTCACGCCGCAGTTGCGGGAGACGTTCTATTATGCGCGTGAAAGAAAGAAGAAAGAGGAAAGAAAAAGGGATGTGGAGCCGATTCAGTACGATAAAGGGAATGGTGAATAGGTAATAGGCGGTTGACTAAGACCATCTACTATTGAATATTGAATATTGAATATTGAATATTGAATATTGAATATGATTACCCCTCCCCCCAACTCCGTTCACCCCAAATCCCGCGCGGAATGGCGCAAGTGGCTGGAAGAGAATCAAGCGCGTAAAGAAGGCATTTGGCTCATCAGCTACAAAAAAGATACCGGCAAACCACGCTTCGACTATGATGAATCTGTGGAAGAAGCTCTGTGCTTCGGCTGGGTTGACAGTAAACCCGCCAAACTCGATGATGAACGCTCCATGTTATGGTTTGCCCCGCGCAAGGCAAAAACGAACTGGTCGAAGCTCAACAAAGACCGCGTGGAGAAATTGATCAAAGCCGGGCTTATGGCTCCTGCCGGGCTTGCCAAAGTGGAAGCTGCCAAAAAAGACGGTTCATGGAATGCACTCGATGGAGTCGAAGCCCTTGAAATTCCGTCTGATCTAGCCAAAGCCCTATCCAAAAATAAAACCGCAAAAGAATATTTCGATGCATTCCCTCGCTCGGTCAAACGCGGCATCTTGGAGTGGATATTAAATGCCAAAAGACCCGAGACACGCGCAAAACGAATTGATGAGACAGTGACATTGGCAGAGAAGAACATCCGCGCGAATCAGTGGCGGCAGTAAATAGCAGGTGACAGTCATCTCCAAGATGACTGTCACCTTTCTGATTCGGTATAATGCTCAAAGCATGAATCTCTCCCTCACCCCCGCTCACGAACACCCCACCCCCTTCCTCGCGGACTTAATGACTCGCGGCTTCGAAGGTTATTTAGTCCCGATTAACATCACAGACATGGTCTTGCTGACCATGATGCGCCGCGATGGCATTGACCTGACCGCAAGTCGCGTTTTGATGAAAGACAATGAACCCGTCGGCTTGGCAATGATCGCCCGCCGTGGTTGGACGAGTCGACTCGCGGCGATGGGTATCACGTCCAATGCTCGCAGCGGCGGCGTAGGCACATGGGCAATGGAGCAGCTGATCGAAGAAGCCAAAGCACGCGGCGATAAGGAACTCCTGCTTGAAGTCATCGAACAGAATACAGCCGGGGTGAAATTGTACGAAAAAGTAGGCTTTACCAAAATCCGCAGGCTGGTAGGCTATAAACTCGAAAACCCGCAAGTCGAATCAGACGTTGAACCCGAAGAGATCGATATTCGTGAGCTAGCTCGCACGGTTACGTATCACGGCATGAAAGACCTGCCCTGGCAGCTCTCTGGTGCAACCATCATGCAGCACACGCCGCCATCACGCGCCTTCAAGATCAACGACGCTTATTGTCTCATCACCAACCCCGAAGCGACCGACATTGCCATCTCTTCCATCCTGGTCAAAACCCGCTCGCGTGGAGCAGGCTTGAGTTCGGTGTTGATGCGTGCGCTCTTCGCAAAATTCCCCAACAAAATTTGGCACGTCTCACCGATCTACCCCGAAGAGATGGGCTTCATCTTCGAACATGTAGGCATGGAGCGCGAGTCGCTTTCACAGTGGCAAATGTCCCGCGCATTGTAGGTCGGATTGCCAATCCGACTTACGATAAAATAAAGGCATGAAAATTGCCGCCCTTGTCCCCATGCGCCACCATAGCCAGCGCGTGCCTGGTAAAAATTATCGTCCCCTCGCGGGCAAACCCCTCTTTCAACATATTTTGGAAACGCTGCAATCGGTGCCAGAAATTAACACCGTGATCGTGGATACTGACTCCGAGCCGGTGATGGATGGAGTGCGCCGCCTCTTTCCTAACGTGAAGCTGGTTGCCCGCCCCGAGCATCTCCGTGCTGACGATGTTCCCATGAACGACATTCTGCTCTACGATACGGCGCAGGTGCAGGCAGATTTTTACCTGCAAACCCATTCGACGAATCCATTGCTCAAAGCTGAAACCATCTCAAACGGAATCAAAACCTTCCTCGCTGATTATCCTAAATACGATTCTCTTTTCTCTGTCACGCGTCTGCAGACCCGCCTCTATTGGCAGGATGGACGCGCAATCAATCACAATCCACTGGAGTTGCTGCAAACGCAAGATCTTCCGCCCGTGTATGAAGAGAACTCCTGTGTGTATCTTTTCACCCGCGAAAACCTTGAGCGTAAAAAACATCGTATTGGTGACAGCCCATTGATGTTCGAGATCGATGCGGATGAAGCCTGGGACATCGACGAAGAGTTGGATTTTGAGATTGCCGATTTTTTGATGAGGAAGAGAGTCTAATGTCATTGCGAGGAGGGCGTTCTCTGCCCGACGAAGCAATCTTAGTATCTAATGTGGGGATTGCTTCGGGCAAAGAACAAGAGCGCCCTCGCAATGACATAAAAATGTTATGAAAACCCTAAAAGATAAAATCTCTCCTTTCTGGTTCGCCGCCCTGCTGATTCTCATCATTGCAGGCATTGCCTATTTGCCGCTGGTGAGTCAACTCGGCTATCTCAACGATGACTGGTACCTGATGTACGACATGCAGGTGAAAGATCCCAGCTTCTTCCATGAGATATTCGGCATTGACCGTCCCGGGCGGGCGTTAGCGATGATTCCATTGTTCTCGTTGTTTGGGTTCAACCCGCTGTGGTATCACCTGAGTGCATTTTTATTCCGTGCCTTTGGCGGAGTCTTCGTCTATTGGACGATGCGCATGGTGTGGGGAGAACGTCGAAACTTTTTTGCACTGGTTACGGGCATTCTGTTCACGATTTACCCCGGCTTTCTCTCCATGCCCAACGCCATCGACTATCAGTCGCATATCCTTGGCTTGTTCCTTGCAACTCTCTCGGTGGCGTTGACGGTCAAGGCTATGGTGACGGAAAATCGCACGCAAAAGATTTTCTTGATAGCCGCTTCCATCCTTGCCGGTTGGGGCTACCTGAGCCAGATGGAATACTTCCTTGGGATCGAAGCCTTGCGTTTTGCGATCATCATGGTCTTGATGTGGCGTGAGGCAGGCGAAACATTTTGGCAAAAGGTTTTGAAGATTGTTAAAGTCAGCTTGCCGTTTTTGCTCATCGCGGCAGGATTTTTAGTCTGGCGCTTGTTCTTCTTCGAGTCAGAACGCAAAGCGACAGATGTAGGCTTGCAGGTCTCGCAGATTTTTACAGATCCATTGATTGCCATGTGGTGGTTGAACTATCTCATTCAAGACTTCTTCACGGTGACTCTTGTGGCTTGGAATCTGCCGGTCTATCAACTTGGCTTTGCCATGCGGCTGAAGGATATGGCGGCAGGCATTGCCTGGTCGGCGCTGGCGGTTGCGGCGCTGCTGGCGGGACTCCGCTTGGGGGGAGAAAAGATCGAAGACGCTGAATCAAGCCCAAGTACGGGAACGATGCGTGAGACTCTTTTCGTCAGCATCTTGAGCATTGCGGGCGGACTCATCCCAGTCATCCTCGTCAATCGGCATGTCACCCTGCCGGATTATTCGCGCTATACATTGATCGCTTCGATTGGCGCGGTGATGTTGTTGGCGTTGCTGATCGAAAGTATTTCAAAACGCGGAACGCAAATGGCGGTGATGGGTGTGTTGGTGGCTGTTGCGGTACTGACGCATTATGGCAATACCATCCGGTATGTGGATGAGACTCAGGCGACGCGTAATTTTTGGTGGCAGGTGGCGTGGCGCGCGCCGAAGATCGAAGAAGGCGTGACGCTTTTGGCGATGTACCCGAATAGCCCGTTGAGCGAAGATTATTTTATTTGGAGCCCGGCGAATTTTATTTATTATCCTGAGAAGCAAAGCAATACCCCG
>JAFLCF010000251.1 GCA_017303735.1 Anaerolineae bacterium
AAGGGGCATTTATCGCTTGTCTCTCGAGCCAAGGCTGAGAATAAGCATGCCATCGTGACCATCTTCGTCAACCCAACCCAGTTTGGAGCGAACGAAGACCTCTCCAAGTATCCGCGTGACCTCGAAAGAGACCTTAGCTTGCTGCGCCCTCTCGGCGTGGACGTGGTTTGGACGCCCACAGCGGAGATCATGTATCCGCCTGGCTACCAGACCTGGGTGGAGGTTGAGGCGTTGACGAATCCGCTTGAAGGGGCGATGCGCCCGGGTCACTTCCGCGGGGTGACGACGGTGGTGGCAAAGCTGTTCAACGCCACCCAGCCGACGAAGGCATACTTTGGTCAAAAGGATGCGCAACAGGCGGCGGTCATTCGACGCATGGTCACCGATTTGAACTTCCCGCTTGAGATGGTCATCTGCCCGACCACACGCGAGGCGGATGGGTTGGCAATGTCTAGCCGCAATAAATATTTGAACGAAGCCGAGCGCAAAGGCGCGACGGTGCTATTCAGGGCGTTGAGTGCGGCGAAGGCGTTGTATGAGGCGGGAGAAAGAGATGGCGAGATGATAAGAAGAAAGATGAAAGAAGTGCTGGCGAGCGAGCCACTGGCGCAAATGCAATACGTCTCCTGTGCCGACTATGACACTTTGCAAGAGTTGGATGTGGTCACTGGCAAAGCGTTGCTCTCAATGGCGGTCTATTTCGGAAAGACGCGGCTGATCGATAATTTTGTGTTGGGGTAATCATTGTAGGGGCGAGGTCTCCTCGCCCTTTGATATTAATGAAAAAAACTCGTTATTGGCTAAATCTTATTGGCGCAGCTATTTTATTTGTCTTGGCTGGTGCTCTCACTGTGACCTTGATTTTTACCAATCGTTGGACACAGTCCATTTTGCATCCCCATACACCTGTGCCGACAGGAGATTTACTCATCACAGATGAAATTCCCTTTGAGGATGTGACTCTGACGACAAAAGATGGGCTTGAACTTTCTGCCTGGTATACCCCGCCTCAAAATGGGACGGTGATCCTGATCGCACATGGATACAACGACAACCGCCCCGAAAGCATTTATGCGATGTTTGTAGAGCATGGCTATGGCGCTCTCGCTTGGGATTTCCGCTCGCATGGCGGTAGTGAGGGAGAACTCTCCACTTTGGGATACTACGAGCGAATGGATGTGGAAGCCGCGCTCGATTTTGCGTTGACACATGAAGGTGTTGAGCATATTGGGGCATGGGGCGGTTCGATGGGTGCTGCGACGTTGATCCTTGCAACGGCAGAACATCCAGAGATCGAAGCCTTGGTGGCAGACAGTGCTTATCCAACTTTGGAAGATGTACTGCGATTAAATATGCCTGTACGTCTTTTTCAGCCGTTTGTGTTGTTTTGGGGTGAGTATTACAGCGGTGCTGAGATCGACGATGTGAACCCTGAACTTGTGATCGGACAGATCAGTCCGCGCCCGGTGTTTGTCATTGATGGGTGGGAGGGTGGCGCGATTGAAATGAACGCGCCATATCGTCTATATGAAGCAGCGGACGAACCGAAGGAAGTTTGGGTGGAGAATGATGTTCCGCACTTGGGGATGTATGCTCAGTATCCAAGCAAGTATACAAATAAGGTAATTGGCTTTTTTGGTGAATGGCTATTAAACAAAAAATAGGGCGGCTTTTATTGCCGCCCTATTTTCGATATGTAAATCTACACTTGTTCGAAATGGTTGACCGGCACCACAAAAACTGTACTGCGTTTTTTATCGCCTTTGGGAGGCAGCGCGTTGCGGACCGTTTCGATCACAGTATCTACTTGCGTATCTTCCACACCGAGCAGCATCGTCACCACACCGCTGCGTAAAAATCCGCCAGTCGATGCCACCCGTGTCACACGGAAGCTGGCGGCAGTAAATGCCTGGGTCAGGGTATCGGCGTCGTTATCTTGCACAATGGCAATGATCATTTTCATGGTGAATTCTCCTCGTATCCTAAATCTGTTCGAACCGTTCCACTGGCAAAGCAAACACCGTGGCGCCACCCACCGTCACAGGGACGGGAGCAGGCATGGGCATGGGTGAGCCCTCAAGCGGAAGCGTCATATATTCAATACGTTGACGGCAGGCTTCATGCAAAACCTTCAGCGAGTCTTGCAATTTATCGGCGGGTAAACCCACTAACAGGGTGGCATTGCGCCTGCCCAAAAATCCACCCGCGCTTGAAAGATATGTTGACGATGCGCCGATATGTTGCAACGCCTTTGTGGCAGCATCAAGGTCTTGTTCTTGCACCACTGCCATCAATAATAGAAAAGTTGATTGTTCCATGCGTTACTCCTCGATCAAGCGTTGATCGAATTGGATTCTTTACAGCGGCGCTTCTTTCTGCGCCTGGGCTTGGTTCTGTTTCGACGGTATTTCCTACTTTGATATTATCATCACTCTACAGATGCTTCAACCGTAAAAATGATTAAGCCACAGAGTCTGAGAGTCTCCGTGGCTGTTTTGATCTTTATGACACCTGTAGACTATTTTTTACCTGTAGCGTCCAAGCCGTAGGCGCGCGCCACCGGTGTGACGATCATCACGCCAGTATCAGGCTGGCTTAAATCTCCAACTAGTTGCTGGGTCACATCGAGAATTTTATCCACCATGGCATCGTCATTTACCACCGTGAACACGGTGCGATTAAGAGTCTGCGGCGCTTCGTAAAAGTCGTCCAACGAAGGGATGAGCGGAAGGTCATCGCGCATGGTTTGTTTCTGGCGCATTCTGCCCATGCCCGAGCTGAATAGGACGGTTGCCCCTTCCACACCGGCTTTGGTCCATGCTTCTAAAAGCTCTTCCAACATGTCTGGGTCGTGTAGTACAAGAGTAACGAGATACATAAATTAGGATGCCTCCGAGTTTTTGTCTTTTTCGATTTTTGGAACGAGGTGATGTTTTGAGGTTTCCCGGGCGAACAGCCCGCGCAGGATTGGTGGCGTGATCAGGGTTGTCATTAATATCATAACCACTATCGCGGAAAATTCCATATCATTCATCAGTCCATTTTGAATGCCAACACTAGCCACGATCAGCCCCACTTCGCCCCGTGAGATCATGCCCGCGCCGAGTTGGGTCGCTTCCAGGTTATTCAGCCCGCCCAATTTAGCACCCCATCCAGAGCCGATCCACTTGCCTGCAATGGCAACAACGGTAATGGCAAGAGCCAAAAACACGGCATCCATCTGAAAATCGCGCAGGTTAATGGATAGCCCGATATTGACAAAGAACACAGGCACGAATAGGCCGTATGCCAGTGCATGTGAACCAGCCTCAATGCGTTCCTTCTCTGGTGTGCGTGCCAACATCAGCCCGGCAAGAAATGCACCTGTAATGGCTGCCATGCCACCGAAAGCTTCGGATGCGATCCCATAGGCAAGCATGATGACGACGGAAATGGTCAACAAGCCCTGGCTGATGGGAAGTTGCGAGACCCGGCGGATGATCCACGGCAGCGCCCACAAGCCGACCATGACCGAAGCCACCAAAAACAGGATCATACGCACAAGGATAATCAGTACATCTCCAGAACTGCCTGCTTCGCCTTGTAACGCGAGAAAAACCGAAAGCAAAAGGATGATGAGGATATCGTCGAACACGGCAGCCCCAAGCAGGCTTAAGCCCACTCGACTGCGCAGAACTTTTAGTTCGATCAAGGTTTGGGCGGAGATACTGACACTGGTGGCACCCAGGGTCAGCCCAAGAAAGATCGCGGCGGGTTGTTCAAATCCAAAGAGCAAGCCTGTGCCCCATCCCAAAAGGACAGGTGCCACAACACCCATCAAACCAGCCAAGGCTGCCACACGGACGTTCTGCCGCATTTCTCCAAGATGTAATTCGAGCCCGGCAAGGAACATCAGCAACAGTACACCCAGATCGCCAAGTTCAGCGACCACCTCTGTCAATTCATGTTCGATGAATGGCAGGTTGAGAATGTTGATGATCGATGGACCCAATAGAATTCCCACCAGCAATTCGCCCAACACCGAAGGTTGACCGAGACGAATGCTGATATATCCTGCCATCTTGGCAGATAGCAGGATGATCGAAAGAAGAAAAGCGAGTTGAAGAAATAGGGTCATGGTTGTATTTTGGATTGAAAGATTTTTATATTCATGGAACGGTATGCAAAACCCAATAAAACCAAAAATGAGCTTGATACAAAAACAGACATGATAATGGTAACCTCGGCTAGGATGGGGCTCGCGCTTGCCCGCAGGATGACGTATATGACGTATAAAACGTAATAGGTTAAGAGCAAACCTCCTTCAAAGCGCGAGATGCGATTATCAATATAAAAAACAGGCAGGGTGATCAAGGCAACAAAGATCATGACGGGCAGGTCGAATTGCAACACCCGCTCCAGCACCGAAATGCCGCCGGGGGCAACCACGGCACCTATGCCCAAAACACCCAGTAGATTAAAAATGTTACTGCCAACCGCGTTGCCCACGGCAATATCACTTTCACCTTTGAGCGCCGCCATGACCGAGGTTGCCACTTCAGGCAGGGATGTTCCCACTGCCACAACGGTCAACCCGATGACCAGTTCGCTTACCCCTAGTGAGGTGGCGATCTTTGTGGCAGAGTCCACTAGCCAGTTTGAACCAAGCACAAGCAACCCCAGACCGATGAGGATGAACGCGAGGTTGATCAGGTTGTTTCGAAGGGTTCGTGGTTGTTTGGATGAAAACTCTTGCGCATATTCTTTTTGAACTTGTTTGTCTTCCTGGCGGCTCTGACGTAAGGCAAAGAACATATACATGCTCAGCCCAACCAAAAGAATTACACCATCAAACCCGCTAAGATGACCATCGAAGGCAAGTATGAAAGTGAGGATCGAGATGCCCAATAGAATCGGCGCATCTTTGCGAATGAGTTGTTCTGCAATGGCAATAGGGGTGACCAGTGCCGTTACCCCAAGAATGACCAGGATATTGAAAATGTTTGAGCCAAGTACATTTCCCAAGGTTAAGTCGCCCTGACCTGATGCGGCGGCTTGAATCGATACCGCGATCTCGGGCGATGCTGTGCCAATGGCAACGATGGTCAAGCCAATGACCAGCGGTGAGACGCCAAACGCCGCCGCAAGATGCGACGCGCCGCGTACTAATAAGTCTGCGCCGATGATCAAGAGGATGAGTCCGGCAAGGAAGAGAAGAATTGTGGTTGTCATGGTTAGCTCCGTGGTGTGAATTCCCGAAATTTGTATACCATGAAAAATTTTCTTTAAGATTAATTCCCCGTTTAAATAAAAGAAACAGTCACATTCAAAGTGACTGTCTCTTGCTTTATATCTTTTATCTCTTCCTATTTAAATATTCTTTCACTTCGATCATGGGCGGACGTTCGTATTCGGCGATCTGCTCCACATCCAGGAAGTATCCCTTGTTGTCGTGGCGGATCATTTTCATCGAGCGGTTCACATCCTCCAGCACGGCGCGACCGAAGCGCTTCTCCAATTTACGGATGACGGTTTGGATGATGGCAAATGACATTTTGCTCAACGCCTCCAAATGCTGATTGTGGTGGATGCGTTCAAGCAGATCCACTTGAGCAATGGATTCCAAATGAAACTTCTCATAGATATCGATCAATAACCCAGTCTCCACGCCATAGC
>JAFLCF010000252.1 GCA_017303735.1 Anaerolineae bacterium
GAGGCGTTCTTCTATCTCTTTGCGGCGTTCGGGGTTTGCGATCACATCAAGGCAGATGAGGGCATACTCGGTGGCAATGCTCATGATGACGTTGGTATGGTAGATCGGTCTACCGTTATGGTCTGTGGTATCGAATGCCATCGGCTCATACCCAAAGGTGGTGCAAAAGCGTTCGAGAATGATTGGGTCAGCACGGTTGGATTTACTTACATATGCCAGTCTTTCGAGATGGTCAAATACCATCGCGCCTGTGCCTTCGAGGAAGAGATTGTCATATTCCAAGCCAGAGTAATCGACAATTTCCTGCACACGATAATCTGACTTGAGCATTTCCAGTACATCGTGGCGGCGTTCCCGTCTGCGGCTCGGAGAATACATGGGGAAGACAGCCACCCGTCCGCCGTGGTGGGTGGAGAACCAGTTATTTGGGAAGACCGAGTCGGGTGTTTCATGCTCGCCGTAATCTTCAAAGACATGGATCTTTATGCCTTCGTGGGTTAACGTTTCAACGGCAAGATCAAATTCATCCCGCGCTTGTGCGGCGATCACTTCGGGGGCAAGGTCAGAGTGGACCGATTGAAAGGCATTGTCGGCTGCGGTTTCAATATTCGAGGTGAAGCGATGCGGGCGGATCATAACTCCCGCCGTGGGGGCTTGCACATGTTGATAATTCATACGACTCCAAATGGATAAATTGTCTGACAATTGTAACAAAAAACATGACTCCCAAAACATAAAGGCTTTGCGGGTTAAAAACAAATGGGACGCTGATTTACGCAGAAAAACGCTGATCTTTGCTCTTATCAGCGCGAATCAGCGTTTTTCTGCGTCCAAATTAAATTCGGGGGTAATTATGTTTTGAGCTCTGTATATAAGTTCCTATAACTCGCTCAACTCTACAAACTTGAGGCTTGGATTTTTTTCGGTGTAATGCCTTAGTAGAAATGGCGTTTGG
The DNA here is from genome assembly GCA_017303735.1 of Anaerolineae bacterium. Next base: position 956 of record JAFLCF010000252.1, read on the forward strand.
AACAACATCGCCCAGGCGTTGCGCGAATCTCTTGCAAGGATGGCGTCACTGCGGTTGGCGAGGGCTTCAATGTCTTTGTCTTCTCCTTTGACCCAACGTAACAGGACATGCGACATGCGCTCCAACTCGGTTTTGACGTTGTACTCTGACTCAAGGCGGGCTTGCACCACGTCAAACTGGAGCTGACCGACGACGGCGAGAATGGGTTCGCGTTTGAAGGCGTTGACGTTGTACAAAATTTGCACCGCACCTTCGCTTTCGAGTTGCCCCAGCCCCTTTGCAAATTGCTTTTGCTTGCTTACATCTAAATTTCTCAGCAAGGCAAAATGCTCGGGTTGGAATCTAGGAATCGGCGCGAATTGAAGCGCTTTGCCAGAGCAGAGCGTATCGCCAATGGAGAATATCCCATTGTTGGGGAGTCCGAGCACGTCGCCGGGGTAGGCTTCATCGATGATCTCGCGCTCGTTGGCGAAGGCTTTGTAGGGACGCATGAGTTTGAGCATCTTGCCGCTCGGCGCGTGGAGCAGGTCCATGCCGCGCTCGAATTTGCCGGAACAGATTCGCAGGAAGGCGACACTGTCACGATGTTTGGGATTCATGTTGGCTTGGATTTTGAAAATGAAGCCAGTGAAATCTGAGTCTTCCGGCGAGACCAAGCCTGTATCGCTTAGGTAGGGTTGCGGAGGCGGCGCGAACTGAATGAACGAGTCGAGGAACATGCGTACGCCAAAGTTGGTCAACGCACTGCCGAAGAAGACGGGCGTCTGTTTTTCCTTGAGTACAGCGGCATGGTCGAAGGTTCCGCCTGCGAGGTCTAGCAATTCGATGCTTTCTTTGAGGTGCTTTACTTTTTCGGCTGAAAGTAAGCCACGCTTTTCAAGGTCATCTACGCGGACGAAAACCTCCGGCGCGATCTTCTCGTTGCGTTCGGTGCGTTCGTAGAGATAGACGCCATCTTCGGCGCGGTCATACACGCCCACAAATTGCGGACCGTCACCGATGGGCCAGTTCATGGGGACCGGCTCCATGCCCAACACTTTGCGGATCTCATCCAGCAGGTCGAGCGGGTCGCGGGCAGGGCGGTCCATTTTGTTGATAAAGGTGAAGATGGGAATGCCGCGCTTGCGACAGACTTCAAAGAGTTTCAGAGTTTGAGGCTCAATGCCTTTTGCACCATCGATCACCATCACGGCGCAGTCCACTGCCGAAAGGGTGCGATAGGTATCTTCAGAGAAGTCTTGATGTCCTGGCGTGTCGAGCAGGTTGATGGTATGTCCGCGATACGGGAATTGCAGCACGGTTGAGGTGATGGAAATGCCGCGTTCGCGCTCCATCTCCATCCAGTCGGAGGTGGTGGCGCGTTGGTTTTTCCTCGCACGGACGTTGCCCGCCAATTCAATGGCGTTGCCGTAGAGCAGCAGTTTTTCCGTTAGAGTGGTTTTACCCGCATCGGGGTGTGAAATCACCGCGAAAGTTCGGCGCGCGGCGATGGGGGAGGTTGGTTCGTTTTTTGTTTCGCTCAGCATGAATTCTCCAAAATCAGACAGGCGATTTTAGCACATAAAACCCGCTAAAAGTGGAGCTCAAATTGATGCAGAAAACGCTGACTTTTGCTTTTGTTAGCGTCAATCAGCGTTTTCTGCGTTCGAAAATGGGAGAGAGAGTCTCTTAAGCGGCTGTCTTCTGTTCGAGAGCAGCAGCCGATGGAGAGCGGCGCGCCATCCAAAAAGCGATCGCAAAACCGGTAACGTACATCCAAATGGCATACAAACCTGGAATGACCGCCATTTCATTGTTGTTCAATAGAGTAATTGCAACCGTAATGGAAACCGTGGAGTTTTGCAGACCGGTCTCAATAGCAATTGTCAATGCCTGGACTTGCTCAATGCCTAGAAGTTTAGGAACAAAATATCCCACGATCAACGAGGCGATGTTCAGAATGATGAATGCCGGAGCAAAGCGCGGACCGTCGCGGACGATCACATCCCAGTTTTGAGCGATGAGTGCGAGAATGACGAGAAACAGGAAGATGGTTGCAAAATTTTTCGACCAACGCTTGCTGTTCTCGGCGAAGTCCGGCTTCCATTGCCGAATGCCCATGCCGATCAATGTTGGGATGATCGTGATGACGGCAACTTGTATCATCGTATCTACAACGGGGAAATCAATATCCAATGCGCCCGTGCCATAGAGGTTGTATGCAATGCCCAAACCGAATGGAATGGTGAGAAATGCGAGCATGTTGGTGATGGCGGTTAATGTAATGCCAAGCGCCCGATCTCCATCTCCGGCATGGATGATGAGATTCGATGTTGCGCCATCTGGCGATACGGCTAAAAGAATGAGGCTAATGGCGTAAATGGGTGGCAGGGAGAATATGCCAGCGACCGCAAAACCAAGCACTGGCAGCAGGATCATTTGGCAGAATAAACCGATCAGCACCGGTTTGGGTTGGGTGAAGATGCGCCGAAAATCTGCAACGGTAAGCATCATCCCCAACGTCACCATAATAATGGCGATGGCGAGAGGCAGGATCACACTTGAAATAATACTTTCTTGCATGGTTCGTCTCCTATTCTTTTGTATACATGAAGAAGGTTGCCCGATGCAAGTTGAAACCCCAAATCGGATAAAAGGTCTCGGAATAAAAAATCCCGAAGTTCATTTGAACTTCGGGATTTTGATTAAACAGTTTTTCTTATCGTCGGTCACGTCCGCCGCGGTCACCACGATCTCCGCCGCGTCCGCCACCGCCTCGGCGATCTCCGCCACCACGACCACCCCTGTCGCCGCCACGTCCGCCGCCATTGCGACCACCGCCGCCCTTATCCTTTTCGCGGGCTTCTTCAAGCGTCCAGCCTTCAAGCACGGCTTGGCGAGAGAGGCGCACCTTGCCGCCAGCATCCACATCGGTGACCATTACGGTCAACTCATCGCCAACGACGCAGATGTCTTCAACTTTTTCCACGCGTTCGCTGTCAAGCTGAGAGATGTGAACGAGCCCGTCCACGCCGGGCATGATGTTTACGAAAGCGCCGAAGGCTTCCACGCGTACAACCTTGCCGGTATAGATATTGCCAGCCACAGCCGATTCGCCCAAGCCTTCAATGCGTTCCTGTGCGATCTTCGCGCCAACCCCATCGGTTGAGGCAATGTACACGGTGCCGTCTTCTTCGATGTCGATCTTGACGCCGGTTTCTTCCTGCAGGGCGCGGATGTTCTTGCCGCCTGGTCCGATCAATGCGCCGATCTTATCGACCGGGATCTTGACGGTGATGATGCGCGGGGCATGCGGCTTCAATTCCTTGCGCGGTTCAGCCAGGACAGCCAGCATCTTGTCCATGATGGACATGCGCGCCACACGAGCCTGTTCCAGCGCTTCCTTCATCATTTGGGTGCTCAAGCCGCTGATCTTAATGTCCATCTGTAAAGCCGTGATACCGGCAGAGGTTCCAGCGACCTTGAAGTCCATATCACCGAGGTGATCTTCGGTGCCTTGAATGTCGGTCAAAATTTGGTAACGACCAGAGTCGTCGGTGATGAGACCCATTGCCACACCAGAGACAGGCGCCTTGATCGGCACACCCGCATCCATGAGAGCCAGGGTTGAACCACAGACCGAACCCATTGAGGTCGAGCCGTTGGATGACAACGCCTCAGACACAACGCGGATGGTGTACGGGAAGGATTCTTCGATGGGCAGCACGGGTTCCAGTGCGCGTTCTGCCAGCGCTCCATGCCCAACCTCGCGCCTGCTCTGACCACGCAGAGGCTTTGCCTCACCCGTGGAGAAAGGCGGGAAGTTATAGTGATGCATATAGCGTTTGGTCTTGATCGGGGAGAGGTTGTCCAGTTCCTGTGCTTCGCCGAGTGTGCCGAGCGTGGCAAAGGAGAGGATCTGAGTCTCACCGCGGGTGAACAGACCGGTTCCATGCGCGCGAGGCGAGACGTTCACGTCACACCAGATCGGGCGGATCTCGGTCGGCTTGCGTCCATCGGGGCGGGCGCCCATGCTCAAAATGCGTTCACGTACAATTGCCTGTTCTGCCAATTCAAAGCCTTCGCGGAATTCGTTGACCTTCATATAGTCAGCGGCATTGCCACCTTCGGGAACGGTGCAGAGTTCGGCTTCGGCGGCTTCCTTGATGGTGCTCATGCCGGTGTAGAACTCCACTTTCGAGAGCGGCTTGTCGAGCAGTTCGTTCATCGGACCACTGACGCGGTCGAAGACTTTCTTTTTCACTTCATCACTGGGCAGGTGCAATTTCACTTCGCGCTTGGGCTTGCCGATCTCTGCAGCCATTTGCAATTGCAGGTCAATCAGCGGCTGCATGGATTTGTGACCAAGTTCGAGCGCCTGAACCATCACATCTTCAGGGATCTCGTTCGCGCCGCATTCCACCATGAGGATGGCGTCTTTGGTGCCTGCAATGCGCAGGTCGAGGTCTGAGGCTTCGATTTCAGCGAAGGTCGGGTTGACGACGAACTCGCCATTCACACGTCCAATGCGGACGGCGCCGACAGGTCCACCCCAGGGAATATCTGAGATCATGATCGCAGCCGAAGCGGCGTTGATGGCGAGAATGTCGAGCGGATTAATGCCATCAGCTGAGAACGAGTACATGATGACTTGCACTTCATTGCGCATGCCATCTTGAAAGAGCGGGCGTAGAGGTCGGTCGGTCAAAC
>JAFLCF010000253.1 GCA_017303735.1 Anaerolineae bacterium
GGGCTTGGAAATCGTCGCTGTTGTATCAATTCCTTGTAGAGACGAAGGCAGATGTCCCCGGGCATGATGCGGCTCTTTCGTCTGACTTGATGATCCATGTGGGAACTCCGCTTTCTACAGAAGCCACACCAACTCCCTAGTTAGAAAAAGTTCCTTAGAAGACCTGATCACATGATCAGGTCTTTTTTGTTGCGTATTTCCAAAGCCAAATAAGAATGTAGCCGAGGGTTGCGCCAGTGATGTTTGCAAGAATATCGAGCCAGGTATCGAATCCGCTGCTGTCGAATTGATACCCTGCTACATATTTTGAGATGAATTCATAGAGTTCGGAAAAGACACTGAAGAACGATGAAAAGAATGTAAGCAAGAATAGGTTTGCTGTTAGATATGCGGTTTTGCGTTGGATGATGTTCCGCAGGCTAATAATTCCCTCTCCCTGCTGAATATTGAAATTCAAGATGAAATATTCGTAAACCAAGGCAATGGCGATTCCGCCGCCTAGAAAATGCAGGATCTTGTCGTTGAAGATCCAGTAGGGGATGAGCCTGAAGCAAAAAATGACAAACGCCGCCCCGAATAGATGCGAGTACGTGCGTCGGTGATATTCCCAGGGTAAAGGCGGTAGTAAAAGATTCAACGATGGAATCTTATGAAATATCCACAGTGCAAGTGGCGGCAAGGTAAGAGCATAGACCATAAACAATACCCAGGCAATATTGTAGATGGGTTCGTACCATGAGATGTTCTCAACAAGGTATTCAAAGGGATTGAGCATGGGCTACCTCTTGGCAAAATAAAAAACGCCCCTGGAAAAGGGGGCGTCATCTTCTGGCGGAGAGGGCGGGATTCGAATGACATCCCCTCAATGGGGACCCGCGAACCTACAGAAAAAAAACGCCCCTGGAAAAGGGGGCGTACTCTTCTGGCGGAGAGGGCGGGATTCGAACCCGCGAACCTTTGTGGGTTACACGCTTTCCAAGCGTGCGCGCTAAGCCAGACTACGCGACCTCTCCAATTCAAAAGCGACCGACATTATACCATGTGTTTTCAGAGAGGCAAGTTACTGCACTCTGGGGGAATGGCTGCTATTTTGCTGCGGGTTGAATTCTGGGAGAGATCGTTTTTACCCGTCTGAAATGTTTTTCTCAAAAATGATACTTTGTAAGATGGGTATGAAACCACAACTTTCATAGAGGGCGAAAGCCCCACTTGGGTTTTGAGTATCGACACCCAGCATGGCTTCGCTCATGCCCATCTCTTTGAACATTTGTAGACTACGCATTAGCAAGGCACGTGCCAATCCGCGTTTGCGCCAGGGGCGGCGTGTGAAGATTGGGTCTGTGGTGCCGCGCTGTATTTTGAATTGCTTGTTCGCTTCTTCATCCACTGTATTCAAAACACCTGCCGCAATCTCTTCACCATCCCATGCAACCTGCCAAAGCGAAGGCTTAAAGATAGGGCTTGCGGACCATGCCTGATAATCGCTGTCATTTATTGGGGCATGCCCCCAATGATCGCGGAAGGCTTCATCAAGGGCATGGATCACGCTGCGATACTGGCTTTCGGGCACTGGGCGTACTTCCAACCCGGCTGGCATGGGTGGCACGTCAATAGACTCTTGCAAGTTTCGCACCATGCGATTCATAAAACGTACAGCCGTAAACCTCTGCCCCTCAAGGGCTTCGCGTAACAGATTGTCTGTTTCGATGTTAGGTAGAAATGCCCGCAGAATATGCTTTTCGGTTGTATTGCTTTCTACAGCGACTTCTTTCGAACGTTTCTCTACCCAACTTAACAGATAACTTTGTAACTCAAGATTTCGAACAGTTGGATGAATATTGAATGGGAAAGCGAAGACCTGTCGCTTTTCGTCATCTATTTCCCAGCCTACGCGTACATAGGCAATCAAGTTTCCCTGAGGGTCTTCGACCATGAGCATATCTTTCTCAGGGGTTGAATTTACCAGGTGACTATAATTTCGTTCAATGTCTTCAGCGGTTGTCCAGTTTTGAGTATTTTCTGCAATTGAAATTTCCTGGATCAGCTTTGCCATTTTAGGAAAATCTGTTTTGCCAGCAAAAGACCGAAAATTATAGGTGCCTGATTTGTTCATTGTATTTCCTTACTTGATCTTCCCATTTTTTTCGAGGGCATCTTTCATGGCGTTGCTGGCTTGAAAAATGCCATACACCTTGATCGACTCGACAACTTCCAGCGCAAGTGCAATTGGTACCTCTGTAGGGATGTGATACACCCCGAGCACATCGATCTTGATCTTCTCACCCTTCGCCTTGTAGCGTTCAAAGTCTGTGAGGGAATGTGCAAAAGCGCCCACGCCAAATGAGTGGCGAGTCACAGCTTGCTGCAATTCGAGGACATGCTTCTCCAGTTGTGAGCGGATCGCCGAACGGATGAAATCGGTGCGGTTTGAATAATGTCCTTGCTCAACCAGAAGGTCGATCTTACCCAGTTCGACCGCATTCATATTGATAGTGATTTTTTCAGTATCTGCCATGTCATTTCCTGTCTTAAGTTGATATGTTGTTAATGAACTTTTCCAGATTGCGTCAAAGCATGTTTTACAGCATCCATTGCCTCAAAGACACCTATCACCCGAATGGAATCCACGACATCCATTGCGAGGTCAGGGGAGATGTCGTCATCAAGGCGAAAGCCGCCGATCACACGCACCTTCACGCGTTCATTCCGAGACTTGTACTTCTCCAGATCGTGGCGGGAGTAATTCATAACGCCAACTGCAAATGATGACCTGAGAACCGGTCGGTTCGTTAGCAGGGGAGATTCACTGGGGTCCGCTCTTTGCAGAGCGACTCTGTCTTCAAATGAGAGCTCTAGGCGCACAGCCCCTAGGTCAATCAGGATTTTTTGGTTTTCGGGCATATTTTCATCCTTTCTGCCATCTCCTTGGATGGTTCTTGGATTATTTTACCGATATTTTTCCATTTGTCAATATTAAAAACATCCGTGTAGATGGTATTTGGATGGTTAGAGTCAGCTCTGGCTGAATTTGAGGCGTGGTTTTCATCCTGATAGGGTTTGAAGGACTTTCTCCATAGAATTAAATCAATACACCATATGGAGTTCCTATGAAAACTTTTAAGCGCATCTTACTTGGACTATTCGCTGTTCTTGCGTTTCTGATTCTGCTCATTCCACTGAGCATTTTTGGCGATGCGTTGGTTGGCGGCAACCGTATTGGCAAATTGACCAATACGACTATCTCTGGCGTGAACGGCGCGCCGGATGTGCGTGCCTATGTTGCGACCCCTGATGGCGAAGGTCCTTTTCCTGTAGTGATCATGATCCATGAGTTTTATGGTTTGAACGAATCGATCATTTCAAAAGCAGACCTGCTGGCAAAGGAAGGGTATATTGTGATTGCACCTGATACCTTTCGCGGGCAGACGACTTCGTTGATACCGCGTGCTATTTATCTGGTTAGCACGACTGATCAGGAAGATGTAAACGCTGATCTGGATTCGGTATATGCCTGGCTTGAAGCGCAACCCGATGTGGATACCGGACGAATTGCGATTGCTGGGTTTTGTTATGGTGGGCGTGTGTCGCTTTTATACAGTCTGCATAATGGCGGGATGGCGGCGACGGTTATTTTTTATGGCTCGTCAGAGACTGACCCTGAGGTATTGAAGAATCTTTCAGGTCCGGTGTTGGGCATCTTCGGCGGCGCAGACCAGTCCATTCCGCTTGAAGAAGTGGATGCGCTCGAAATGGGACTGGTTGCGGCGGGAGTTCCGCATCAGGTCAGCGTATATGAGGGACAGCCGCATGCCTTTGTGACCAGCGCCGAAGGCATTGCATCAGACCCTGTGCAAGCAGAGGCGTGGAACGAGATGCTCGCGTTTTTGGATGCAAATTTAAAGTCTAGTGTGCACCAGCCGCGTCAGGGGTTTGCTTATGAAGCGCCTTTCCCATGGCAATACTATGTGATGTTGGCATATGAACATACGTTTGGTATGGGTGAGCATCATCATTAGGATGCAATGAGCTGGAAAATAAAGAAGCCTGTCTGTATAAGCAGACAGGCTTCTTTATTAATTTGATTTTATGTTATGGAACTGGGGGAGGCTCGGTTGGAAATGTAACAATTAAAATTGGCATACAGAAACAGTTGCCTCTGAGACAGAAAAGGAAAGTATTTGCTGGGCAGGATGCGCCAGGAGGTACAGGAATGCCTTCATTCTCTTTTACAGGCACCGGACAAATGCCAGGTTCACTGCCATTCGGTTGGAAGCCCACCGCCATGCGGCAGGAGTTATCGATCTCAGAAACGGCTTTGATGGGGTAGAAGAATTCCAGTCCAGCATCGGCGGCACCGGCTTCTTCATGCGTGAAGGCATCATTGATATCGAAGATTGCTGGGTCGATATTGCGCCCAGCCCAGAAGTTGATTAAATACTGGGTGGGGTTGGCGAAAGCAACACGATTTATGGCAAATTCGACTATGTTGGCATCGGTTGGGGAGATGCGCACCCAGGCGGTATCAGCATTTTCGCCATTGCCTTGGTCAAAGAACAAGGTTTCGAAACCATCCCCATTGGGTTTGACATTGTCGGTCAGCGCGGGTAGTTCACCACCTACAGTCTGATTCGCATCTTGATAGACACGTACACCTGTCACACTCCATTCGGTGGAGGTGGGTTTATCCGCTACGATCAGCCAGTCGGCTCTGCCGTTTCGGTCGGTATCCAGTTCCACGCCATATTTTGCAGTCGAACTGGTAGCACCTAATTCCTTAATTGAGATACGCCCGTAGATCCACAGGTCATCTTGGAAAACTTCGGTGTTCACAATATCCAACTCGGCATAGTAGGTGTCCATGCTGTTAGCATTGAAGGGACGCTCAAAACGCCCAAAGGTGAAGCGGTCGCCGCCAACCAAACTTCCTGAGTCAAGCACCTTCGACGAGTCGAAGTCACCGGCTACTCCGTGTTGCTCAGCAGGCAGGCTTACGGGAATGGTAGTGTGTTGAATTTCCGGTTGGGCAGGGGGGGGCGCTGACGCTTCCACAACTGCAGTGGGAGCGTCTGTAGCCGCTTCTGTCGGTGCCTCGGTGGCTACTTCTGCCGTTGGGGCTCCACAGGCAAGTGCTGCAATGATTAAGAATGAAATTGCCAGCATTGTACGGGACGATAATTTTTTCATATATCTCTCCTTTGACAAATAAATACTTGTAAACATGAACTTTTATATTGTAAAGATTTACTCCATATTTTGAATGGTACGCAAGTACTTTTTAGCCTAAAACAGTACTTAAGTTCTTAACCGAATGGTAGTACTTTGGGGTGCGTAACAAAAGGCTTCGAGTTTTCATCTCGAAGCCTTTTGTTTTAGCTTTCTATGATCTTGAATAAAATTTCCATATGCTTTGCAGCGCGTTGGACGGTCATTAAAGGCTCGACCTTGCCATCTAAGTAGTCTAAGAAATGGGTGGTGACTGCCTGGCTGTCATCAGGCTCAGCGGAGGTATCGATCATAAAGGTTTCTTTTTGCAGTTGATTATTTTCAACGCTAAAGAATTCGACCTCATTCGAATCCCAACTGTAATGATGGAACCGCAAACCGCCTTTCGTTCCGTAGAGGCGGGTTTCGTTG
>JAFLCF010000254.1 GCA_017303735.1 Anaerolineae bacterium
CCATCGGCTCGGAAGAGGGATTGATGCAATGAAAAAGATTTGGGTGATCGTTCAAAAGGAAATACTGGATAACATGCGCGATACGCGCAGTTGGACGACGGGTCTGTTCTGGGCGTTGTTCGGTCCGATGATTTTGGGCGGCATGATCATGCTGTTAGGAAACACTCTGCGCGAAGGGGCAGAAGAGCCGCTGGAATTGCCCGTGTTGGGAGCGGAACATGCCCCCAACTTGATCGCATTTTTGGAACAACAGCATGTCATCATTAAACCAGCACCGGAAGATCCGCAAGCGGCGGTGATCGCGGGCGATATTAATGTGGCATTGATCATCCCTGCTGAATATGGCGAAGACTTTTCATCTGGTGAAACTGCCAGTGTGCAATTGGTCTTTGATAGTACGCGTCAATCTGCGATGGTGGATATTTCACGCGCGCAAAATCTGCTCGAAGGCTATGGCAACTATATCGGTATGCTGCGTTTGACCTTGCGCGGCGTCAGCCCGGAAGTGCTGCGTGTGGTTCAGGTCGAAGAGGTGGATACTGCCACACCGCAAAGCCAGGCGTTGATCTTCCTTTCGATGCTACCGTACTTCATTATATTTGCCATCTTTAATGGCGCATCTCCGGTCATCACCGATGCGACGGCAGGGGAACGCGAGCGCGGCTCGTTGGAACCTTTGCTGATCAATCCGCTTCCGCGCGGGTGGGTGGCGGTAGGCAAGATGGTCTCTGCCATGCCATTTGCCACTCTTAATTTGTTCATTACTTTGGCAGGCTTTGCTGCCATCTTTCAAATTTTGCCTGTGGAAGATTTGATCGGTGTGCAGATCGGTTTTGACTTGGGCGCTTTGACGGCAGTCTTCTTCATATGTTTGCCGATCGTCATTTTGGCTTGTGCAATTCAGACCTTGATCGCATCTTATGCAAAGACGACAAAGGAAGCCGGAACCTACCTGCCTTTTATTGGGTTGATTCCATCCATGCCAGGTCTTGCCCTCGCCTTTTTACCGGTCAAACCAGACCTGTGGACGATGCTCATCCCAACCTTTGGTCAACAGATTCTGATCAATCAATTTCTGCGTGCCGAACCGATCTCTGGAATGAACATCTTGATCTCAGCTGTTGTGACCATTACACTTTCAGTAATCATCACCTTTGTTGCCATTAAGTTGTATGAAGGCGAGCGGATCATCAAAGGATGAACATGATCGAGAAGTTGTCAACTCGTTTTTATGGCAGGGTGGGCTTGTTGCTGATTTTGGTCGCGGCACTTAATTTCGGATACCCGCTGACGCTGTACATGGGCGGACTGGGAAATATTATCTTTTTGCTGGCATATGCGTTGATGTTCGTCATCGGCGTATTGGTGACCAGCGTTGATAATAAGCATTTCACCCAAACCAGTGTTGCGGCTGTGGTGTGGATGGTGTGTGCGGTGATCTCATTTTTTGCCCCATCTTCCAGTTTTGTAGCTATTCTTTCGCAGCTCGCGATCATCCCTGCCCAGTTGTTGATGACGATTGCGCTGGTGCGTTATATCTACACATCCAAACAGGTGGACTTGAACGTGATGATGACCGCCATCACAGTGTATATTTTTATCGCTGCCATATTCACGCCGCTCTATGTCATTGTCAGCCGATTGGATACAAATGCATTTGTGGACAATGGTTTGGGAGTCGCGCCGCAGTGGCAGCAGTTGGTGTATTTCAGTTTTGTCACGCTTGCCACGCTCGGCTATGGCGATGTGCTTCCGCTCAATGCTTGGGCACGGTCATTGGCTACGGTGGAAGGCATGGTGGGGGTCTTGTATGTTGCGCTTATCATGGGGCGCTTGATTGGGGTGTATTCGCAGGAGAAAGATTAAAGGCTTAACGCCTGATCCAAGTCCCAAAGAATATCTTCGATATCTTCCAACCCAATTGATAACCGAATGAAATCCGGGCTGACGCCTGCGGCGGTTTGTTCTTCGTCGGAGAGTTGGCTGTGCGTGGTGCTGGCGGGATGGATTGCCAGCGAGCGCGTGTCGCCAATGTTGGCGACGTGGCTGAAGAGTTGCAGGTTGTCGATGAATTTCGCTCCCGCCTCTCTGCCGCCTTTTACGCCGAATCCCATCACCGCACCTGTTCCTAGCGAAAGGTATTTTTTTGCGCGTGCATGGTCGGGGTGACTGGATAGACCTGCATACGAAACCCATTTCACGTTGGCATGGCTTTCGAGAAATTCTGCAACTCGCTGCGCATTCTGAACATGACGTTCCATGCGTAGCGAAAGAGTATCAAGCCCTTGAAGTAAAAACCAAGAGGCGATGGGTTGTTGCACGGTACCAAAGTCACGCAGAATGCCTGAGCGCGCTTTGGAGATAAACGCCAGCGGACCAAAATCGTCAGCGTAGATAACATCATGATAAGCAGGATCAGGCTCGGTGAAGTTTTTGAAGCGCCCGCTCTTCCTCCAATTGAATTTGCCGCTGTCTACGATGACTCCGCCCATGGTGGTGCCGTGTCCGCCGATGAATTTGGTGGTGGAGTGGGTGATGATATCCGCGCCCCATTCGAAGGGACGACAGAGGTACGGCGTGGCGAAGGTGTTGTCGATCATCAATGGGATGCCGTGCTCGTGCGCGATCTTGGAAACTTCTTCGAAGGGGAAAACGTTGCCGAGCGGATTGCTGATGGTTTCGCCGTAGATGATTTTTGTGTTCGGTTGAATGGCACGCCGAAAATTTTCTGGGTCGCTGGGGTCAACTAAGGTGACAGTGATGCCAAGTTTTGGAAAGGTGTATTTGAATTGAGTGACCGTGCCGCCATATAGCAAAGATGTGGAGACGATGTGATCGCCTGCTTCGCAAATGGTTAGGATGGCAGTCGCTTGCGCGGCGTGACCCGAACCGACTTCCAATGCGCCAATGCCGCCTTCGAGAGATGCGATTCGTTTTTCGAAAACATTGCTGGTTGGGTTGGAGATGCGGGTGTAGATGTTGCCGCTCTCTTGAAGCGCAAAGAGACGTGAGGCGCGGTCTGTGCTTTGCAGATCGTAGGCAGTGGTTTGATAAATGGGAACGGCGCGGCTGCCTGTTGCGGGGTCAGGGGTGTAGCCTTCGTGCAGTTGACGAGTGTTGAAACCGAATTTGCGAGGTGAGGTCATTTGATTTTCTTCGGGATCTCATTCAAATCATACGGTGTGGATTGATAGACGTAATAATTCAACCAGTTCACGTATAACAAATTTGCATGCCCACGCCAGCGGACGTTGGGAGTCTGGGTTGGGTCGTCGTTGGGGTAATAATTTTTTGGCACGTGAATGGGAAGTCCTTTGTTCACGTCGCGGTCATATTCAGCTTTGAGAGTGAATGGGTCATATTCGGAATGACCTGTGATGTAGAGATTGCGTCCCGCTTTGTCGCTGACGATATACACACCTGCTTCGTCTGACTCGGCAAGGATTTGCAGGTCGGTGTGCTTGTCAATGTCTGCGCGGCGGATCTCGGTGTGGCGGGAGTGTGGAGCGAGGAAAATGTCATCGAAGCCGCGCATCAGGCTTTCGGTCCGATTTAAGAGGCGGTGTTCGTAGACTCCGAACATCTTATGGGGTAGGTCATATTTTGGAATCCCATATTTGTGATACAAGCCTGCCTGTGCTCCCCAGCAAATGTGAAATGTGGACTCAACGTTGGTTTCCGACCAGTCCATGATGCGTTGAAGTTCCTGCCAGTAATCCACTTCTTCAAATGGCATCTGCTCGACAGGCGCGCCCGTGATGATGAGACCATCAAACTTTTGATTCTTCACATCATCAAAGGTGACGTAATGCTCCATGAGGTGATCGGCATCGGTGTTCTTGGCTTCGTGGGTGGCGGTGTGCAGCAGAGACACTTCCACTTGCAAAGCGGAGTTGGAAAGTAAACGCAGGATCTGTGTTTCAGTGGAAATTTTGGTGGGCATCAAATTCAGGATGGCAACCCGCAAGGCGCGGATATCCTGATGAATGGCACGGTCTTCGTCCATGACGAAGATGTTCTCGTTTTCGAGAGTTGTTTTGGCAGGGAGTGTTGAAGGAATTTTTACGGGCATGTTTTTTCAAGGATAAAGGCGGAAGGATGAAGGATGAAATAAATTCATCGCATTCATCCTTCATCCTTCATAATTCATCCTTAAGAATTTAAGGCTTGATCCAGATCCCACTTGATGTCTTCGAAATCTTCGAGACCAATGCTCAAGCGGACGAAATCTGGGCTGACGCCAGCGGTGACTTGTTGTTCGTCGGTCAACTGGCTGTGCGTAGTGGACGCGGGATGAATGGCGAGCGAACGCGCATCACCGACGTTGGCGAGGTGGCTGAAGAGCTGCAAGCTTTCAATGAACTTCTGACCTGCTTCACGTCCGCCTTTGACGCCGAAGCCGAGGATGGCACCTGCGCCCTTGGGCAGATACTTCTTGGCGCGCTCGTGATCGGGGTGACTCTTGAGTCCAGGATACTTGACCCAGCTAACTTTGGGGTGCTTCTCAAGGAATTCCGCAACGGCTTGCGCGTTCTGCACGTGACGTTCCATGCGCAGGTTGAGGGTTTCGATGCCGAGCAAGGTTTGCCATGAGTTGAAGGGTGAAGCAGAAGCGCCGATATCACGCAACACATGCACACGTGCTTTGATGGCGAAGGGGGGCAATCCAGCCGCGGCGATGGAGGAGTAAACCAAACCGTGATAAGAAGGATCGGGTGTGTTGAAGTTCGGGAACTTCTCACTGGTCCAATCGTAGTTGCCGCCGTCTACAATGATGCCGCCAATGGAAGTGCCGTTGCCCGTGATGAACTTGGTGGTCGAGTGGGTGATGACGTGCGCGCCCCATTCGAACGGACGGAACAAATATGGCGTGGCGAAAGTATTGTCGATGAACAAAACGAGATTATGTTTCTTGGCGATTGCGGCTACTTCTTCAAACGGGAAGACGGAAATATCGGGGTTGCCGAGAGTCTCGCCGTAGATAATTTTTGTGTTGGGTTGAATCGCCGCTTCGAAATTCTTCGGGTCAGTGGGGTCAACGAAAGTAACTTCAATTCCCAACTTGGGCAGGGTGTACTTGAACTGGCTGTAGGTTCCGCCATACAAACGAGAAGAGGTCACGATGTGGTCACCTGCATTGCACAAGGTGAAGATCGCCTGTGCCTGCGCGGCATGACCTGAGCTGGAAGCGAGAGCTGCCACACCACCTTCAAGGGATGCAATGCGCTGTTCAAGCACATCCGTGGTGGGGTTCATCAAGCGCGTATAGATGTTTCCCAACTCTTTGAGCGCGAACAAATTCGCAGCATGTTCGGTGCTCTTGAACTGATAGCTCGTTGTTTGATACAACGGCACGGCGCGGCTTCCCGTAGTGGGGTCTGGTGAATAGCCCGCGTGAAGTTGGCGGGTGGCAAAACCTAACTTGCGATCTTTTGTGGACATTTGAGTTATCTCCTCTTGAATAAAATTTTTATAAATTAATTCCGCCCGTCAGAAGAGATACTTTAAAAAAATTACCTCTTCTGAAAGTACAAGAAGAGGTATACGTCTACACCGTCCTCTCATCTTCCAGATATGAATGATTTGCATCATTCGTATTTGCCGAATTTGGCACCTGAACTCATGTAATGGTT
>JAFLCF010000255.1 GCA_017303735.1 Anaerolineae bacterium
GTGCTGCACCATATGGCAGATGCCCCGAAAGCGCTGGCTCAAATTCAAGCCACGCTTCAACCGGGTGCAGTCTTCATCCTTGAATTCGCCAATAAGTTGAATCTCAAAGCGATCCTGCGCTATTGGCTCGGCAAACAAGAATGGAATCCGTTCTCACTCGAGCCGGTTGAATTCGTAAAACTGAACTTTGACTTTCACCCGAAAGCCATCCGCAATTGGCTGGGCGGGCTGGGTTTTACCCTTGAAAAGATGCTCACCGTCTCGCACTTCCGCCTCGGCTTGTTGAAGCGCCTGATCCCTGCCAATATTCTTGCCGCTGTAGATGGTCTCTTTCAGCCGACAGGCGCGCTTTTCCAATTCACGCCGAGCGTGTTCGTGAAGGCAGTTTTGCCCGGTGAACCGAATGTGGATATTCCTTTGAAGGTGATCGAACTGCTCAAATGCCCCGATTGCAATCATGGAAATTTGAAAGAGAATGCAGATCACCTTGCCTGCCCCGCTTGTGGAGCGAAGTGGTCTGTGCGTGATGGGATCTATGATTTTAGGGAGAAACTAAATTAACATGACAGCCCCATTGAAACCGCCGCAATCGCCGGAACGCAAAACTCAATCTCGGCGCAAAAATGGAGTGGACACGCGCGGCATGCTCAGCATTGTCACAATGTTGGTCAGCCTGGTAGCGTTAACCGTCTCGATGGTTGGCGCCACCCGCCTGGTCCTCGACATCTTCGATGATGGGTTTGAGAATTCGCTCAATGGGGTTGTGGTAAAGATCATAGTGCTGGGACTGGCGTTCTTCTTTGGCTGGGGATGCGGGCTGGCAAGCATTCGTGTATTTGGAAACCTGGTGTACCCGATCATCATCAACTTGTATGCCTGGGGATGCCTGGTGGCGGTCAACCTGCTTTATTTAAAGGTCATCCAGAAGCTGTATTCGCAAGGCTATGACGCTCTGCATTTTTGGTCATACCTGATCATGTTATTGGGCGGGTTATTCGTTCTGATTTGCCTGCACCTGCTGGTGGAAGGACATGACCTGCGTCCCTTTGCGATCCCCCTGCTTTTGTTCGGCGTCATTCATTTGGGTGTGATCGTGGTCCGCTATGTCTTCACGAACGATGCCATCGGTTGGATGGTCATTGGCGATTTCACGGTCTTCTTCACCATGATCTCCATCTCGGCGCTGATGCTGGTGCATATCGGCATCCTCTCGCCTTTACGGGGTTGGATCGATGGTATGTTCCATGAGAACAATGGCAATGGGTCAGGGATAGACAAAGCTGCATAAAAGAAAAAACATGCTCAACCGAGCGTGTTTTTTTATTCTAGTTACGGGCGTTTGTCTAACGTGATGGGGATATCGATCAATTCTTCGCCGCGCAGAACACGCAGCAGGATCGTATCGCCGGGGCTTTTGTTGGTGATGAGATACGCCAGCATTTCATCGAAGGTACGCACTTCTTTTCCATCAATACCGATGATCAAGTCACCACCCGCCAGCAGCGAGGGAAAATTCGTGGGTGTTGTACCCGCTTTGAGACCGGCGCGATCCGCAGGTCCGCCGGGGACGACCAAAGTGACATACGCGCCAGTGTATTGTGTTAATCCCAACTCCTTGATCACATCCAACGTAAGCGTTGGGAAGGAGGAAATTCCAAGATAGGGATAATCGTATTCACCCTTCTCGATCAGCACCGGCACGACGCGTTTGACGATGTTGACAGAGATCGCAAAGCCAATGCCGGAATTGACCGGGTCGCCCGTATCATTCTGATTAAAAGTGCGGATGGCACGGTTACCCCCGATCACCTCGCCGTTGATGTTAAAGAGCGGTCCGCCTGAATTACCGGGGTTGATTGCCGCGTCGGTTTGAATGATATCGCCAGCCGTGAAGGCATTTCCATCTGGGCTGATATGCTCCGAATCGAGCGTGCGCCCAAGCGCTGAAATAATGCCCACCGTCATGGTGCTTTCCAACCCGAATGGATTGCCGATGGCAATCACGGTCTGCCCTACTTTCAGCAGAGATGAATCACCCATAGGCAACGGTTTGAGTTCTTCCGCGGGTGCATCCACTTTGATCACGGCAAGGTCAGAGTCAGTATCCAAGCCGATCACGTTGCCATACGCCATGAAACCGGAGGTAAAACGAACTTCTACCGTATTGAAGCCTTCAACCACATGATAGTTCGTAACGATATGTCCGAGCCCGTCAAAGACAAAGCCAGAGCCCTGCCCGGTTTCGGTAAAGATTGCCACCGTGCCTGGGTTTACATTTTCAAATAAAGTCACCAATACTTCCTGTTGTGCCGCCGGGCTGACACTATCCACTTGTTCAACAGGCAAGGTGGCAATGGGTTGAACCTGCGGCACAACAGCCGGGTCCTCTGAAATTGCCTGGGTGGAAAAGGACGGCGTCTGGCAGGCAAGCATCGCCAATACCAGAATCAGGATCGCGAGTAAAGTCTTTCTCATTTTTTTTCGAACTCCTCTAAAACTTGATACGGGCTGCTTCTTCGATCAGTTCCCTCTGCTTTGACGACAGGTACTTCGGAATTTGCACCTTGAGTTTGACAAACAGATCGCCTTTTACCGCAGCATCTTTCACGGTAGGCATACCGCGCCCCGCCAACCGAAAGATCTGCTCAGGCGGCGTCCCGGCAGGGATGCCCAGCTTAACCTTGCCCGTGGGCGTTTCCACTTCTGCATCGCCGCCAAGGATCAGGATAAAAACATCCACATTGGATGTAGTGGTCAAGTTGCTTCCATCTCGCTCGAAGCGACCATCCTCTTCCACCTGGATCAGCAGATAAAGATCGCTTCCATCTGGACCCGCACCTGCCACTCGTACCTTTGAGCCGGTCTTCACTCCAGCCGGGATGCGGACCGTCAGCTTGCTGCCGTTTGGTTTTTGTAATTGGCGGCTGGTACCATCATACGATTCCTGAAAGGTGATCCCCACTTCCTGCTCATAACCCGGCGAGTCTTGCACGAACGGATTGTTACGTCCCTGCGAACGCATGGCTTCACCGAAGATCATGCGGAAAAAATCGGAGAAGTTCCCGCCGGAACCGCCAAACATATCGTCCGCATTCCCGCGCTGACCCGCAGCCTGCTGCTGAAACCAGTCGTCCCAGCGAAAATCACCCGGTCTGCCGCCGGTCGAGCGATAGTTCGAGTAGGCACTGCCAAGCCGGTCATAGTGGGCGCGTTTTTGATCGTCGCTCAGCACTTGATAGGCTTCGTTGATCTCCTTGAACTTATCCTCCGCCTTTTTATCGCCGGGGTTCTTATCGGGATGATATTTCATGGCGAGCTTGCGGTACGCCGAGCGGATCTCGTCCGCGCTGGCTTTGCGGTCTATGCCGAGTGATTTGTAGTAATCCTTATATTCCATGCTCATATTTTCATCCCGTCAGGGGGAAGGGTCAAGCGTCTAAAGCTTGCACTTACATAACTCTAATTGTGATACAGTAGGAGAAAATCATTCTATAAAGGAAATATGAGGGCGCAATGAAATCAATTTGTGTTTTTTGTGGGTCTTCTGATACGGTTGCCGACGAGTACAAAAAGGCGGCATTTCAAATGGGGGTCACCCTCGCCCAAAGCGGCATTCAAGTTGTCTACGGTGGCGGCAAGACCGGGTTGATGGGCGAAGTGGCAAACGGAGCTTTATCCGTGGGCGGGGAGGTCATCGGTGTCATCATCCCCTCCATGAACACGCCTGCGCTGGCACATACCAGCCTGACCCGCATGGAAGTCACCCCTGAAATGCGCTCGCGCAAAGCCCGCATGCATGAACTTTCTGATGGCTTCATTGCCCTGCCTGGCGGCTTCGGCACCTGGGACGAGCTCTTCGAAACGATCACCACTTCACAGACCGGTGAGCATGAAAAACCCGTCGGTTTGCTCAATACCAAAAACTATTACGCGCCCCTGCTCGCCGCCATCGATCACGCCGTGGCTGAAGGATTTGTCTTTGAAGAACATCGTCAGGCGGTTTCGCTTGAAAACGACCCAGCCAAGCTGATAGAGTCTATGCGAAACTATGAACACCCCCATGAAGCGGTTAAGCGTTGGATGAAAGTAGAATAAGACGACTTTAGTTAACAAAATACGCATCACATATTACGGGTTTCGTAATGCGTGATGCGTATTGATTTAACAGATTGATGTTTTAGGGCAATGTCAAAATAATCGGCTCGCCTTTTGTGACAATGACGGTATGCTCAAATTGAGCAGCGATGGTATTGTCTACAGTCTTCAACGACCAGCCATCCGATTTTTCGACGACGTGTCCCTGCCCGGTGGTGATGAAAGGCTCAATGGCGAGGACCAAGCCATTGTCCATGATGCGGCGGTCATCCGGCTTGTGAAAGTTATAGATGGAGGAAGGCTTGTCGTGCAGTTGTCGCCCAATGCCGTGTCCGGTCAAATCAAAAATGGGGTTGTAGCCATTTTTATTGGCTTCCTGCTGAACGGTCTTGCCAATGATGTTGAGCGGTTTGCCAGCCCGCACCAAGGTGAGGACTTTATCCAATGTGGCTTTGGTAACATCCAACATTTTTTGATATTCAGGGTTGGGTGTACCCACCACCATCGAAGCGCCGGTGTCACCGAAGTATCCATTCAACTCAGCAGAGACATCGATATTGATCAGCTCGCCATCTTGAATCACATGCTCGCCAGGGATGCCATGCGCGATGACTGGCACAATGCTGATGCAAGTGCCGCCGGGGAAGTTATACATCACACGCGGCGCAGACTTGGCGCCATTTTTCTTTAGAAAGTCTTCTCCAATTTGGTCCAGCTCAAGCGTGGTCATGCCCGGCTTGACGCTTTCCATCATCAAATGCATGGCTTGGGCGCAGACTTTGCCCGCAGCTCTTAAGCCGTTAATATCTTTTTCGTCAGTAGCGATCATTTAAATTTTGATTCCTCTTTCAATAGTCTCACGATGTTCTTGAAAATGCTCCACCGTATCGCCAAGCACCCACAAAAGAAGCGGATCTGGGCGGTCTGAATGACGCGGCTGGAGCAGTTCTTCGAACGGTGTCTCTTCCAATTTTTCGATAAGCAAGGCATAGACCCGTTTCAAATGGTCCAGCACCTCGGCGCGCGGACGGCTGCGATTGCGATTGAACAATAACGGGTTGACCGCTTCCACGCTCCATTCGGGCAGTTCCGATTGCGCAACGCCAACGGCATCATAATACGGACGCTTGTCCATGTGATAGCCCATGAGGATGTTCATCCATTCGGTGAGATGGGCAAGGTTATCTTTGGGCGACCAGCCGCCTTCATCAGGTGTAGTCATTTGTTCATCGGTCAGCGAACCGGCGAGTTTTATCAGCAAACTCCATTCGTGCTCAATAGCAGACATCAATTCTTCTTTGGTTCCGGGCATCCATTGTTCGGTCATGCTGTTCTCCTATAACGGAATGATTTGACCTTCGACTAATCTTTCTTTTTCTGAATCTTTTCTTAATATATACGCCTCCCCACGGACGAGGCTGGTCTTGCCTTTTTCAGTTTTGACGTACGCTCCATCGCACAACATGATGACGGGGTTATCGTAAAAGAAATGATAGTCTGCGAGCCATTCATCTTTCACAGACTGTCCATATCCATC
>JAFLCF010000256.1 GCA_017303735.1 Anaerolineae bacterium
ACCCGCCTTTATCCATGCATCTGAAGTGATTGTATCATGTTACGAAAGAACTCCCGAACCGTTGAGGATATTCAGGATGATGACGAGGATGCCCAATATCCAAACTGGGATGAAGAAGAAGTAGCCGCCCAGAGATTTAGACATCAGCCAGCCCGCCTGGTTTCGCACCCGCAAGCGGATGATCATATCCATCAAGAAGAGCGCAACGCCAACCATGATCATGATGGGGGCATCGCCTAATTTGAAGATGAAGCCGCCCACACCGGCGATCACTCCGCCGATGATGAACATGATGACTCCCAGTGCATTTCCTCGAACGTGTAACATATGATTTTTCCTTTGGTCAAAATAAGATTAAGGTTGTGTTTCTTCAGCCTTGAGTTGATATTTTAATATATTATCGCCCTGGCTTGTAATGGCGTACATGAAATTTTGTGAGTCAAAGTCCACGCCCCAGAAGGAGCCATCGATCTCAGCGACAAAGTTGTAGTTTTCATCATAGACCTTCACATCGAAGAAATCGACGACAAAAACACGCCCATAATTGTCAAAGGTGATTTGGCGAACACTGTCAAACTCGCCGCTGAAACTGGTCATAAATTCACCGGTCGGCGAGAATTTCAACACGTCTTTGTTGATGCTGCCGCTGAAATAAATATTGCCGTAGGCGTCCACACCCAGGGCGCCGAAGCCGGGCGATTCACCAGAAACTTCTTCAATAGTTTCTTGTGTGATCTTCAAATTGGTGCTACCGTCGGCGTTCAGACGGATAATGCCTTCATTGGAAATGGCATAGATCACATTGTTGGGTCCGATGCTGATGGAGTGAATGATAAAAAGATCCTCGTCATTGACAAGCTCTCTTAAGAGTTCACCGTTTTGGTTATAAACTAGAATGCCGTTGAACCCAGGGATGTAAATGGTTCCATCACTGCCGACGACCATGTTATCGGGGTTGAGGTCTCTGCCGTCACTTTCGGTGGCGGTGAATTCAGAAAGGTTATTGCCCTGCGAGTCGAAGATCTGCACCTTCGAGTCATTGTAATTAAGAGTAAGAACATTTCCGCTTCCATCCACGCCAATGGCGCGCGGGTCTTTCAAAACACTTGTGCTGACCTTTAGTACTTCTTCGGCAAAAGGAGTCGGCAGGATGGAGTTTTCTCCCGTAAGGAAAGGTAGATCGAACGGTAACTTGAATTGGAATGCACCCCAGATCGCCGGAATGGCCGAACCCAAAATGGAGATGAACACCACCAGGCGAATAACGGTTGAAATACAAGAGCCGCCTCCTACGCGGACTGTGGGCTGGTACACCGGCTGGGGCATGGGTGGCACCTGATAGCTGGGACTTACCTGTTGCGGGTAGCTGCTTTTTGCAACAGGGTCATCGTCGCGAATGCCTGCCATCGATTTGACGCTGAACATGGCGTTCTCATGGCTTAGCCCGGTGATCTTGCTGTATATCTTTGCGGCTTCATCCAGCTTGCCTTCTTTGGCAAGACGGGTGACGTCTGACAGGCTGGCAGGCTTCGACGCCCGCATGGACTCTGGTACGACGACTGTCCCGCCGCAGTAGGGGCACTTCATGCTGGAGGCATTCGATTGTAGATCGAGCGGCGCACCACAGGATGGACATTTGAACACTTTGAGAGATTGGCTTTCCATAGTTAGCTCCAATAAATAAATCGTATAAGAATGCTTCCAATCATACTTGCTGACAAAGACGAAGTGCTATCGCTCTTTGGTGCTATTCTTTTTTGTGGGCGACCTTTTCTTCGATGCGCCGGTCTGGGATGAACCACATGATGGCGACGACGACATATAAACCAGCCGACACCCACGGGGAGACAAAAGCCAGGGCGATTGCGGCAGTATAAAGAAAGAGTGAGCGCAGCCCTTTCTCATCCCGCCCGATGGCTTTGGCAATGACCGAGTCGGTGCCGTGGTGGGCGATCAGCGCGCGGCTTAGAATGTAATATGCCAAGCCTGCCACCCAAAGCACCCCGCCATAGACGGCGACCGGAATCGACTCGAAGTGTTCGCCCATCCATATGGTTGTGAAAGGGACGAGAGAGAGCCAAAAGAGCAGATGCATGTTCGCCCACAAGATCGCGCCGTTGACGCTTTTTGCGGCTTGTAATAAATGATGATGATTGTTCCAGTAAATGCCGACAAAGACGAAGCTCAAAATATAGCTGAGGAATTTGGGCAACAACGGCAGGAGCGCGGACAGTGTGCCTTCTTCGGGTGCGCGTAATTCAAGCACCATAATGGTGATGATGATGGCGATGACGCCGTCACTAAAGGCTTCGAGACGTGATTTGTGCATACATAGTTTCCTTTACGTTTAATGGGCTTGGTAATTAATGCCATCATCCACTTTGGGGAGGAAGATGATCAGAAGTAAAACAACCCCGATATAGATCAGATAACTTGCCAGCGGATAGGTGTTTGCCAACAAGATCGCGCCAAGATACGAGCCGTTGACGAAGATATAGTTTGGTATATGGCGGCGGAGATATTTGTCGCTGAACTCTGCCGTCGCCAAATGCCGATGATAGTGGATATATACCACAGCAAAAAAACCGACCAGATTGCAGGTGATGAGTGTTGCCCCATATACAATGATCGGACCGGCTTCAAAGGGATAACGCCCAACCAGAGAAGTAGGGAAGGGGATAAAGCTCACGCATAACAATAATAAAATGTTCAGCCAGAGGAAGCCACGGTCTGTAGTTTTGATGGCATGCATGGAGTTGTGATGAATAACCCAATACAACCCAATGATGATAAAGCTCAAGACATATGCCAAGATGCGCGGTAGGACGGAACCTAGCGTCTGCCAAAATTGAGCATACTCCACTTCGGGGAAGCGAATATCGAGAATCAATAAGGTGATGACAATGGCGAAGACCCCATCACTGAAGGCTTCGAGGCGGGATTTTTGCATTGCTCTCCTCAAATAATAGGGTTTATATTAACTTAGACTTTTTTTGAATTTTTTCTTCTCGGTCTTGTCTTGCATCGTCAATGGCAATTTGATTTGCTTGGTGAGATTTCCATACATTAGAATAATTTTGTAAATGTTCAAAAAGATAACTATAGTTCTTAATATCTTCTTCTGATAATTGCGGTCTGTCTGTTCGTATATTTTTCTCAAGCCAAAAACGATTTCTGTGTGTTCGTGAAACACGAACAAGAACAGAAACAAACATATAAAAACGTTCTAGGTCATTTGGATGCCAACTTTCGGGAAATTGATTTATCCAAAGCCTATACCATTTCTCTGCACTTTTAGGCATATTATCCATATTAAAGTAGTTCCTCTCAAAATTATACTCTCACCCGTATAACTACACTCATTTTATAACTAAAAGATTTAGAGACTATCCAATCCTATGACCTCTCGACTCATTGAATTCGACCCCAGCTTTTCCAAGAAATTTACCTTGTAAAACGAAGATTTCATAAAACCCCATTACCTTTAGGTGATTTTCATCCTGCTACGCTTGGGTAGAATGACGGCTGCTTTATTCGTATTCTAAATAATAGTTTTATTGGAGCATTTCATGAACAACAAAAGAAACATCCTCTTGGCAGCTACCATTCTATTACTGGCATCATTGGCTTGCCAAAGCCTGGCACCTTCAGAAGAACCCGCCAGCCTGCCGCCAGAAATTGCAGTGACTGAAGAAGAGAGCAGCCCGGTCTTGCCTTCTGACTCTACCGATACCGAAGAAGAGTCCGCTCAAACGGGCGGAGTTTATGATGGGGATTGGGTCGGCACGAACACCGTGGACGATAAAGAGATCTTGTTTGTGGTCGAGAATAACGAGATCACCTCGGTCTCTTTGAACTACACCGGCGAATCGAACGGCTGTGATTATCACGGAGCGATCAGCGCGGGTTCTCCCACAGGTAGTTTGAGCGATGCAAGCATTTCGAATGATGCCTTTGCGGTCTCCTACGAAGGCGCGAACGATGTACTGACCTTTACTGGCGCCTTCACCTCTGAAAGCGAAGCCAGCGGAACCCTTCATATCAAATCTCCGGCAGAGGGTTTGTGCGGTGTGTATGAAAAAGAAATCTCATGGGTCGCTACGAAAGGCTCCGCTGCTGAAGCCGAACCTGAGGAAGATACCAGCGGAACGGTCTCTGATGAAGATACCAACGCGATCATCACTCAATTCTTCGACGCCATCAATGCAGGTGACATCGACTCCGCTGTTGCCATGACCGGTGAAAATGTCATGTTCAGCTTTGGGGCAACCAATGCTCAATTAGGACGTGATAATTTGAAAGCCTACCTGACTTCTTCCGGGCTGACCTATCAGGTCTCTGATGTTGACTCATTTGGCGGCGGTATGGCTCAATTCACAGCGACCGCCAGCGACGGCACCTCCTATTCATTCTGTACCATTCTTTTGCAAGATGGCGAGATTATTTCGATAACTCTTCAACCGTAATACACAATAAACATGACACACCCCGAAATTAAGGTTTCGTGGGTGTGTTTGTTTTTAAGACCGATTAGGACGCTGATTCACGCAGAAAAACGCTGACCTTTTGCTTTTGTCAGCGCGAATCAGCGTTTTTCTGCGTCCCAAATTAAGTTTAGGGTGAATTATGTTTATATACATTAAACCTGCGGACTTTTTTATTTTTCCGTGAATTCCGGCTTATCCGTGTACCGATCATACTTTCTTCTCTTTACGGCTTTTCATACTTTATAATTACCTCGCAATCGTAAATCCAAAATCCAACATCGTAAATCGAGATTCCATGACCACACAACTCATCGAATGCATCCCTAACTTTTCCGAAGCACGCCGCCCCGAAGTGATCGACCAGATCGTCGCCGCTATTCAATCGGTGGGGGAGGTCAAACTCCTCGACCGTTCCTCTGACCTCGACCACAACCGCACCGTGCTGACCTTTGCCGGGTCTGCCGCAGGGGTCGAAGAAGCCGCCTTCCGTGCCATTCAAACCGCCGCCGCGTTGATCGACCTCGACGGGCATACCGGTGAACATCCGCGCATCGGTGCCACGGA
This sequence comes from Anaerolineae bacterium, assembly GCA_017303735.1. The sequence goes on from JAFLCF010000256.1 coordinate 5,052, forward strand.
TGTGGTTCCCTTCGTGCCGCTCAGTGGCGCAAGCATGGAAGAATGTATCGCCATTGGACAACGGCTTGGTGAGCGTGTAGGCAAAGAATTAAATATTCCCGTGTATCTGTATGAAGCTGCCGCAACACGACCCGAACGCACCAACCTGGAAAACATCCGCAAGGGACAATACGAAGGTCTCAAGACCGAAATCGAAAAGCCCGAACGTCAGCCCGATTTTGGTCCCGCCAAACTAGGCAAGGCAGGCGCAACCGTCATCGGTGCGCGCAACCCGCTGATCGCCTTCAACGTCTATCTCACCAGCGACGATGTCAGCATTGCCAAGAAGATCGCCAAGGCTGTACGTCAGTCTTCGGGTGGTCTGCGTTACGTCAAGGGGCTCGGTCTGCTCGTGGAAGGTCGCGCGCAGGTTTCGATGAACCTCACCAACTTCCGCGAAACGCCGATTGCGCGTGTGGTTGAATTCATTCGTCGTGAAGCAGAACGCTATGGAGTTGGCATTCATCACAGTGAACTCGTCGGCTTGATTCCGCAAGAAGCCCTTGTGGATGCCGCGGTCTGGTACACCCAGTTGGATGCT
>JAFLCF010000257.1:0-805 GCA_017303735.1 Anaerolineae bacterium
AGCTCTCTTTACCGGGGCAAGTTTTCAAAACCCTGCCTACATGGGCTACATTGTTGTGACCGTATGTGCAGGGCTAATATTAAGCAGGCGGACAACGATTATATGGGTGGCAGTATGCATCTTAACTAGTGCTGCCGTTCTGTCTTTGGGGTTAAGAGGTCTACTACCTCCCTACAGAATCCCAGCTTCACCATTTGCGTTTTGGTCAGCGCAGACTGTGTATATTTTGGTATCGTCCATTCTTTTATCGCAAACTCTTCAAAAAATTGAAGAGGCGCGCAGCCGGGCAAGGCAGGAGTTGGAAGAAAGAAAACGGGTGGAAGCCAAACACGAACTGGTCATTCAGGAACTTGAATTAAAGAACGCCGAACTGGAACGTTTCACTTATACAGTATCGCATGATCTTAAAAGTCCATTGATCACGATCGGCGGATTCCTTGGGCTATTGGAAAAGGACATGCGCTCCAACGACACCGTCAAAGTCAGCAATGCCATTGAGCGGATACGTGAAGCAAAAGACAAGATGTCGTATCTCTTGGACGACTTGCTCGAACTTTCACGCATTGGGCGTTTGAAAAACCCATCCATCAATATTTCCCTTCAAGATATTGTGGATGAAGCGCTAAGTTTGGTGCATGGACAATTAACCTCCCGCAAGATTCAAGTACAAATTCAAGAAACTCTTCCAACTTTATACTGCGATGGTCCACGCCTAGTGGAGGTGATCCAAAACCTTGTGGACAATGCCGCCAAATTCATGGGAGAACAACCACACCCCATAATCGAAATCGGAACAAGAAACACA
>JAFLCF010000257.1:892-5615 GCA_017303735.1 Anaerolineae bacterium
CGAAAAAATCTTCAGTTTGTTCGACAAACTGGAAACGAGTAGCGAAGGGACCGGGGTGGGGCTGGCACTTGTAAAACGCATCATAGAAATTCATGAAGGGCGCATCTGGGTCGAATCAGATGGGCTAGGGAACGGCAGCACCTTCTGCTTTGTTTTACCGAATACTAAATTTTAGAGGAAGTAAACCATGAGCACACGCATGTTCGTCAGCGATATTTCTCAACTTCCATGATTGAGGTGAAAGGGTTGATCAACCCCGATCTGTGATAGAGATCAAAGCTACAGCAGTCCTTTCGTAAAGTAATAACTTTATTAAAAATCTGTATTCTTGTTTTGAATGCAGATTTTTTTGTGTACAATGATTTTGTCGAACCGAGAGCTAACTTAATAGTATATGGAGGATATATGCACGAAATAACATTGATCATCAATATCGTTGTGGCGTTGGTGGTGGCATTTATTGGTGGTGTCATCGCGCGCAGGCTGGGTCTGCCAACCATTGTGGGATATTTATTTGCAGGCATCGCCATCGGACCTTTCACCCCGGGTTTTGTCGGAGATACGAATACGATCAGTCAGCTTGCCGAATTGGGAGTCATCTTCCTGATGTTCGGCGTAGGGCTGCACTTTTCATTGAGCGACCTTTGGAAAGTCCGTTCCGTTGCCATTCCCGGTGCGGTTGGGCAAATGGCGCTCACTACATTGCTGGCATATTTTCTCAGCCAGGCATGGGGCTGGGACGCTGCCTCTGGCATCGTCTTAGGCTTGGCAGTTTCCATCGCAAGCACCGTCGTCCTTCTGCGCGGATTGATGGACAACGGTCTGCTCAACACGTCGCATGGTCAAGCCGCTGTTGGCTGGCTGGTGATGGAAGACCTTGCCACGGTCTTGATCCTTGTGCTCATGCCAACTCTGGCAGACACAACGGGTCCGTTCGATTGGGCTGGGCTGGGGCTCACCATTTTCAAAGCAAGCGCGTTCGTAGCGTTATTGTTATTCGTCGGCAAACGCTTTATTCCATGGATACTACTGCGCATCGCGCACACACATTCACGCGAATTATTCATCCTCGCCATTCTTGCCATCACACTTGGCACAGCGTTGGGCGCGGCAGAACTATTCGGTGTTTCATTTGCATTGGGCGCGTTCATCGCAGGCGTGGTCGTTAGCGAGTCGCCGCTTAGCCATCAGGTTGGCGCGGATGTCTTCCCCTTCCGCGAGGCATTTGCGGTGTTATTCTTCGTCTCGATCGGGATGCTCGTCAACCCTATTTATCTTTTCAACAACATGGGTCACGTCCTTGCACTGACCGCTTTGATCGTCATTGGTAAATTTCTTATCACGCTTTTGCTTGGCGCAGTCTTCCCGTGGCAGGGTCGCACGGTGCTTGTGGTTGCTGCCGGGCTGAGTCAGATCGGTGAGTTCTCGTTCATCCTTGGGCAGGCGGGCATTGGGCTTGAACTTTTGACGAAGGACCAGTATTCGCTGATTCTCGCGGGAGCCTTGCTCTCCATCACCGTCAACCCGCTGATGTTCCGCCTCATTTCTCCCGCCGAAAACTGGTTGCAAAAACGGACAGCCTTGTGGCGGCTGTTAGATCGTCACCGCCCGCTTACACTTCCAGCAGAGGAAACGATCAAGGGTCATGTGGCAATTGTCGGCTATGGAAGAGTCGGGCGAAATATATCCAATTTGCTTGGGAAGATGTCCGTCCCCCATATTGTGATCGACTCAGATACAGAGAATATCGATGCGTTGAACAGGCTTGGGATTCCGAATCTTTATGGCGATGCGTCAAACTCAGAAGTGTTGACCCATGCCGGGCTGGGACATGCGCGCGCCTTGGTGGTCGCTGGTCCCGATGAATCGACCAGTGAATTGGTCGTCGCCGCAGCACGTGACCTCGCGCCGGAACTTCCCATCATTGCGCGTGCCACAACAGAAGAAGGCATCAAGCACCTCGCCGAACTTGGCGCACAAGATGTCATTCACCCCGAGCTCGAAGGCGGATTGGAACTTGTGCGGCATACGCTTCTAAAGTTGGATTATCCGTTGCAGGAGATCATTCAATACATGGATGCCGTGCGGCGCGACCATTACGATATGCATGTCAACACAGAAGAAGAACATCGCTCGCTGCATGACCTGATTCACGCCACGCAGAGCATCGGCGTGACCTGGCTAACGCTTCATTCGCCCAACCCGCTCATTGGGCAATCTCTCGCCGAAGCCAACCTGCGCGCACGCACGGGTGCATCTATCGTTGCGATCATGCGTAACAACGAAGTGATTGCAAACCCGAAGTCTCACACTACTTTCGAAGCCAATGACCGTATCGGGTTTATCGGTGATGAAGAGCAAATTGATGCAGTGAAAAACTTGTTTGAACTAGCTTCTTAACAACAAGATAATTTGCAACCCGCCATTCGGCAAATTTCTCGCAGAGATATTTCCGCCTTGGGCTTCGATCAGTTGCTTTGAAATTGCCAGACCTAATCCCGTTCCGCCAGAGGCGCGTGAGCGGGATTTTTCTTTGCGCCAGAAGCGGTCAAAGATGAAAGGCAAATCTTTCTCAGGAATGCCTGCGCCATTATCGTTGACCGTGACTTGCAGTCCATTGTCAGTACCATGTGCGGTCACCCACACCTGTCCGCCTTCAGGGACGTAGCGCAAGGCATTGCTGACCAAGTTACTCAAGACCTGCTCCAAGCGTTGCGGGTCGAGATGAGCAGTCAAATCCCCTTTGTGTTCAGTGAAAGCTAGAGAAATATTCTTCTCTTTTGCCTGAGCCGAAAGCATATCAAGCACGGTATCAATCAAATCGCCAACATTGACATTTGTTTTATCAAAAACAAGTTGACGTGTCTCTGCCAAGGTCAACAGACGCAGATCATCCACCAAGCGCTCGAGCAGATAGGTTTGCTCCAATGCAGTGGAAACTTGATGTCCATTTTCAGGGTAGATGCCGTCTACGATGCCTTCCAAACGTCCGCGAATGACAGACAAGGGCGTGCGCAGCTCATGCGCAACATCTGCAAGCATGTCACGCCGTTCGCGGTCGCTGCGTTCAAGGGAAGATGCCATTTCATTAAAACTCTCAGAGAGGGTGCGCAAGTCCTGCGGTCCATTTGTGGGAATACGCGTGTCGAGTTTGCCATCGGCAACGGCGCGCGCTGCGAAGATGACATCTGCCAACGGGTTGACAAAGCGACGCATAAGCAAGGTGGCGATAATCACTAAAAAGATCGCCAAAATCAACGAGATAATGCCAATAGGGAAAATGACCGCACGCGCGATCCCAAACCGTTGAGAAACTGAGAACGGCGCAAGGACTAAATATCCTGCCGTTTCTCCACGAGCAGAAAGCGTAAAGATCACATCGTCATCTTGAATTTCGTAAACAGAACCAATCGTCGGCGTGGTGGATGCACCAGAAACTGAATCAGGTCTTCGGTCCAGAACGATGCGATGATCTTTATCCAACATCAAACTGCTCATTTGATCCAATCCATCCACGTCATCAAAAATAGACTCGACCCCATCCCAACTGCCTTTTGCAAAATAGTAACCTTCAAGCGTGCTGATAAAAGGAAATGGAATGGGCGTTGAAGAGGAAGTTAAGAAGTATCCGATGAGCAATGTGAAAATCAAAAAGGAAAGAAAAAGAACAACGATGAATGCTCGCAACAACAAATTCAATAAACGCTGACGGATCTCATGAACAGAAGAATGCATCTAAGCCTCAAATTTATAACCAACGCCATGCACGGTGACGATGAGTTCATCGGGTTCCAATTTGCGGCGCAGGTTGCGGATGTGTGAATCGATGGCGCGCTCATAACTTTCGAAGGCAACGCCATGCGCGGCATTGAGCAATTGATTGCGGGAAAAAATACGCCCAGGTTGACTCATGAGGGTTGCCATAATTTCAAACTCGGTGGGCGTGAGCTGCACCGTACGCTTCTTTATCTGGACTTCGTAGTGGGTTCTATCCAAAGAAACATCGCCCGCTCTGAGAACTTCCGCCGCCGAGTCGCCGCTGACGCGTCGCAGCACCACCTTGACCCGTGCCACCAACTCACGCGGACTGAAGGGCTTGGTGATGTAATCATCCGCGCCGATCTCCAGCCCGATGAGCTTATCGGTTTCTTCCACGCGTGCCGTGAGCATGATGATGGGCACATTGCTCTCGCGCCGAATGGACTTGCATAATTCCAGCCCATCCATTTCGGGCATCATCACATCCATTACGATCAGGTCTGGTTTTTCGCGGCGGGCAGCAGCCAAGCCTTGCAGACCATCGCCAGCTGTGACCACGTCGAATGCAGACGCTTTGAGATAATCGCGGCTGATCTCAAGGATCTCAGGTTCATCATCGACGAGCAGGATTTTTTTGGACATAAAACCTTTTTACCACATAGTAGGGGCGGGATGACCCCGCCCCTACTATTTATTCGTAACGTAGCGCCACCATCGGGTGTAGGTTTGCCGCGCGGAAGGCGGGATACAACCCGAAGAAGACGCCGATAATGAGTGCGAAGAAGAATGCCAACAGAATCGAATTGGCTGTGATGACGGATGAAATTAATCCGCTTAGGCTGAAGGCTAAGGCAATGCCCACGCCGAGCAAAATTCCCACCACGCCGCCCAGCAAACTCAAGGTGACCGTTTCGATCAGGAACTGAGTCAGAATTTGATTCTTGGTTGCGCCCACCGCTTTGCG
>JAFLCF010000258.1 GCA_017303735.1 Anaerolineae bacterium
CGCCTTCATGGGCATTCTCGCAGATTATTTATTGCGTTACTTTGGGTACCAACCCACCGTTTTTGGAGATGCACTTCTAGCCGCATCCTTCGCCGCCTTTGCCGGTTTTCTGGCACTGCGCGGAATTACCGGCACCACCACCACCAGTGTGATTCTGAACACCATTCAATTGCTGACACTGGTCATCTTCGGCATTCTCGCGATAACCTTCCGCCTCACGAACCCAGCCGCATTTGCTCCCACCGAATGGACCTATCCCTCCGCCCTAGCCGTTCTCCTGCCACACAGCACAGACGGGTTGATCTTCCAAATGGTCTTGGCAATGATCCTAATGGTTGGGTTTGAATCGTCTACTGCATTAAGTGCCGCCGCCACCAATGCCCAACGCGATATTCCGCGTGCGACGATTCTGGCATTGATCATTCAAGGATTGTTCTCCTATCTCTTTGGCTATTTCATTGCAGGGTTCGCACTTAATATTCACATCGATGCCACGGCGTCCCAAGCACCCATGGGCGACATCGCTTTACAGATCGGTGACCTACTTCTAGGCGGCTACGGCGCGACGTTAATGGTGTTCTTTGGCTTTACCGTTGCCATTGCCCTGCTCGGCGGGACGTTAACCGCCATCAACAACGGCGTACGCATCAGCTTTGCCATGGCATTGGATGAAGAAATGCCCGATATCTTTGGCATGCTACATCCGCGCTACACCACACCATATAACACAGTGATCTTACTCAGCATTGTATGTGCTGTCATTGGCTCTGCCGGAATTATTGGCGGCATGCCTGTATTGATGGGCATTGTGCTGGCATCCAATTTGGGTGCATTCTTGCTTTATGCCTTGCTGTGCTTGCTCACCATCGTCACCTTTAGCGGCGACTCAACTTTTAATTTCCTGCGCCACTTGCTTATCCCACTGATCGGGTTCTTAGTCAATGTAGGCACCGTTGTATTAGCAGCCAAGATCGGCTTCTCGGCTGGCGGGCTTATCACTCAAGCCAGTATCATCGCTTGGGGCGTTGCAGGTGTGTGGTTTATAGTGAGTATCCTTTACTATCTCTTTAGAAGAAAAGCCTAAAGCGCCGAAATACCCCATTTGGGTACTATTTTCAAACAAGTAGCTTACATAGAATTGCTTAATTCTTTATTTCCTCACAGCAGGCGAAAAATACCTGCTGTGATTGGCTTAGTATGAAAGCGGCTTGTTTTGAGAAAATTCATCCCAGAGATTGAAAGCAGCGGTTTGAGCATTATCGGTCCCGTACGGGAAGATAATCAGGATGCGATTCACATCACAGAATACCCTCTTGACGCTGGGGCTGGATTTCTCTTTGCCATTGCAGATGGCATGGGCGGGTATGCACATGGAGGCATGGCAAGCGCCTTAGCCCTCGAGTCATTTTTGAACGTAATCCATTCTCAACCCAATCAACCTGTTTTACGCACCTTACAACGCGGAATTGAAACAGCCAATCTGCACGTGTATCAAAAAGCCCGTCAAATGGATGCCGGACGCATGGGCACCACACTCACTGCCGCATATATTCTGGGAGATATGCTCTACCTTGCACATGTTGGTGATAGTCGCGCCTATCTCATTCGCGATGGTCGCGCCATTTGCCTGACGGCAGACCACACCACAGTGGGAGATATGGTCCGCGCAAAGTTGATTCCAGCCACCAAGATCAGAACCCACGCCCAGCGCTCCATCTTAACCAAATCCATAGGAACCGATCTATTCGTGCAGCCCGATATCATTCAGCAAAAACTCAAGGCAGGCGATTGCCTGATCCTATGCTCAGACGGATTGTGGTCAGTCGTGGATGATGAAGATTTTGCACAAGTCACATCACAAGCCGATTCTGTTTCTGAAATCAACCAAACTCTGGTAGACCTGGCACTCGCCCACCACACCGATGACAATGTTTCCGTGATCTCTTTTTCCATTCGCAGTTTCATTCCCGTTTCTGATGAACAAGAGTCGCTCGCAGAAGAATCGCTTGGGTGGTTCAAAAAGCTAAGGAAAATAGTGTCATGAGTGCCTATGCTATAATGACCAACACTATGCTGCAAATCGGTGATCAATTTGATCATTATCAAATTCAAGCGCACATGGCTCAGGGCGGCATGAGTGATATCTATCGCGCTTTTGATCTTATGCATCGCCGCGAAGTCGTCATCAAAATTCCCGACCATTCCATGATCGGTGACCCCGCTCAATTTGAACGCTTTCAACGCGAACTTGAAGTGATGAAATCCCTCGACCACCCAGCCATTCTTAAGGGACTGGGCTCAGGCAAGTACAACCGCGTTCCCTATCTGGTGACGGAATTCGTCCACGGCGAATCATTGCGTACCTTGATGGAAAAAAGCGGCTCATTCCCGACCGAACAAGTTGTTGCTCTCATCCAAAAATTAGCCAACGGGATGGCTTACTGCCACAAAAATGAAGTCATCCATCGCGACCTGAAACCCGAAAATATTCTCATCACATCTGACGAACAACCCATCATCATGGATTTCGGTCTCGCGCTAACAAAAGATTCGCATCGTGTCACGTATTCGAACTTAAGCGCCACCATGGGCACCCCCGACTATATGTCGCCCGAACAGATTGAAGGGCAGCGTGGTGACCAGCGCACCGACATTTATGCACTCGGTACGATCATGTATGAGATGCTTGCCGGGCGCACGCCCTTCACAGGCGATACACCCATGGCAGTGATGGCGCAACACCTGAACAATACAGCTCCCCGTTTGGATAAAGTAAATCCATCCATTTCAGCCCAGGTTGCAGCCATTGTTGCAACTTGTTTGGCGCGCAACCCTGAAGATCGCTACCCCAATATGGAAGCCTTGATCGCGGCACTCGAGAACCCAGAAGCTGTAAATATTTCCATACTTGATCAGTCCAGCACACCAACCAAGCCCAGTTCAAACCTATCGTTGACCGCTCAACAGACCATTAAGGGTGTGGCAATTGCAGTTGGCATTATCGTTGTGTTGATCCTTCTATCATTAGGCTTGCAAACCCTGCGCCCATAACATTCCTTTCCCACGAGCATTTTCATGACATCCGACCAAATCTCAGATATTCTGACGCGTACCGAACAGAACCAGATCAAGTTCATTGACCTGCAATTTACCGACGTTGTTGGCGTCGTCAAGAACGTCACCATTCCTATTCATCAACTTCCCGCCGCGCTTGAAAATGGTATCTGGTTCGATGGCTCTTCCATTGAAGGCTTCGCCCGCATCGCCGAAAGCGACATGCATCTGCGTCCAGACCCTTCTACCTTAGCCATCATCCCCTGGCTCAAAGGGGATGAAGCCACCGCCCGCCTGATCTGTAACGTGTTCACGCCAGATGGGCAACCTTTCCCCGGCGATCCACGTTCGATCCTCAAGAAGATGTTGGAAGAAGCCGCTGAAATGGGCTTTCGCTACAACACCGGACCCGAACTTGAATTCTTCCTGCTTAAGCCAAATGCCGATGGCAGCCTAACGCCGCCCACCCCACACGATAGCGGCAGTTACTTCGATGCCCCATCGGATATGTCTGCCGGGTTAAGGCGCCAAATGGCTAACACCTTAGATGCGCTCGGCTTGCAAGTGGAAGCCATGCATCACGAAGGCGCACATGGACAGCAAGAGATCGACTTCCGTTATTCAGATGCGCTCACCACCGCCGACAGTGCTGTGACCTTGCGTGTGGCATTAAAAGTCATCGCCCAATTGAATGGACTGTATTGCACCTTCCTGCCCAAGCCCATTCGCGGCATCAATGGCAGCGGCATGCACGTGCACCAAAGCCTCACTTATATTGCCAACGGCAAAAATGCCTTCTCAGACCCCGGCGACCCGCATGGGCTTTCCAAGATTGCCAAACATTTTATTGCCGGGCAGCTCGCCCACGCCAAAGGGATGTGCGCCATTCTGGCACCTTTGGTCAATTCATACAAACGCCTCGTCGCTGGATACGAAGCCCCTGTTCATATTAGTTGGGCACGCATCAACCGCTCCGCCTTGATCCGCGTTCCGCGCGCCTCCGAAAGCGACTCAACCCGCATTGAGCTGCGCTGCCCAGACCCAAGCTGCAACCCCTATCTTGCTTTCACCGTCATGCTTGCCGCCGGATTGGATGGCATCCGCCGCGAATTGCAAGTCCCTGAGGCGACAGAAGAAAATATCTACTTGTTGGAAAAGCCAGATTACGCGTCCTATCCTTTGTTACCCACATCGCTCAACCAAGCTCTGCGAGCCATGGAAGAAAATGAAGTGATTCGCAATGCAGTAGGAGCTCATACGCATGAAGTGTTCATCAATGCCAAACGGCTGGAATGGGAAGACTATCGCCTGGAAGTGACCGATTGGGAGCTCGAAAAATACCTTCCCAATTACTAAACTTGGCTTTCAAAGCGGTCAGCATAAATTGTTGACAGCTTTTGTCTTTTATCATCTAACAGCACCCATTCGGGGAATGGACTAGACCTCTGGAGGTCTTTATACTGTCCACAGTTAATAAGCGTACTTCATGAAAGGGTATCAGCACTACATCCTCTCGGCTTATTCTCCCCTCCTTGGTTAAGTCCCGAAAGGGACAAAAAAAGAGGACGGATTGAGCACCCGTCCTCTTTTGCTTTAATTGTACCCGTTTGGGTAATAGACCTGCCCTCCCTACACCTCCTATAATCTCGAAGTCACTCGAAATCAAAATCTAATATGTAAGGAGAAATTATTCATGGCTAAATCAGTCAAAGAAGTTTTGGAATTGGCAAAAGGCGTTCAGGTAGTAGACCTGCGCTTTACCGATCTTCCCGGCACCTGGCAGCACTTCACCATGCCGGTTCACCGCCTGACGGAAGGTTTTTTCAAAGATGGTATTCCTTTCGATGGTTCCTCCATCCGCGGTTTTCAGGAAATTCACGAATCGGACATGTTGCTCAAGGCAGATCCCGAGACTGCCTTCGTCGACCCGACTGCGGAAACCCCCACCCTGGTGGTTTCTTGTAACGTCTTCGACCCGATCACAGAAGAAGCTTATTCTCGTGACCCCCGCTATGTAGCTCAGAAGGCTGAGGCGTACGCCAAAAGCACGGGTCTCGCCGACACCGTCTACTTCGCGCCCGAGGCGGAGTTCTTCGTCTTCGATGGCATTCGCTATACCTCCACTCCTCACGAAGCAGCATTCTCCATCGAATCAGAAGAAGGCTGGTGGAGCAGCAATCGCGAAGGCAGCAAGGGCGGACAGATCCAGCCCAAGCGCGGTTACTTCCCGACCTCCCCGACCGACACCCTGCAGGAACTGCGCAACAAGTTCATGCTCGCCATGGAAACAGCCGGCGTAAAAATGGACTTGCACCACCACGAAGTTGCCACCGCTGGTCAGAGCGAAATGAGCATGACTTTCACCACGCTCACCCGCATGGCTGATGACCTCTTGCTTTACAAGTACATCATCAAGAACGTGGCTCGCAAGTACGGCAAGACCGTGACCTTCATGCCCAAGCCCATCTTTGGCGATAACGGCTCTGGTATGCACGTCCACTCTTCCATGTGGAAAGATGGCAAGAACGTCTTCTACGATGAAAAAG
>JAFLCF010000259.1 GCA_017303735.1 Anaerolineae bacterium
GGACTGCGCTTTACCCAAGCCAGGGGGCGAAGAAACCCTGTCCGTAGAACAGGGGCGCACACGAATTGTGTGCATTGGGATTTCCAAAGGTTGAGGGACAGGGTTGCTGTCCCTCAACGATCATTTACGCAGGTTCACCTTCGAGGTCTTCAAGAGGTTCACCCTGCCTGCCAGCAGGAGCATCGTCCCAGTAGAATGGTTCAATGCTGTTTGCCCAAATGGAATAGCTGTGGCGAGGAACTTCATTACCGTCCGCGTCCTTGCCGGTCCACTCTTCACGCACAAGCGTACCCTTCACGGTGAAGTAATCACCCTTTTCCAGGTTGCTTATTGCGTTGATAACTTCGTCGGGATTCTCATCCTTCGAGACATGCAGGACATTGACCCAAAAGGAGGGACGGTATTCGCCGTTGCCATCCTTGCCCATCGACAGATGAGCGCGGACTTTTGCCATCGCCTTGCCGCCTTGGGTGAAGGACATCGGGACATCGTCTTCCTTCACATGCGCCTTGAGGGTCAACATGGCGAAATTGGACGGTCGGGCGCCTTCCGCTTTGGGGTCATACTCTTCCACGCTGGAAGCGATGATCTCCAGGGCTTCTTTCTGGATGCCACTCTGCGACACCCACTGGCGGAAACCAAAACGACCCTTGACGGTCACTTTTTCGCCTTTGGCGATGTCAGCGACTTCCTGTACGAAGGGGGAGATGGTGTCGTCCTTGGAGTACGCCTTCACGTCAAAGAACATGGAAGGATGAGTCTGTTCTTCCTTGCGCTTGCCGGTGTAGTTGTAGCCACGCATGGTGGCAAAGGCTTTACCGGTTGATGTCAAGGTGTCGTTCAACTTCCCGCCTTCGCCAATGGCGGCGATGGTCATCACGATGAAATTACTGGGCTTGCTGGACTTGCTGATTTTGGTAGTCATTTTAGACATACCTCCTTTGAGTTTTATTTGATCGGACAACAATTGAGAGTCATCCTTGGACACACAGCGGGGATCGAACCCGCAGGGCAATCCTTTTTGCCTGTGCGTGGGTAGGGGAATGAAAAATTGCCCCGACAGGTCATGTCAGGGCAATTCGTAAGAAAGTCTCGAAGGTGTTTATGCGCCTTCGAGTTCAGATTGTTCTTCAGCTTCCATCGCGGCAACAGCAAGTACGCCTTGCTTGCCAACTGGACCGCCATGATGAGTTTCGCAAATTGAACGAACCGGGCAGTAGTCGCACCGCCACATTTCGTCTACATCTTCGATCACACCGGGCAGATCGTCAGACAGCAAATCAGCAAGTCGCGCTTTCAGGAACACCATCGCAGCGGCGCGGTCAAGAGCAACTTCACAGCGCACCGGCTTTTCATCGGGCAGATACACAATCTGCGCACCAGCGAGCGAGTTTGTTGCATAAGGGATTCGCTTTTTGAGATCAGCAAGGTTCTTCTCTATCAGCAGGGCGTACAGATTGACCTGCATCACATGAGAAGATCGCGCCTGCGCAGAAATGTACACGCGCTCCGCGTGACGATTCTTCACCTTCACCTTACAGGACTGGCAATAGTAATCTCTTGTGCCATCCTTGATGAGATCGTTCGCGCAATGCGGGCAGCGCATGGCTTTACGCCCGAAGGGTGCCTTGCCGGTCACTTTGTAATCAGTGATGTACCAGCCTTTGGGTGTCCATTCGATCAGGTCAGGGGTTCCAACCAGAAGAACGGACTTTCCACGGTAGGTAAAGCGCCACTTCAACGTTTCCTCGCTGATGAAGCCGCTCCCAGCCGCCGCCGAAAGCATGGCGTGATAGCCCGTCCCGCGATTCATGCGGTAGAGAGCGGTGGGCTTTTCATAATAAGCATTATAGGTCTTGAGTCGCGTTTGACGTGGACATCCTAGAAGTTCCGTCACGGAAAAACCGATTTCGGCACCAGCCTGAATCGCCAGCTTATCCGAATAGTCAGGATCGCGAAGGGAACTGATGGCTGCCTGAACGACAGCCGGAACCAACGAACAGCCTGGTGCGCCTTTGATCGCGCAGTCCAAACAATCGCTGAACGATATGGGCTGATCAGTGACTTCACAAATGAAGCCAGCCAACCCGGTAGTATGGGATTTTGTTGTCATGGTGACATACCTCGTAATAGATAATTTACGGATGAGGGGATCTTCTCAGACCCCCTTGGCCTTTGAATGGATCTTGTTATTGTTGAGCAGCAGACACTTCAGCGGGAAGATCTGAGTCTGCCCGTTCCACTCGTGTCCAATTTACATTCGGAAGAGTGGGGATGAACGACTTGAGGTGATCGTACCCTTTACGCGTGATGCGACGACCGCGTGGTGTACGCGCAATCAAACCTGCGATCAGCAAGCCAGGCTCAACAACGTGCTCAACTGTTGGAAGGTCAAGTCCGCAGTTCGCTGCGATCGCGCGAGGACCAGCCGGGCCGCCCTTATAGGTGGTAGCAAGAGTCATCAGGTACTTTCGATCTGCATCTTCCAAGCCAAGAGAATCCAAACCCAGCAAAGGCATGGTGTTCTCGACCAGGGTGTCATCAATGATGTCCGTACCTTCAGAAACGGCATAGTCCACACAACGACGAAATAGACGCAGGGCAACGCGAGGCGTACCGCGGGACCGTACGGCAATCCCATGCAGGGCATCATCATCGGTCAGATATTCCAATGAGTTCGCTGCGCGAAATATGATCTGTCCGAGATCATCCACACTGTATGGTTGTAACAAAAAACTGTGACCGAAACGCGCACGCATTGGTTCAGGCAAAAGCCCGTAGTCTGTAGTAGCGGCAACCAGGGTGAATTTGTTGATCCCCATCGTGATCATCTTCGAGGACGCATCCTCACCGGTCTTGATGGAAATCTTGAAATCCTCCATGCCACTGTACAACATCTCGGCAAGCTCACGTCGAAGCGCATGTACTTCATCGAGGAAAAGAACATCGCCCCGTTGAATCATAACCAGCAAAGCAGCCAGATCGCCCGGCTTTACAAGTGCAGGCGCTGAGACTTCATGTAAGCGAGCGCCTTGCTCTGCTGCGATGATCGCTGCAAGAGTCGTCTTGCCAAGACCAGGTCCACCATAGAAAACCAAATGTTCTAGGATGGATGCCCGTTTCTTTGCAGATTCAAGCATCAATCGTAATGTGGATTTCACCTGCGGTTGCCCGATGAACTCTTCCAGGTTGGGCGGTCGAAAGTTGCGCTCGTCTGTGACACGCAGAACGTTCTGATTCGCAGACTCAATCTCAGGCGGTGACGACGAAGTGGGTTTTATCTCAGGAGTCATGCTGCTGACTCCTTTTTTGCAGATCCACGTTGGTGCGACCGCTGGAGATTTCGGTTTCCACTTCAATCACGCCAAAGGTGGTGCGATGTTCGGATTTGAAAAATCCTTCCCGTTGAACCTGTGCTGCGTTGTGCTGATTGCAGTGTTTGTCGATAATGGGCGAAAGGCTCAACCCCAGGCGGTTGACCCGACCGGGGATTTTGATCTCGCCAAGTTTGAGTGTCATATGGCATACCTCCAAAATTTATTGGCGAGAAGATGTTTCTCTCGCCTTCCAAACCCATCAACGGTGTGGACTTGGAAGGCGAGAGAAGCGGGTGAGCTTCTCTCGATCTAAATAAACCATCTCTTCTAGTGATGGATGGATACGTAGCGAAAGTGTTTACCCCAATCTGTGGCAATGGCACGAACAATCCGGCCGAACATCGGATTGTGCATCTTGATGACAGATCTGGGGTACGCCTGCTTATATGCCCGATAAACTTTCATTGGGTTGATATAAACGCCGCTACTGACGACAGACAACGGAATGGTAAACATTTTGCCATTGGCAAAAACATTCGCCCGAATTTGTTTTGTGTCGCCTTTTACACGATTCAATGTGATTGAAATTTTTTTGTACATGTGCATGCCTCCGTGTTGAGTAAATTATCAATTCCCTGTGTAAGACCAACTCCTGCGCTCGTCGAGAAACTCGTACAACTCCATGTCGTACTCGAAGTTATAGCCATTCTGTCCAGCGTACATCTGCCAGCGAGAGATCATGTCATGCACCGACTCAGGATATACAATGTCACTGAAGGCAACATCGAAGGTTTCGAGGACAAGTTCCACAGGTTTCTGTATTCCATCCTTGTAGATAGGTGGAAGAACCAGATACGCAGCAGGATGACCTTCAATCTCGTTATCGTCACCGTAGTAAGAACCGATCCAGACTTTTGGGAAATCCGGCATCTCCACTTCGAATTTAAGGGCTTCTTCGTAATCCTTGAGCGAAGCCCACTTGATGTGACGGGAATGGGAGCCATATACACGCAGCTTCACGCAGGTTGCCTCTTTTATAAGAGGGAGAGAGTGACACACCACTTTGTGCCCGTTAAAGCCCTGAGAAAGAATGATCGCTTTCATGTTTGGATACCTCCATAGTTTTGTTGGTTTGGCAAAAGCCGCCCCAGACCAAGTGCGATACTCAGTCGGGGATGTCTTTTGAAACAGGCGAACCGCCTGAAATTTGAGGGTGGAGAAGATTGGTGATCTTCTCCGAAATAGGACGTAGGCGACAGTGTTAGCCACGCTTTTTTGATTTGGTCTGCGTCTCAATACCAAGTTCTTTTGAAACTTTGATATCGATCCCGTGCCAGAAGTAGCGCACAAGCAGAACACCAAGACCAAACATGGGGTTGAAGCCCTCCTTCAAGAGCCACCTGGTCATGGCGAAAAAAACAATAACCAGGACAAAGTCAAGCGCCTTGAGGATGTAATACAGCGCCTTAAAAGGGATTTGATTGATGATGACGCCGTCCACAATGTCACTGTCTGTCTTTTGGATAGGAACAATATTTTTTGCCATTACATACCTCCATAGAATTGCTGAAATTATCGGGAATCAAAAACTTCTCCCGATCCTTCAAGGTCGAATATGCTTCGGCACTGAGGGATCGAGAGAAGCGGGTGTGCTTCTCTCGCAAATAATGATTAGAGGCTAGTTGGACCTTACGCCTCCAATGATAGTAGCTGCGATTCTGCTTGCCACAACAATGCCTTCCATATCAGGCATCGTAAAATGAACAGGCACAGAGGCTGCATCCTCGATGTTGACCGTGAAAGTCATCTCAAGAGGTGAGTTCGCCGAGATAATAGGATGCGAGGTGTAACCATTACCGTCAAATTCCAGTCGCGAGTTGAACAACCCCTTGACAGCATTTGCCAGGTTCGAGGCTGATGGATTTTCCGGTAGTGATACAGACGGTGTGTCCATGTGCCAACTCAGGTTGTATGTGTGCTGACGGGCGCCGGTGCGCGAGTCATACAGCCCCGTGCGGGCAACAATATTTGTGTCCAGCGATGGTTGTGCGATCGCTGCAAAAACGTACAGCACCATCATTTCAAATCCGAGCAGTGTGACTTGCAAAACGAGCTTCGAGATCTTACGCATTGCGATACCTCCAAGGTGGAATGAAATTTAGAGACAGGAACAGGCTCCTGATACTCACAATGGAGGACGGTTCGGTTTGATCGTTTAGTGAAACCAAAAAATGACTGTGGGGG
>JAFLCF010000026.1 GCA_017303735.1 Anaerolineae bacterium
TCTTCAAGTTCCCAAACTTCATATGCCGCCCAGCGATCATAGAGATTTGTGCGCATCTTCAGAAGGGTGTTGGAGCCGAACCGATGAGTATATGTTTTTTCACCCGCCTGCCGCCAATGGAATAAGGGGGCAAAGATCCCCAACACCTGAAAGACGTTCTGATTCAAAAACCGAATTTTCATACCTTCGCTCCCAAACTGAAATGAGTAGAACGTTCAACAAACATATTTATGATGTATCCAGTTATCGCCAGACTGGGAAGCTAACGTTCGGGGCGGTCATCTCCATCATGAACGAGTACAACTGCACATTGTTCACAAGCAGGAGCAGCACAAAGACCAGCAAAAGGACTTGGAACCAGCGCTTGCCTGCCAACTCGCGCCATGCCAGCGCAAGAAATAGAGTGATGGCATACGTCCAGTTCGTAGAGTAGAGGAAGGCATCCTTGCCGTAGCGGAGGTGCAGGGCAAAGTAAAAAAGCAGGGTCACAATAAAGGCAATGGAATAGCCGTTATCTTGCTTGAGTATATTTTTCAGAAACAACACCACACCCACCACCAGCAAGCCAGCCCAAACGATTACCAACCCATCTCCAAGTGGAGTTTCGTAGTTTGCCAATTGCATCGGGTCTTTCTTGATCGAAGCGCGGAACATCCAGACCTTTGGGAAGGGGAACCCATCGTCAATGACCAGCGGCTTCGGGGCGACAAAGCTATGCAATGCCATTACACGGGCAAGATAATCTGCACGTTGAAATGTGACCGGGAATTGATTATGTCCTTCACCTTCGAGGGTGGATAGGTCCCAGAAATAGGGATTCGACTCTGGGTAGATGTAATTATTCAGCAAAGACAAAGGCACGACCAATGCACCGACGATCAACCCGTATATGATGATCTGTTTGATATTCCGCTTGACGAAAAAATGGGCAATGAAGGTCTGCCCGACATTTGAGATGGTAATGCCGAAGGCGACCAAACCCGTAACGATCTGCATCCACAACGGACTATCTTTGAGCAGCAGGACGAGGAACACGAGAGCGACCGCTGAAAGGTAGATATAGCTTTCGATAACGGAACCAAACACGAGTTGAGTCGCTGAGGCGCCGAACAGGGCGGCGATCAACAGCGCATAGAGTGGATTCCCCAACGAGTGTTTGATAAAGTACCAGATCAGGAATACACACAAAGCGCCGGTCAATGCATTCAGGGTCATGGCAGCGAAAAGCGTATCGCCGCGAAATATAAAAGCAAGGATGCCCACCAACGGACGGATGATGATCAGAATAAATGGATGGGCGGGACGCCAGTAATAATCGCCGTAATTGGCTGTGGCATAGCGCCAGCGGTAGAGGTTGCTATCGGCGTCGAAGAAAACGTCATCGGCATCGTAGGTGGGGCGATTGAAGATCGAAGCATAGATCAGATAAACACAAAAGAAAAGAAACGATGCAAGCAGACCGGGCAAATTCTCGTCTACGAATTTGTAGAAGCGGGTTTCCTTCCAATTCCTTTGGCGGGCAACAGAAATCGTTACTGCCGCAATGAAGAACGAAGGGATCAATGCGTTCAAGAACGACACGCGCACACTTTCACCCAGGTGAAAAACAGAAGCATCGAACAGATTCGGAAACGGCTTTGCGAGTGAATAGGCGACGGGCACAAAGACCGTGAGAGCGATAAAGAGAACGGCGCTGATGCCCGCTTTCACAAGGTCGGCACGAAATTCTTTGACGGCTCGGTTCAACAGGTAATATGCAAAAAGATTGACAAGGCTGTGGACGAGTACGGTCCACATTGCCACCTGCAAAGGCGTTAGATAGAAATTCTCGAGATATGAGACGATAAAATAAGAAAGGGGAATGCCTAAAAACCAGGCAATAGGAAGGCGTTTATCAAGAATCTGCACGTTGAGATCATCCTTTGGAAGAATACGTTCACCCAAATATAACACTTTCAATTCCATTCCGCCTGCCTGTCCTGCCCAAGATGAGCGAAATGGATTGATTCTAAAACTATACTCATAGGAAAAATTAATGCAGTTCAACAAAGGCTTGTGCTATTATCGCTTTTATGAACACCCCCCGCCCTCCCTGCTAAGCCTTAACGCACAAGCCCACCTGGGCAATCTTCACATTCCCCCAATCTAAAAAACCTACGCCCGATGACCTCGACGGTGCCTGACGATGCAGCCGTCTATTTTCATTTAAGCAGACCTGCCGCCCACGCGCACCGCCCCGCTCCAATTTGTCGCTCATCAACTTTATTCGACAAATTGGAGGTTTCAAATGGAAACAATTCGGGGCAAAACGTCCCATGCTATGGATTTAACTGAATTACATGCAAGACTCGCAAACCACAAACGCCTCATGCTTGACCTGGGAACGGGTGACGGCAAATTTGCATTGTGCCACGCGGAAAATTTTCCCAGCAACTTTGTCATCGGCGTAGACTCGTGCCGTGAGAACCTGCATGAAATTTCGCGCAAGGGCTTGCCAAATTTGCTATACATCATCGCCAACGCGCAATCACTACCGCATGAACTGTGTGGATTATTTTCACACGTCACGATCAACTTTCCCTGGGGCAGTCTTTTGCAAGGACTGCTCTCCGGTGACTCACGCCTTTTGTGCGGGCTTGAATCCGTTTTGGGTTCAGGTGCCCAGCTCGAAGTCCGCTTGAACGGTGGTGCTTTATCCGAAGCAGGCTGGGACTTTGCAAACGGCACAGAGCAGGTCTGCCAGTCCCTAACCCGCACTGGTTGGAACATCTACTCACAAAGAGAAATGGACGCTGCGGCTTTGCGAACATTTCCCAGCACCTGGGCAAAACGGCTTGCCTTTGGGCGTGATCCGCACGCGGTTGAAATTCGAGCCACGTTCAACGCTTGAGTCGATGAAGTAAAATGGTTTCATACTTCAATGAAAAAAGGTCACCATGAATAAAATACTTCTCATCATTTCGCTTGCCATAGTTCTCAGCGCGTGTGCGCCACTCGTTACACCTGAACCTACACCAACTTCTACTCCCATCCCCATGCCAACAGCAACGGCTGCATGGGATCGTGAAGGTTGGGTCACGGTTTGGAATGACGAGTTCGAAGGCAGTGAGATCGACCGCACCAAATGGAATTTCGACATTGGCGGCAACGGCTGGGGCAATGCCGAATGGGAATACTACAGCGACCGCCCTGAAAATGCGCGCATTGAAGAAGGCATGCTCGTCATCGAAGCTCGCGAAGAAGATGCCAGCTTCAGCGGCAAACCCTATTCATCGGCACGCCTCAAAACGCAAGGTTTGCATGCCTGGCAATACGGACGGATCGAAGCGCGCATCAAACTTCCGTATGGGCAGGGCATTTGGCCCGCGTTTTGGATGCTCGGCGATAACAACAAAGGCTGGCCCGCCTCGGGTGAGATCGACATTCTCGAATTCATTGGCAAGGAACCCAACACCATTTACGCCACCGTGCATGGACCGGGCTATTCCGGCGGCAATGGTGTCGGCTCAAGCCTTGCGGTTCCGGGCAATACGCTCAAAGATGATTTTCACGTCTATGCCATTGAATGGCAGGAGAATGAGATCCGCTGGCTATTTGACGAACAGGAATATTTCAAGATCACGCCTCAAGACCTACCCGACGCCTGGGTCTTCGACCATGAGTTTTATCTACTCCTCAACCTCGCCGTCGGCGGACGCTGGCCCGGCTACCCTGATGACAGCACGGTCTTCCCGCAATTCATGTATGTCGATTATGTGCGGGTGTATCAAAAACCATAACTAGTTGCTTTCACGTTGCTCATGTCGAGGCTAAGCCCCGACATGAGCTTTTTTTACCTCTTGACTCTACCCTTTGGGAAGACTGTATACTGCCGACATGACCCAACCTGAAGACCTGCTCTCCATTGGCGCTTTTGCCAGCCTCGCCCGCCTCTCGCTCAAAGCCCTGCGACTCTACGACCAGTTGAACTTATTGCAACCGCGCTGGGTAGACCCGCAAACGAGCTATCGTTACTACGGCGAAGACCAGCTCAAGAGTGCCCGCATGATCCGGAACATGCGTGAAATGGATATGCCGCTTGCTACCATTCGGCAGGTGCTGGCAGCATTGGCAGACTCGCCCACACAAGCCGAAGCGTTAGCGAGTGATTATGCACAAATGCGTGAACAACAAGCCGAGCAGATTCGGTTACAGGTCTCCCAATTTATTCAACAAATTAGACAGGAGCAGAGTCCCATGAGTTTCGAAGTGAATATCAAATCCATTCCCACCCAACAAGTATTGAGCCAGACTCATCATATCAAAGCCAGCAAACTGGACGAGACCATTCTCAAGACCATTGAAACATTTCGCGTCCTCCTCGCTGAGCAGAAGCTTGAAGCCGCATCTGCGCCGTTTGGCATCTTCCACGGAGCGATCAATGAGCAGGAAGATGGTCCGCTGGAGATTTGTATGCCGGTGAATGGAAGTGTCAAAGGCAACGGCAAGATTCAGGTCAAACAATTACAAGGTGGGCAAGCCGCTTGCGTAATGACGGTCGGACCAGAGACCGACTTCCCCACTATTCTCGGCGCATACGATGCCGCTGCGGATTGGGTCCAAAAGAACGGCCATGAAATGGCTGAACCGCCGCGCGAAGTCTGGCATAGCGGACCCGGCGGAAGTGCAGAGCCAAAGATGGAGATCGTCTGGTTGTTCAAGTAAAAGAGTAAGGGCGGGGTACCCCCCGCCCTTACTAAACATTTAAATTTTATTAACTGGAGCACAAATGACAACCATCGGTAAACCTAAAATAGACAAACGCACAAAGATGAACTACATGGGCATTCGAACGATTGTGCCCTTCAAAGGCATGTTTAAAGAAATTGGAAAGATAGCAGATGAATTGAATGACTGGGTGGCGGTCAATAAGATCAAAACTTCAGGTCCGCCCTTTCTACGCTATCACGTCATCGACATGCGCGGGTTCATGGATATTTCATTTTGTGTGCCTGTCAAGAAGGCATTACCCGATGATGGCAACGTCAAATCGGACTTTATCCCAGCCGGGCGATATGCAAGCCTCATTTTTTCGGGCGGCGGTATTTCAGGAAACAGAGCTTTGATCGAATGGGTGCGCGCCCAAGGCATGGACTTTGATCGCTGGGATACAGATCAAGGTGATAATTTTGCAGGTCGCTATGAAACCTATCTCACCGATCCAAAGATCGAACCGCGCAAATCAAAATGGAAGATCGAAGTGGCGATTAAGTTGGCAGGCAAATAAAAAAGTAGGTCACGCTTGCGAAGTCCCCTTTGGGGAAGCGTGACCTACTTTTTATTTCAAAGACTTCGCTGCATTCCTACCCGCCGCGCCGCTGACTCCGCCCCCACCGTGGACTCCACTTCCGCAGAGATATAGGTTGTCAATCGGTGTCTTGTGGTTCGACCAGCCAGGAATCGGTCGCATGAAGAGGAACTGATCGAGCATGAGTTGACCGTGGTTGAGATCGCCTTCGGTCAAGCCATAGGTGGATTCGAGATCGAGAGGTGTTATCAATTTACGATTTATGATTGACGATTTTAGATTGGGGAAGTATTCCGCAATTGTATCAATCGCCAATTGTTCGATCTTTCCACCTTCCACTTCCCACTTTCCACTCTTCAACTGATATGGTGCAAACTGGAAGTGAATAGAAACCGTGTTGCCCGAAGTCGTAACTTCAAGATAGGGCTTCTCAGAAATCTCGCCGTACTTTGTTGCGTCATAGGCTTTTTCTAAATACTTGATGGATGGTGCAACAACCAGAGTTCCTTCTGGTATTCCATGATTGCCATTCGTCTGCAAGTGGATCTTCGCCACCGATCCGCGCATTTTGATGGATTGGGTATGCCAGACGAATTCGGGCGGCAGGTCTTGTGCGCCGACGAGTTTGAGCAGGGTGTGCTTCGGGTCTGCGGCGGAGAAGATTTGATTTGCAAAAATCTCTTCACCATTTGCAAGAACAACACCTTTCGCCACTTGCCCTTCCACTCGTATGCTTGTTACTTCTGCCTCGGTTCTTATCTCACCACCAAATGCTTTAACTGCATTTGCTAAAGCGGTTGTGATCTCACCTGCTTTGCCGACATTCTTGTGAGCCAGCCCACCGCGATTCATCCAATTGTGCATGAGAGTGTAGCCGGTGCCTGCGCCTATCGGTCCAAGGGTGGAGCCGTGAATGGCAACGGCGCAAATCGCGGCTTTGACGATTTCGGACTCGAAGTATTCTTCCACAAGTTCCTGTGCGGTCATCGGCAGGGCGCGGATGAAGTTGAGCATGTCTTTGCGACCCGCGAGCTTCAGTTCGAGACCGAGTTCGAGCAAGCCATAGCCTTCGCGGATACCGAAATTCATCGGCAGACGCGGCATTATGGTGGCGTAGGCAGTGTCGAGAATGCTTGCACATTTATCCATAAAGCGGATAAATTCAGGGAAGCGCGCCGCGTCTTTTTCGGAGATGCGTTTGATGGTCTCGGCGTCGAGCGTGAGGTGATTTCCGTCAGGTTGTAACGAGATGAAAGCCGGTTTCTCTTTCACTTCAGGAATGGAAAGCTTCAAGTCTTTCACAATATCAGGGCGGAGGCTGCCGCCTGTGAAAACCGAATCGACGGTGAAACCGTCACCAAAGGATTCGGTTACAACTGAACCGCCGACGATGGCGCGGCGTTCGAGAACCAGAACTTTTTTGCCCTGCTTGGCAAGATATGCGGCGGCAACTAGTCCGTTATGCCCCGCGCCGATGATGATGGTATCGTATGTAATTGTCATGAATGCTTCCTTTATGTTGTTATTGTATAATCGCAAAAACAATATCTTTCACAGGGAGTAATCTATGTCTGACTTCTTTTCAATAGTTTGTCTTGGATCTCTTGGTTTGGCAATTTTTGTTTTTGGTCTTCTAATTGGCTTTTTAATTAAGAATTCTTACCGTTCTAGATTGATTTTGAATCAAAATCGTGGCGAAGCAGCTGTACGAACATTGATAACTTCGAATTTCAAGCCACCGAATTTCCATCTACTCAACAATGTAACCGTTCCTTTTCAAGATGGCACAACTCAGATTGATCATATTTTGATCTCCACAAAAGGTGTTTTTGTCATTGAAGTAAAGCATTATTCTGGTTGGATTTTTGGAAACGAAAAATCAGACCAGTGGATGCAAAGTATTTACCGGGTTAAGAATAGATTTCAAAATCCAATTCGCCAAAACTATCGCCATCTGAAAGCGATACAGCAATTACTTGATTTTCTTCCAAAAGAACAAATACATTCCATAGTAGTTTTTAGCGGAAGTGCGGAGTTCAAAACTCCTGTTCCAAGTGGCGTCTTTTATCTCAAGCAATTGATAAGCCATTTACACTCTTTTCACGATGAAGTAATTTCATCGAACCGTCTTGAATTCTGTGTCGGACGTTTAGAATGCAAAAGATACGAATTAACAAGAGCAACTGATGTTCAACATCGTGCGTATTTAGCAAAGAAATATAACGATTGAACTGTCAGAGTTTAGACTAAGCTCCTTTTGCAGAATCAATTTCCAGTTAAGAAAGAAGCGGGGTCTTCATCCACTTTCCACTTTCTAAAATCCATCCTTCAACATTTCTTTTGCCGCCAACATGCCGGGTGCGCCCATCACGCCGCCGCCGGGGTGTGCGCCGCTCGCGCCGAAGTAGTAGCCTTTGAGCGGGGTGCGGAAGTCTGCCCATTGTGGGGTGGGACGCAGGAAGAAAATTTGATGCAGCAGCAGTTCGCCGTGGAAAATGTTGCCGCCGGTGATGCCCGCGATGCGTTCGATGTCTTTGGGCGAGATGACTTGCATGCCCACGATGCACTCGCGGATGTTCGGCGCGTATTGTTCGATGGTGGCGATGACCGCTTCGCCGAGTTCGTCGCGGCGTTGGTCTGTCCAGCCGCCTTCGAGATCGTAGGGCGCGTATTGCACGAAGCAAGACATCACATGATGTCCGGGAGGCGCCATGTCGGGGTCGATCATCGAGGGGAAGATCATATCGAGATAGGGGCGTTTGGAAATCTGCCCGTATTTCGCGTCGTCGTAGGCGCGTTCGATGTAATCAATGCTCGGGCTGATCGAAACCGCGCCGCGATGCAGAACCGAGTTCGCGCCGTTGCCCGTGTATGGCAGCGCAGTGAAGTTTGGCAATTTGCTCAAGGCAATGTTAACCTTGCCCGACGAGCCGCGTGTGCGGAAGTTTTGAATCGAGGTGACAAAATCATCGGGCAGATGTTTCTGCTCAACAAATTGAAGGAATGTGCGCTTCGGGTCGGCGGCAGACATGACGACTTTGGAATCGAGTTCGTCGCCATTTTCGAGAATGACACCTACGGCGCGTCCATTCTTGACCTTGACCTGTTGCACGCTCGCGTTGACTCTGACCTCCACCCCAAGCGCTTGCGACGCGTTATAGATCGAGCCGCTGACTCCGCCAGAGCCGTTCTTAGCAAAACCCCAGGCGCGGAAGGCGCCGTCAATTTCGCCCATGTAGTGATGCAACAAAACATACGCCGTGCCGGGAGAGCGCGGTCCGAGATAGGTGCCGATGATGCCGCTGGCGGCTTTGGTGCCTTTGAGCGCGTCGGTCTCGAACCACTCTTCGAGCAAGTCCGCGGACGATTGCGTGGCGAGTTTGGCAACCATGTAGAGTTCTTTTTCGGAAAGCGAAGCCGCGTATTGACCGACTTTGAGAAGCCCCATCAGATCGCGGATGCTCATGGAGGAGGGATCGGGCGGGATGAGGTTGATGATCGGCTTGATGGCTTTCGCGGCGCGCGCCATGACGCGGGCGTACTCGTCGTAGGCTTCGGCGTCTTTGGGCGAGTGACGATACAACTCGCGGCGAGTCAGATCGTGGTCATCCCATCCGGCGAGATAATCTCCGTTTTCCATCGGTGTGAAGGTGGAAGGCAGCGGGAGAATCTTGAGCCCGTGCTTGGGCAATTCCAAATCACGGATGATCTCCGGGCGTAGCAAACTCACCACGTAGGAAAACTCCGTAAACTTGTAGCCGGGAAAAATTTCCTCGGTCACTGCCGCGCCGCCGACAATGGGTCGACGTTCGAGCACGACCACTTTTTTGCCAGCCAGGGCTAAATAAGATGCGGCGACAAGTCCGTTATGTCCACCGCCGATAATGATTGCGTCGTATGTGTTGGATGATGTCATGGTTTTTCTCTGTTTGAAGGTCACAGGTTGAAGGTCGCAGGTTCAAACATTCAACCTGTAACCTTCAACTTTCAACCAAATTATTTCTTCTTCCATTCTGGTTCGTAGAACGGCAGCTTGACCACTTTCGCAGGCGCATGTTGACGGTGATGTTCGACCGTGATTTCCATGCGAACATCGGTGCCGATTTCGTAGTAAGGTTTCTGCAAATGCGCGAGGGCGATGTAGGTCTTGAGTAGCGGTGACCATGTGGAGGTGGATGCATAACCGACCTGAACATTCCCCACCATCACCGGCAGACTGGCGCGGATTGCCGAGCCGGGGATTTGCGGAGGCAGACCGACCTTGCCAAATAATTTTTCCATGCCGACCCAATCCACAGCCAAGCCGACCATCTTCCATGCCGAACCTTCGCGCTTTTCTTTTTCCAATGCGCGGCGACCGACGAAGTAGCCGGGTTTATCGAGTGCGACTGTCCAATCGAGACCCAACTCGAAGGGCGAGGATTTCTGCGATTCGATCCACGCATGAGAAGCAGAGGTGTAATCGACATCGAGCATGAAGAGACCCGCTTCCACGCGTGCCATGTCCATGGCGAGAATGCCAACGGGGGTGATGCCGTAATCCGAACCAGCTTCCATGAGCGCGTCCCATACTTTGAGCGCATCTTTGTTTGCCATCCAAATCTCATAACCGAGGTCGCCGGTGTAACCTGTTCTTGAAATCGTGACTTCAACACCCTTGATTTTGTTCGTCATCAAGCGGAAGTATTTCAACTCGTCCACTGGTTTTTCGACCACTTTATTCAATACCTTGCGGGTATTCGGTCCCTGAAAACTGAGCGCCGCCACGTCATCGGTCACTTCGGTGATGGACACATCCATGCCGACCGCATTCATCATCAGCCAGCGCAGATTCGGTTCCGCGGCAGTCAGGCGGAAGGTCTGCTCTTCGAGGCGTGAGATGGTGCCATCGTCGATCATCTTGCCTTCTTCGTCACACCAGCCGGTGTAGGCGACCTGTCCCACTTTCATTTTGTGGACGTCGCGAGTCGTAACGCGGTGCAGAAGCGCGGCAGCGTCCTTGCCTTTGATGACGTACTTGATCAGCGGCGAGACATCGATGAGCGCCGCCGAGTTGCGGATCGCCCAATACTCGCGGTCGAGCACATGCTCATACGAGCCGACGACAAAATAGCCCGCCCACTTGCGCCAATTTTGCGGCTGGCACAACGCGGACGTCCGTTCGTGGAAGGGGGTGGTTTTGAGGTTGAGATTTAGCATGGGGAAATGATTCCTTGAATTGCGCGGATTGTACATTATATATAATCTTGTGACAATCACGAGTTTCCCAATTGAAGACAAAACAGGTCTGAGTTGCTCAGACCTGTTTTTGGAGGGCGTGTTGCACTCACCTACTGCTTGCGGCTGTTGAATTCCATTTCCATGAGGATACGCAGGATGTGCGACAGGGCTTTTAGAGGGAAATAAACAATTACTATTTGCAAAGCAGCACTCAAAATTACAATAAGTAGATTCCGAACCATGATTGATATCTCGCCAAATGCCATTAGACCCTCTGTAAATAGAGCAGTAATCACCGACGAATTAATTATGTAAATTATGATATAGACAACAACAACAGCTTTAGCAACTTTATTTATAGAGTCAACAAGATTGATTACTTCTAGTGTGTCATAAAGTTCAGGTTGATTTTCGCTGTCAAGGATCTTTGCTTCCCAATCTTCCAGGTCATCATCAGTTGAATCGTCTTTTTCAAGGATGGGTTTATCTTGTTTTGGGAGAGTGGTAATTCTTTTAGTTAATATTTCTTCCAAAACCTCGAATGCAAGGGCAGACCATTCTAGACGGTCGTTTTTTTTCCAGATATCAAGAAGCTCATCAGTATCCTTGGAATTTAAACTTACATATATTTGATTGCGAAGTTCTGAGCTCATTTTCCGCCCTCCAGTTTCTCTTTTTCACGATAATTCATATCGGTTTCAATCACCATATACAACCCGAGGGAAACACCTTTTAATACAACATAGTACATAAAACCTGTCAAAGCTCGACTAAGAATATCTGACCCAATATCAAAGAAATAATAAAACGGGTCAAGCATTGCCATTTCCCAATAACTAAAGCTGCTCTGAGTGTAGGCTGCTAATGCCTGCATCCTCTCATAATTTGCCTGATCTTGGAAAATCGTCAATACAGCAAAAAGCAAATAAAAAATTAACATTACCCATGCAAGGTTATTTGCCCAGCCAGCAATGCTCATTAATCTATTTTGATCTTTGGTGAAAAGTTCTTCTGTTTCGCTCATTATTTCCTCCTTGCGTTTGATTTTTTTATTTTACATTACAAATAAACCAATGGCAAATTGAAGTTTAGGGATGAAAGACAAAACAGGTCTGAGTTGCTCAGACCTGTTTTGAACCTGTCCATTATTCTGTTTCAAGTTTTGCCTTGCGGCTAACGGGCTTGCCATCTTTGAAAGCGACATCGTCCACGCCCCAACTCCATAACCGTTTGGGATGAATGACCAGCGACGCCCGCCCGCCTCCTTCCACGATTTCGGCTGTTCCATGGACCTTGACCCCTCTCGCCACCCACGGCTGGACCGATGCCAGATCGTCGATCACCAATGAAACAAGGGCATTGCCTGCTTTTACATTTTTATACTTAAACGTTTTGGTGATATCGAAGCCGGTGATGAAGAAGGTCTTGCCATCAAAGCGGAATCCCACCGGGGCAACATCGGTCTGACCCGATTTGGAAACCGTTGCCAGCCGTGCCAAATGTTGTGAGTTGATGTAAGCGATCTCTTTTTCAGTAAACATGGTTATGCCTCAATAGTAAGTGACAGTCACCTTTGAAGTGACTGCAATAATTTTATACTTCTAATTTTTTTGACTTCTGTTTTTGTGCGATCTCGTAACTTTCACGAAACAATGCAATTGCCTTTTCCACATCATCTTCCTGCCGCAGGTAGAAACTGATCCAACCGGTTTCAGGCAACAAATGATGCGGCTGCGCACGCCCGGCAGCGACCAAAACATCGCGCACTTTCTTCGGGAAGGGAATATCCACCATGTGGTCGCCGTGGATGTGCCCGACTTCACGTTTGCCGATCACATATTCCACGCCACCGAAGCGATGCGGGGCAACGGTCACACCTTCCCAACTCGTCACCGCCTGTGTGATGCGCGCCTGCGCTCCCTTCACGCTCATGCCAACTCCCTGCCTTTGCCCAGCTTCTTACACAACTCGCCGAGCGTTTCCTGTTCAGATGCGCTCAAAACGCTGAAGATATCCACCAGCGCCCCAACATGATTGGGAAGCACCGCCTCGATCTTGCTTGTGCCTGCTTCTGTCAAATGAACATGGATCACTCTGCGGTCTTCTGCATCCCTCTCGCGGCGGACATATCCGTCGCGTTCAAGGTTGTCGATGACGGTAGTGAGATTGCTGGTGCTCTTCAATACCTTGCTGCTGACCTCGCCCTGAGTCATCGAACCGATGTGATACAGTGCCTCAAGCACAGCGAACTGTGAAGCAGTCAAGTCGCCGATGGTCTGGCGAGTAGAAAGCTCCCCAAGCACCGAGTTGGTACAACGGGTGAGTTTGATGAATGTGTCCAGGGTGCGCCTCTCGGCGCGAGAGCCTTCAAAATGGGTGGGCATATCAAATCTCTTTCGATATCAAATAGTTTGATATCGAAATATTATCTCAAACGATGGAGAGAGTCAAGTTCTCCACCACCTATACGTTTGGGGAGGCAAGAACATATACATAAAAACAGGTCAGAGTTGCTCTGACCTGTTTTTATGTACGGTATTACTTCCAATCGCTAAGTTCTTCTTCGAGGGTTTCGAGCAGTTTGATGTATTTGCCTGCCTCAACCTCTTTATTGTTTTCGAGTGCGATTTGATTCAATCCTTCAAGGATGGTGGGTTCATCTTCCGGGGAAATATTTTGATCGAGAAGCGGAAAGACAAGATTCTTGAGGCGGTCTAAATTCTGGCGCAGGGTGGATGTGTATTCACTCGCCGCCCACCCCACTTCGATTTTGGCGCCCGCATCCCCACCCTGCCAGTCGCTGGCAGCTTTGGAAAGCAGGTCTGCGGCTTGTTTGCATTTCACATGTTCATCTTTCATATTCCCGACCACGCCCGAGTTGACGGGAAACCCCGCATCTTCGAGCACTTTCATAAGCAGTTCTTCCTTGCGAAAGAAACTTCCATCCACGTATTCATGAATGAAAGTGCTGCCATGTATAAAAAAACCGGGTTGGACATTTTTATTGCCGCCCCCAAGCATGGCAGATCCTCCGCCAAATACATCCAAAAACCGTTGGAGGGTTTCCTGATCTTTCCGAAAATGTTTCGCAATGCGCATATTGGGTTCCTGTTAGTGGAGCGGGACTTTTTGCCTGAAAATTTTACCGCCCTTTGACAGAAACAAACAGCGGCGAACCCGTGCAATTTTATGCTAATTTGTTCAAACGAAAGGCGGCGATTTCATTCCAAACCAGAATGGCAAATAGGAAGACGTAAAACGCGGCTCCTTTGATGAAGAAAGCCGGACCTGCCAGTGCGAGCGTGCCCCAAGTGTAAACAGCAAGATTCTTCCAGCGTTCATCGGCGCGGAAGGCAAAGCCGAGGACGATCATGGCAGGGAACAATGTAAGCCCGAGTAGGACGAAGGAGAGGTCGTGCAAACGTCCATGCCAGGTGGCGGGGGTGTCGCGGATGGTGGGGTCGGTTGTAAAAGCTAGGGTGGCGAGGAATAGACCGGCAAACGCTAACAGTGTGGTGCCAAGTTTTGAAGCGCGAGTCAGCTTGAGGTCCAGAAAGAGGCGACGTGCGAAGAGGGTCATGATTAGTCCGGTGATGATAAAGGTCGCGGTCATGATCCAGCCGTATGGACCGAGCGCCAGCCCGCTGGGCCAGTCGAAGGTGGGGTCGTTGATGGGGTGCCAGCCGAGGCTTAGAAGAAAGTCGTATTTGACGATGGTGAGGGTGGCGAGAACGAATGTGAATAGTGCAGGACCAAGCAGGATTATTTTTTTCATAGCAATAAAAGAACAGCCCCGCATGTGCGAGGCTGTTGAGTTTTATTACCAGGTCCAGCCGCCGCGTAAGCGGGTGACACCGACGAAGACCAGCACTAATGCACCGACGATACAAAAGAGCGTGTTGCGGAAGCGGATATTGTCTGCAGATTTTTTCCACATGGCGGGCAGGTGGGCAACCACTGCGGCAATGAGCATGGTGGTGAGATGCTCGATGCGGTTCGGGGTGAAGGGTACACCAACGATACTCGTCCAGATGAGGAAGATCAAACCAACAGTGACTTGAAGGTCCATCAGTCCGCTAAACCCGGCGGCGAGACCACGGTCCATGCCTTTGAAGGAACCGCCGCGCAACCAACCAATAGCGAATTTGACGATGGCAATGAGCGCCACGATCAGAATCAACCAACGGGTGTGAGAGTGAATAATACGAAGGATTTCCATTTTTTATTTCTCCAATTGTATAAATTTAGGCTATATCACAAAAGGCAGAATGCCTTTACGATCTTTAGGAAAATCTTTGAATCTTTCGTGATACCACTTAAGCGCGCGCCAACTGCGGGTGGTGAGATACATCACAATGAAGAGCAGGATGAACCATGCCATGAGATGACGCGAGAGCAGTGCTATGCCCAGCCAGACGAGAATCTCGAATAAATAATGCGGACAAACCACATACTCGAACAGCCCGCCTTTAGGGATGAAGTAATCGAGCGAGTTCTTACGCAAATCTGCGAGAAGTTTGTGGTGGTAGAAATTCCCAGCGATGCCGACGATGTAAAGCAGAATACCAAGATAGGTCCAAAAATCTGGCGCTGGAAACGGATTGCGATTTAGCCAGCCGAGCATGCCCGCTGCAAGCGAATAAAACGAAGCGATCATCAGTGTGGTGAAGAGGTCGATCTTGCCAGCATATTTATGCACAAAAAGAGCCTCGAGCACGCGTTTGATGAAGTGGAACGCCACTGCAAGATAGACCAGCCATTGCAGCAAAGTGGCAGTGGGAAGATACGACCATGCCACGAATGTGATGGCAACGAAGGGCATGAAATAAAGAAAGACCATGCCTGCCCGTCCCGAAATGCCCGTGCCTTTGCGGAACTTGCTGTAATTCATCATGGATGCGCCGAAGTATTCAGCGGGACCCACTCCCAATGCGAGCAATGCGAAGAAAATATAGAGGATTGTGTTGAAGGGTGTCCATTCAGGAAGGATCATAAAAGGCTCCAGTGCGCCGATTATACAATAGAGAAACTCTTTCCTTTATAATCGCCCATGTAAGAGACTTTTTCTTAACTTCTTTTTTGGACACGGACAACACGGATTACACTGATTTTCACGGAAGATCCTTTAAGAATCCGTTCTTTGCCCGTATGTTCCGTGAAATCCGCGTACAAAAGAGTGCTAATTTGGACTTAAGAAACACTCTCTAAGATAAGTCATCCCGGAGGAATCATGACCCACACCACCATCCTGACTGAAACTCGTGGACGAGTTGGCATTGTGCAGCTCAATCGTCCGCAAGCGATGAATGCCTTCAACCTGACCATGCTTGGCGAAGTCTTCGACGCGCTGGAAGCTTTCGACAAAGATGAAGCCGTCGGCGCGATCATTGTGACAGGAAATGAAAAAGCCTTTGCTGCCGGAGCCGATATTAAAGAAATGGCAGATCAAACCTATGTGCAAATGCTTGCCAATGAACACGTGAAAATTTGGGACCGTATTCGTGGCATCCGCAAACCGGTTATTGCGGCGGTTTCGGGTTGGGCATTGGGCGGCGGCTGTGAATTCGTGCTCTCGTGCGATATGGTCATTGCCAGCGAGTCTGCCAAGTTCGGTCAGCCAGAGATCACCATCGGCATCATCCCTGGCGCGGGCGGCACGCAGAGATTAGCTCGCCTCGTGGGTAAACATCTCGCCATGGAAATGGTCATCAACAACCGCACACTCACGGCGCAAGAAGCCCAGCAATTTGGTCTGGCGAATCGCATCGTGCCCGTCGAAGGCTATCTCGATGCCGCCGTCGCCTTTGCAGAAGAGATCGCCTCACGCGCGCCCATCGCCGTCCGCATGGCAAAGGATGCCATCAACGCCGCCTTCGAAACCACGCTCACTGAAGGTCTCAACGTCGAGAAGCGCAACTTCTATCCGCTCTTTGCCACCGAAGATCAAACCGAAGGTATGCAAGCCTTCATTGAAAAACGTAAACCAAATTGGAAAGGAAAGTAGTTTAATAGTTACATAGTTTTGTAGTTTGATAGAACGGACTCGAACTACGCAACGACTGAACTATCCAACTATTTGACTAAACCCATGCCCGCCTCATCTCTTAAACTCAAATCTGCTCTCTCCGACCTGAGCCTAAGAAAACGCCTTGTCTTGGTCCACGCCTCACCCATCGTGGATTCAGATGCCTTGCTCACCTCTCTGCTTGAAACCACGGGCGGATTCTTCGCCCCAACCTTCA
This sequence comes from Anaerolineae bacterium, assembly GCA_017303735.1. Next base: position 16,750 of record JAFLCF010000026.1, read on the forward strand.
CGCCCAAATCGCTCCTGCCCATCGACTTTCACCCCGTTCACTCTAAAGCAGATGTGAAAACTCAAGCTGAGCCTTTCACACCATCCAAGCCAGCAGACGAAGCCTTCGGCTCATTCCCTGAACTTGTGCGGGGACATTCCAAAGCAAAGCGTTCCCTCCATCCGGTCCTTTCCTTTGCTGGCATCGGCGCGGACGACGTAATCAACGCCCAAACCATCCACGAACCGTATGCACCCATCTCTGCCATGGCAGAAGAAGACGGCGTCATCCTGCTCATCGGCATGGATCAACGTGTCAATTTCAGTATTCACTACGGCGAAAAACTTGCCGGGCGCATGCAATTCATCCGCTGGGCATTGACCGGGAATGGCATCGTCGAATGCCCGAACTTCCCCGGCGACTCAGAAGGCTTCAATGCCATCGCATCCGATATCAAATCCTTCACCCGCCATGCAGAAGTGGACGGTATCAAGATTCAAGCCATCCCCGTCAACGATCTATTGCGAGCCGTAGTCAACCGAATCCATGAAGATGCCTACTCCCTGTTATGCGGACGTTCTGACTGTGAGCGCTGTGAAGCCGTACGTTGGGGGTAGGAAATTTATATTACTGAAGCCCTGTCCATGTGCAGGGCTTTTTTATTTCCCTGTCAAAGGTTCAAAGCTGATAAAGGCAGAAGACGATTCTTCATCTCGATATAAAAACTGAAATTGCCACTGGTCGAGGTTTTCGAGTTTGATGCCGGGCATATCCTGCAATCGCTCAAGGATCTGATCGGAGTCGTTTGCAAGATCATCGGGAAAGGTAATGTAACTCATCACAGCGATTGTCCGATAGCCTCGCTGGTACGCAAGCTCCAGAAGCCGCCCTTCCGTTTGCATTTGGGCGGCTTCTTTATCCAGAGTGAAGCCAAATCCATTCATGGCGGGGGCATCTAGCAAATAGGAAAGAATCCCATCGTCATATTCAATGACTTTGAGGTCTGGAGCAAGAGCGTTCAACGCTTCATTCACGCTGTCTTTTTGAAGCCAAAACTTGTAATAGCCAAGGTTGTATTCACTCTGTATCTTGTGATGGACAAATGCATTTCCCAGCAATATGACCAGGGAGAAAGAGGCAACTGCGAGCAGGGTTCTTTGTCGCTGGGATGTTATCCCTTTGAGAAAACCGGCAATGACAACCGCCGCGATCAAGTTGAAGATCATGATGCTGATCGAGTAATACCAATGTCCCTGCCCCATCAAGTAGACGAGAACGAGGTTATACATGCCTTTAATCACGACGTACACAGCCAATGCAGAAATAATTGTGGAATGATCTTTGAGAAGAGACTTCCAATTTTGATTTTTACCCCAGGTGAATATCCAAATCACAGCCGCCAGCGCCGGAATGACCGTTTGCAGAGAACGCATCGAAGCTTCGGGCCAGATCGGGTCGTACTGCACCAGTTGGATCGGGAAAAATGAGGTGAAGAAAAAGATCAGATTCACTGGCAGCCAATTCCCGTTTTTGATCAGTCCGCTGACGGGCATGGCGCTGCCGGTATATGAATAGTTGAAGATCATATAAGCCAGCAATGCAACCAGCGGAATTCCTATGGCAATCGCCAGCCGTGCCAATGCCTGTTTTCTTGAGTTGGAAAAAAGAAAGAGCAGTGCCCAAAATGGGAGGAGTAAAAATACATCGTCGAGCCGTGAAAAAACGACCAAGGTGATTAACCCGGTGGCGATCAAGATCTGCCACAAGCTTTGCTCCAGTAATATGTTTCGATTGATAAGAAAATACAAGAGCAGACCAAACCAGAAAATGCTCAGCGGCGATTCCATGCCGTTGATATATGACCATGTGCTGTTGTAGTTTGGAATGATCGGCGAAAAGATCAGATAATAAAATCCCGGCACCGAAGCCAGCAGGGAAACGGAAGCATTTTCGGTGAGATGGTAGACCACCAAGCCGAAGAACATCATGCCCAGCGCTGTCAGGGCGAGGCTCAAACCAAAGGTTAGTAAAATTTGCCCGTCAAGGTTTGAGGCGAAGGCAGGCAGGGAGAATAGTTTGGTGAGCAGAAATCCCCACAGCGGATGAAATCCATTCGTGGGGTAAATTCCATCTGAAGTGTAGAAAGCGCTTTGAATGGAATGTCGCGCAATGGAAAGATAATAGAAGGTGTCGGAGGTGAAGAATTGGATGGGAGCCAAAATGGACGCGGAACGGCTGCGGGCGCTAAGCCACAAGACGAGCGGGGCATAGACCACGCCAAACAAAATCGAATAAGATAGCAAAACCTGTTTTAGAGATTTGTTCATGATTGCCCTATGGAAGCTTCTTCTCTTCAAGCCATTTCGTGATCCGCTCTGCGACAGCCTGCCAGCCTTTTTCGAGCATCATATCGTGCGCCATGTGCGGGAAGAACTCGGCGTTGGTGTTGTAGGCGCGTGCGGTCTTTTCCACATCGCCATTCGAGATGACCGTATCATCTCTTGCGCCAAGCACGAGCAAAGGTGTTTTGATCTTCTTTGTGCGGACGAGGTTCAAACCGAGCAAGTCCAGATACATGCGAAAGGACTCGTCGTTCATGTTGGCATGATACTTGAGTAGTTGTTCACGCGGCATGTCTTCTGAGAAAAATGCCCAACGCGTGCTTTCAGGCGTTTCAACCACCGGTTGCAAACGAAAGCGAGTCAGGATCTTCAACAACGTCAGCGGACTATGTTTGAAGACCAGCCAGGTCCCATTCCAAACACCATACGGTGGCGCAGACGCAAGCAGGACTCCAGCCGGGATGGAGTTTCGTTCGAGAAATTTCTGGACGATGAATCCGCCCATGGAGTGCCCGATCAGCACCGGCGGAGTCGGAAGCGTTTTTGCGACTTCTTCCACATCCTGCACATAATCCATAATGCTGCTTCCGGTGATTCTTCCTTCGCTGCCGGCATGTCCGCGCAGGCTGAGGGCGGTGGCGTGATACCCGGCGTCTGCGAAGAAGGGCAGGAAGAACTCGTCCCAGCACCAGGCTCCATGCCACATGCCATGGACGAAGAGCAATGGCGTTTTGTATTTTTGATTTTTGGGTATACGGGTGATGATTTCAAGTTTCATGGCATGCTCCTTGGTTTCTCATGAGTTTACTTGAAATCGAAACAAAAATCCCTTACACAAGGTAAGGGATTCTGTGAGCGCGGAGGTGCTCGAATACAATCCCTCGATGGGGAGCGAAACAAAAAATCCCCTACACAAGGCAGGGGATTTTTGTGAGCGCGGAGGTGCTCGAAACCTCAACAAACGGCTTAAAAGGCCGCTGCTCTACCATTGAGCTACGCGCCCATTCTTAAAGCGGATTGCATTCTATCACGGCAAGAAACAGGCGTCAACGCGAGTAATTAATGAAGGTGACGTCTCGTCCAACCCTGCGGAGGCAACTATGAGCTCAGTTAAATATGTAACCGAACAAGACTTTCAAGATGAAGTCATCAGCGCAGAATCCCCTGTTCTGGTGGATTTTACGGCAGACTGGTGTCAGCCGTGCAAAATGATCGCACCCATCGTCGAACAACTCGCCGGGGAATGGGACGGCAAGGTTAAGGTCGTCAAACTGGATGCGGATCTTAATCCCAACATCATGATGCAATACGGTGTGATGGGCATTCCCACCCTGATGCTTTTCAAGAGCGGTGAGATCAAGGAACGCATTACCGGGTATCTGCCCAAAGACAAGATCCAAGCCAAAGTCACCCCGCACGTGTAAAGGTATAATGGAGCCGTACGGCTCCATTATTTTTTTAGGGTGCATGTTGACCGAACAAGACCTCTTCCAAACGGGCTATACTGCTTTCAAAGCCGGTGATAAACCGCGTGCAGCAGCCATCCTTGCCCAACTCGTCCAGCAATATCCGCGTTCTGAGCGCGGCTGGTATTTGTTGGGCATGTGCATGGACGCGGCAGATCAACGCGAGTATTGCTTCCGACGCGTTCTGGAGATCAACCCGAACAATGCGGATGCACAAAAGAATCTTGCGTTTCTTTCCACGCCGAGACCTGTGGTGCCAGTCCAACCGGTTCAACAACCTAAAGTCCCCGCCTTCCTGCCGGAGAATGAAACTGAGTTTGAAGAATTTCAAGAAACGGCACCCCAACCTACATCTCAACAAAATACAAAAAAACGCCCTCCCCAGAAACGCAAACAAAACACGACCCTCATCGTCGTGAGTGCCATTCTTGGGATATGTGTTCTAGTCGTCGGTGTGGCGATCGGTTTCAGTATGCTCTCTAACCGTACTGTGGCTCCGCAGCCTGGCAACGTCTTTACCGCGACTATGCAAATAGATATCCCCCCCGAAGCCACCAACACATTGCTGCCGCCCACAACTCTGCCAACAGCCTTACCAACCATTGCCTATGAACCGCGTTTTGAGGAAGCTCCCTGTCCATTTGAGGCGCCGCGCGGTGTGCGAGTGACCTGCGGATTTGTCACCGTTCCTGAAAACCGCACAAGCAACTCGGGGCGTATGTTGCGGCTGGCAGTGGCAAAATTCCACAGCACCAGCCAGAGCCCTGCGCCAGACCCTGTCCTCTTCCTGCAAGGCGGACCCGGCGGTCAGGCTATTCAGCTCGCCGCAAATGGGTATTCTGTATTTGTACAGCCTTTCCTCGGCACTCGCGATTACATTACCTTTGATCAGCGCGGTACAGGTTACTCTGAGCCATTAATGAATTGTGATGAACTTGATAAGGTTCACCGCCAGGATATTTATGGAAATGTTGCACTCGAAACCAGAGAGCTGGTGTACCAAAATGCTTTCTTCTCCTGCGGCGGACTTTTACAAACCCAAAACATTGATCTGACAGCCTATTCAACCGTTGAAAGCGCCGCCGACGTACGCGATATTGTTCGACTGCTCGGCTATGAAAAAGTGAATCTCTATGGTGTTTCGTATGGAACCCGGCTGGCACTCGTCACCATGCGCAATCATCCTGAAGTTGTCCGTTCGGCGATCCTGGATTCGGTCGTGCCGGTTGAAACCAATTTAGTCGAAGAACATCCGCGTTCGGTGAATTCAGCCTTGTCGCAAATGTTCGTCTCCTGCGCCGTCGACCCGAATTGCGCGCGCGCCTACCCAGACCTTGCGACCGTGTTCTGGGATGTAGTGAAAGAGTTGGAAACCAACCCTGTCACCTTATCCACTTCAGACTATCCCATGGGGACGGTCACCGAGACCGTGGATGGCGTATACCTGCTTTCAGTCATCTTGGGTTCCTTGCGTTCCCCTGAATTCATCATCACCGCTCCACAGACCATTTATCGTGTGAGAGATGGCGATTATTCGACATTGATCGCTGCACAGTATTCCCTGCCGTATGAGTTCGACGGCATCAGCCCCGGGTTGTATATTTCAGTGATGTGCCGCGAACATGTATTGGATTCCACGCCGGAAGAGTTGGCGCTGATCTCAGAGCAACTGGGGATCGAGCAATTCGTGTTCCGTCCGTTTTACAACGATTTCGGGGATATGTATTCAGCGTGTAAAACCTGGGGAAGCGCCGGACCCAATTTCGGTGAGAAAGATGCGGTCGTGAGCGACATTCCCAGCCTGGTGATCGAAGGTTCGTTTGACCCGGCAACGCCTCCCTTCATGGGCAGGCAGGTTTCAGACACCCTGAAAAATAGCTACTACTTTGAGTTTTCAAACATGGGGCATGTACCCACCGGCGATGACTCTTGTGCGCGTCAGGTGGCGCTGGAGTTTCTTGCCAACCCACTGGTGGAGCCAGACCGTTCCTGTTTGAATAGCATCCAACCTGTGAAATTCCTTGTGCCGTACACAGGCGAGCCGCCCATTGAATTGGAAAGCGAACGCGTTTCTGGCTTAACCGTGAACGTGCCCAGCGGCTGGTTCCGAACCGAAGATGATTTTTTTGTGCGCGGCAATTCTGCGTTCGACATCACCCAGATAACTGCCTTTCGTGCGGGGATCTCGGTTCAAGACTTGGTGAATTACTTCTCATCTGAATTGAACGGGTATCGCGGCTTTGATTCCGCGCCCCAGGCTGTTGGCACACGCTCAGCCAATGGCTACGATTGGACGCTTTACACGACCTCTTCCAACGGGCGCCCGGCAGATATTGCCGCAGCGAGCGACGGGAATCAATCTTTGATAGTCGTAATGTTCAGCCACCCCGATGAACACGATGCCCTCTACCGCACGCTTTTCCTGCCAATGGTCGACTCGGCGCGGTAATTAGCCCGTTTTTGTTGACGACTCACCCGCCTTCATGGTATCATTCGCCCGCTAAAAACCAGCCAAGCGCTGGATTTGTTTTGTCTATAAGCAAGAGGAGAAGCATATAAGCGCCAACGAGTTTCGAGTAAATGAGGGCATCCGCGTTGCGGAAGTGCGCCTAATTGGTCCCGATGGAGGCAACGTAGGTGTTGTTGCCATCAAGGAAGCCTTGAAGATTGCACGCGATGCAGAGTTGGACCTCGTAGAGGTCTCGCCCGGTGCGAATCCACCCGTTTGCCGTGTGATGGACTTTGGTAAGTTCATCTACGAAAAGGCGAAGAAGGAACGCGAGGCAAAGAAATCGCAGACCAAGATCGAGGTTAAGGAGATCCGCCTGCGCCCGAAAACGAACTCTGCCCATCGCGGGTTCAAAGTGGATGATGCCCGCCGCTGGCTTTCACAGGGTCACAAGGTTCGTGTGACGGTTAAGTTCCGTGGTCGCGAAATGGACTACCCTGAGATCGCTCTGGAAGACCTGCGAGAGATCGCAGCCGACCTAGCTGACATTGCGGTGATTGAAGTACCGCCGCAAATGGAAGGACGCACCATGCTCGTGGTGATGGCTCCGAACAAGGCTGCGGCACCGAAGAAGAAAGAGAAACCCGAGCAGGCTGAAGCGAAGAACGAAGCGGAAGCCTGAGCGTAGAGTAAGACCCAAAGATGTTGATCGTCCGCGGGCAGAAATGTCCGCGGTTTATTTTGTCTGAAAGGAGATTTAAGCGATGCCACGCAAAGCAAAACCTGGCAAGAAATTCAAACTCAAGACCCACAAGGCGACATCCAAGCGATTCCGCCTGACCGGTTCCGGTGTTCTCGTGCGCACCAAAGGCGGCAAGAGCCACCTGCGCCGCCGCACATCAGACCGCACCAAGGGGCTCCTGAGCGAAATGATCGTTGTGCAGGGTCGCAAGTTCGTGAAGCGCATCAAGCGCCTCGCCCCCAACATGGACTAAAAGTCCGGCTGTCGTAAATTTTTTATGTGCGGCTTTCGGGTGTGCGCAACTGGTGTAACTCACCGACGCCCGCGAGTTTGCAGGAGGTAGAAATACAATGCGCGTTAAAGGAGGCCCGCAAGGGCACTTACGTCACAAGAAAGTTTTGAAGATCACGAAGGGACAGCGCGGCTCGAAGAGCACCCTGTTCAAGCGAGCCAATGAGGCAATGCTCAAGAGCCTCTGGTACGCCACTCGTGACCGCCGTGTGCGCAAACGCGATCTGCGCAAGTTGTGGATCGCCCGTATCAACGCCGCGGCCCGTTTGAATGGCACCACCTACAGTCGTTTGGTGGCAGCCATGAAGAAGGCGAATATCGAGATCAATCGCAAGATGCTCGCCGATATCGCAGTACGAAATCCGCAAGCCTTTGCCGCAGTCGTGGCACAAACCAAGTAATACCCGCTCATCCGGGGGCTAAGCCCCCGGATGAGCTTTTTAACGGGGTAAAATTGTTTTATGAATTCCTTTTTGATAGAAAAAACATTTTCATCAAATCAGTCGCTGCAGATCGTGCAAGGCGATATCACCACCGAAGAAGTGGATGCCATTGTCAACGCTGCGAATGAACAGCTTGCACATGGCGGCGGTGTGGCGTGGGCGATCTCAAAGAAGGGTGGACCAAAAATTCAAGAAGAAAGCGACGCCTGGATCCGCAAACATGGGCAAGTCTCACACGCGCATCCTGCCTGGACCTCGGGCGGGCTCTTGCCTGCGAAATATGTGATCCACGCTGTGGGTCCGGTGTGGATCAACGGCAGAGATGACGAAGAGCAAAAATTACAAGATGCCGTGACCGGTTCTTTGCAAGTAGCGGACGAATTGAAATGCAAAACGATCTCTATGCCAGCAATTTCTACAGGTATTTTTGGGTTTCCAAAAGACCTTGCGGCAACCATCATCTTCAAAACCATTCAGAATTATTTTGAGCAGAACACAAGCTCCAACTTAAAACAAGTTCGCATTGTGTTATTCGATCAACCAACTATAGACGTATTCCTGAATATCTGGAAAACCGTTTTTGAATAATTCTGCATTCATTGTTTCGATAAACTCAACACAAGCCTTCATAATTCATCATTTCCCTATGATTACCTCCAACCAAAATTCAAAGATCAAACTTGTCCGCGCCTTGTTGGGACGTGCCAAAGAACGCCGGGAAGCGGGAGCTTTCGTTGCCGAAGGAGTGCGGCTTGTGGAAGAAGCTGTAATTAGTAATTGGGGGTTTCGTTTTGCTCTGTATGATGAGACGTTAAGCGAACGAGGCAAGTTACAGGTTGAAGGTTTAAAGTTGAAAGGCGTGGACGTGGAAGAAGTCTCTGCCAGTGTGATGAAATCCATCAGCGAGACCGAAGCACCACAGGGCATCCTTGCCGTTTTGGAATCTACTCAATTACCAATTACCAATCGCCCAAATTTCATCCTTATCCCAGACCAGATCCGTGACCCGGGAAATCTTGGAACGTTGCTTCGTTCTGCAGCGGCATTGGGAGTGCAAGCAGTTTTGATTCCGCCCGAAACGACAGATGCTTTCGCGCCGAAGGTTTTACGCTCGGGCATGGGTGCACATTTTAGGTTACCTATCCATTCAATGGGTTGGGAAGAAATAGAGAAGGTTGTAAAGTTAGAAGGTTTGAATGTTTGGGTTGCCGATATGGACGGACAATCTTGCTGGGAAACGGATTTACGTAAGTCTGTTGCTTTGATTATTGGCAACGAAGCAGAAGGTGTGAGTGAAACCGCGCGAAGGTTAGCAAACGGGAAAATTAGTATTCCGATGTCGGGAGAAACTGAGTCTCTGAATGCAGGCGTCGCTGGGTCGGTATTGCTGTTTGAGGTGTTAAGACAAAGAACGAGTAACGAGTAACGAGTAACGAGTAACGAGTAACGAGAGAGAAGAGATGAAGATACGATCCATTACTTATTTTTGCAATCCGGGGTATCCCCTGAAAGAAAATGTCCTGCGTGAAGCGGGAGATTTTTTATCTAAAGCCAAATCTGCGTATGAGGCGGCGGGCTATGAAGTGCAGACAGTTCGTGCGGCGACGGTTCCCTTCCCAAACATGCTGGGCGAAAAGCATATTGACGATCTTCCCAGCTATGCTGCGCAATTCACACAAGTGATGAAGCAGAATGGCGTAGTGTATGCGGCGTTGGGTCCAGCCTTGCCGGAATTGCCACGCAGTTATCAGGTCATACCGGAGGCGATTTCTGCAAGTGACGGCATCTTCTTCAGCGGAGTCATGGCAGATGCGCAGACGATCCACATGGCACAGGTCAAAGCGTGCGCAGAGATCATCGTCAAGTGCGCAACGCTCGACCCGAATGGATTCGCCAACCTCAACTTCACGGCGTTGGCAAATGTGGGAGCCAATGCGCCATTCTTCCCGGGTGCATATCATACCGCGGAACAACCCGCCTTTGGCATCGCCGTCGAATGTGCAGATTTGGCGGTGGAAGCGTTTGAAGGACGACAAACCATAGACGATGGACGCCAGTGGTTAATCGGTGAGATTACGAAACATGGGCAAGCCATTACGAAGATTGCCCAAGGTTTTCAAGTTGAATTCAAAGGCATCGACTTCTCCCTTGCGCCCTTCCCCGATGACGCGCATTCGCTCGGCAAGGCAGTAGAAAATATGGGCGTGCCGCAGATCGGCTTGCACGGTTCGCTTGCGGCAGCGGCGATCCTCACCGATGCCATCGAACGCGCAGACTTTCCGCACATTGGCTTCAACGGTTTTATGCAGCCCATCCTTGAAGATTCTATTTTGGCGAAACGTGCCGCCGAAGGTGTGCTGACCGTAAAAGACGCTCTGCTTTATTCAGCCGTTTGCGGCACCGGGTTGGATACCGTTCCACTGGCAGGCGATGTGACGGCTGAAGAGCTCACGCCCTTGTTATTGGATATTTGCGCTTTGGCATTGCGCTTAAATAAACCCCTCACGGCGCGGCTAATGCCCATCCCTGGGAAGAAGGCTGGCGATGCAACAACCTTCGACTTTGCCTTTTTTGCGAATGGACGAGTGATGGCACTGGAGTCGAGTCCGCTGAACGGAGCGTTGAAAGATAATTCAAGTTTTACGCTTAATGCAAAACTTCCCAGAACGTAGTCTGGGAAGTTTTTTTATTGTCCCTTCAGAAAATACGCCTGATAGGTTCCGGTTGAAATGTAACCCAGCTTTTCCGCCAATTTGCAAGATTCTGGATTCGCCGCATCCCAATGGGCGTCCATATTGTGCTCTAAACACCAGCGGATCAGGTTCGCGGAAAGCACCGTGGCAACTCCTTGTCTGCGGTGATCTTCTTCCACAAACAAACTGACCTCAATACCAGTACTGCAAACCAACGAAGAATATGCCGCGCCAATTACTTTCTCATCCGTTTCGATGTAAAAACCAATACCACGATCCTCAAAATCTGCGGGAGATTCAAAATCAGAGACGTCGATAAAATGGTCTTGCCCCTTTAATCTTTCAAGCAAGGCAGCATCCATTCGTTTGACATCTTTGGCAAATTTGGGAGTCTGGCAAAGTTTCTCTGCGTGTGCGAGTGACAAATTTTGCGAGGAAAAGCTGTATCGTTCAATCTTGAAGAAACGTTCTCCATAAACCTGCTTGAACGCTTCCGCCCAACCTGCAGAAGCGGACATAAACAAGTTGTAGGGCTGGAATCCTCTGATCATTTCCTGGGCGCCTTCGCCGTTAATATCTCCTGCAAAATAATGGAATGGACCGATCTTGATCATAAAAGCGGATGGCATGTCAGTATTATCAACAAATGCCATGCCCATCTGGTCTTCAAGTACACATTCGATGGAAATGTCCACACGAGGCACATTCCGAAAGGCTTGCGCCAGTTGAATGCGATTGCTTTTTGTTAAGGGGATTTCTGTGATCATTCTTCTCTCCAATACTCACCACCGCCGCCTTCGCGCATCATTAATTTGGCTCCCACCATTTCACGGCGCAACGAGGCGGTATCTTCATGGTAAGCACTCAATATCTCGTTGACCTGCTTTTCACTATAGCGTTTGCCAACTTTGAATGCCTTGACTACATATCTCAAAACAGCTTCCAACTTTTTCTTTTGAGCCGGAATGGTCTTCAAGCTGCCATCTTTGCGGATGTAATCTTTCACAACCTTATTATCGTAGGCGTCTACATCCACATCGGCGACGGAGGCGGTCATTTTTTCCTGCGAAAACAGGCTGCGTGATTTTTCCTCTAATGCCTTTTGGTCGAGTTGGTAGACGTTGTAGTAACTCTCTGCCTTTGCGCTGACCAACCCGACTTTGGAGAGCTTCGAAAGATGATGCGACACCGTCGAGGCTTTCAAGTTTAATAAGGCGGCGAGTTCTTCCACGCTGTAAGGTTGATGCGCCAGTAATCCGATTATCTTGAGCCGGTTTGCGTCTGACAAAACTTTGAAGAAGGCAACAAGTTCTTCGCTCATGTTACGCCTCGCGGATCCTGGCATTCAGGTTATAGCCGTTCTCAACCGGTTGAAGTTTTTCCAGCCAGATCATTTCCAGCAAGGTCAACTCGTCTTGAAGATTGAAATTTGGGTCGTCTTTCGGTTTGACCTCTTCAAGAATTTCAAAGACAAAGGCATTGGGACCCAATTCATTCCAATCATTTTGGAGAGTCTTGTTGGTATGGCTGCCGATCTTGAGCATGAACTTGTGGCGGTTCAATGGACCTTCAAGATTTAAACTACTGCCAAGCAAAATCTTCCCGTTTGACGTGTTCTTCACCTGGTAGATCCCGGCGGGCTTTATACGCTCTGTATATTCACGGTTAAGCTCTTTTCTTGTTTTGGTCTTACTTTCCATTTTGCACTCTCCAATACTTCGAGCCGTCACTTTCACGGGCGAGCATGCCTGCATCCACCAAATCGCGGCGCAGACCAGCCGAATCTTCGTTGAAGCGCTTGATAATGATATTGACCTCCCGTTCAGTATAGGTCCGGTCAAAATCAAAGTTTTGAATCAAATAATCCAAAATGGGTCTTATCTTCTTCTGTTCCGGCACTTGTCGAATGGTGCCGTCTGCATTGAGATAGTCTCGCAAAATCTTTTTGGAGGCTTCATCTAAATCTTCGGGCGGGACAAATTTATTCCCGCCTCCGAGTAATTTTTCTTTTCCAAAGGTGGCAAGTTTGTCATTATTGAGCGTAAAAACGCCATCGGTCTGGCTCACCACACCGACAAATTCGAGGAAACCCAAATGCGTAAGAGAATCTTTGGGGGAAAGGTTCAAACGCGCTGCAATTTCTGCACGCGTGGCATTTCCCTGCGAAAGCATGCCGATGATACGCAATCGGTCCGGGTCTGATAGGGCTTTGACATAATCCAACATCTCGTTCATATTTCACTTCCGTATATTTAATTCGATGGTTATCGAAATGAATTTTAGAGGCGAATCGGCTGAATGTCAAGAGTCAGCTTGAGAGACTGGGCAGGCTCGGGCGCGGTACGAGGCGAAGCGGTCGCATTGTTGTGGGGTTATATAAGGTATATCCTCAAGGGTATAATCATTCTTATCAACTCAGAAAAGAGGAGGTGCAAGTGGATCTCACCAAGCATGCTTTCTTCGAGGGAAAGATCGTCCCTTTGAGCGAGGCAAGGATCAACATTGCCACGCATGGTTTTTTATATGGAACGGCAGTTTTTAGCGGGATGCGCGCTTATTGGAACAGCGAGAAGAAATCTCTTTATCTCTTTCGCCCGTACGACCATTTTCAGCGTTTGCTTGAATCAGGGCGGATGATGGCGATGGAGATCCCTTACGATGAAGAGGGATTGATCCAGCTTTGCATTGACCTGCTTAAGAAAGATAACTATCAACAGGATGTATATCTGCGTCCGACCATCTATAAGGCAGATATGGGCATCGGCGTACGTTTGCATAATTTACGTGACGAGCTTTCCATCTTTACTTCCCCATTTGAACAGTATGTCGCGAACGATACGAATGCGCATGTCACCATTTCGTCCTGGCGGCGTGTAGACGATAACTCCATCCCGGCACGCGGAAAAGTGGCGGGAGCGTACGTCAACTCGGCATTGGCAAAAACAGATGCTAACCGTGCCGGGTTCGATGAAGCTCTGGTATTGAATTCAGACGGGCATATTTCAGAAGGTTCGGCAATGAATGTTTTTATGGTGCGCAATGGCACCTTGATAACGCCACCCATTACCGATAATATTTTGGAAGGCATTACCCGTCGTTCGATCATGGAAGTTGCCCGCAACGAATTTGGCTTGACGGTGGAAGAACGCTCCATTGACCGCACCGAGGTCTTGATCGCAGATGAAATGTTTTTCACTGGAAGTGCGGCTCAAGTGGTGGCGATCACAAAAATTGATCATCGCCCCATTGGCAGCGGTTCGATGGGTCCGATCACGGCAAAGCTAAGAGCCTTTTATGAAGATATAGTTCGGGCAAAGAATTCGAAATATGCCAGTTGGAATACAGAAGTGAAATAAACAAAAAAATCCGCCGGGCTTCGGCGGATTTTTTTGTTGACTACGGATTCTTTTTGAACTTCACCAGTACCAGATTCTTTGTGCAATCGGCATAAGTATTGATCGGAATGTTGCCTGAAAGCGGCAAGCCTGCCTGGTCTAGGATCTGAATGGTCAACTGTCCGTCAGATGGAATCGGTACGGTGCCGAGGAAAAACTCAAAGCCTGATGTTCCATAGGCGGGTGCGATACCACTGACCGTCAGTTCATTCTTGCTTTTGCCGTTATAAAAACCTGTCACCCGTACCGCAATGCCCAGCATATCTGCATTGTCAGCGTCAACGATGGTCCCTGCAATGCCCTGCCAATTACAAGCCGCCTCTGGATGGATGATGGTGCTGTCGATATAAGTGACGGTGGCAGTGAACGGCGCTTTGGGAGTCCGTGTGGGGGTTGGCGTGACGGATGGAGTGATCAGCGAAACCACGGTTGGTGAAGGTTCAAGCGTAAAGGTTGGAACCAGCGTCAATGTGGCAGTTTCTGTGGGACCCGGCGGGGTGAAGGTCCATGTGGCGGGCGGCTGGATCTGTGTGATGGTTGGGGTTGGCGGTTGATTGCGTGTGGGGTTCAAAAGATTAAACGATGCATTCGGAGTGGTAAACACAGCCACAAAGTATGCGCCGATGCACAACGTCATCAACAAGGTAAGGATGCTGAGCATATCCCACAAGTCGAGCCGCATGGGCGGTCTTGAAGGTGGAGGCGGGGTATCGTCGTAATCGTATTTACTCATGGGGTCACTCCAAGAATCATTCGTAGGCTAGGGTGCAAAGACAATATCACCTTGTTCACGTTGTTCGGCAAGCCACTGCTTCAAGGCAGTTTCTTGCGCGGCAAGCAAAGCATCGGGAGAAAGTACATGGTCGGCGCGTTCGATCGCTTTAAAAATATGGAAACCGGCTTCAGTGGCAACAATACCGCTCACCTCACCTGCTTGTAAAGCAAAGACTGCCTGGTCGGCATTGGCATCCAGCAAATATCCTTGCGGAACCCAACCCAGCTCACCGCCAGTGACGGGGTCATAGCGCACTGCGAGTTCGTCGAAATCAGTTCCGGCACTCAACTCTTGCAATGCTGTTTGCGCGTCCGCCTCATTATAGGTCAAAATCTGGCGCAAGTGGATTTGTTCGGTGGAGGTTGGCACAGCCGCAATGATTTTGTCACGCATCCATGCCGCTTCGATGGAACGCTTCAACGCGACACGAAAGGAGGCATCATCATATCCATGTGCAGACTGCCACTGTGTGAGCGCATCCACACTGCCAAGCTGACTCACCAACGCATCGATTCTTAACTGGAGGTCTGCTTCGGTTACTGCGAAGTTTTCCTTCCGCGCGGCTTGACTCAATAACACTTGCGCAACCATATCTTCGAGAACAGCTTTATTCGCATCCTCGTCGGTGAAAGTTAATCCGAGTGCGGTTTGAGCGGCTTTGAAACGCGCCAATTCCGCTTCGAACTCTGCAATGGTGATGTACTCTCCATTTACTACAGCAGCAGAAGGCGGAGGAGTAGGTGTGGGCGGTTCTGGCGTGGCACTAGGCACAGAAGGGGTGGGTGTGTTTGGGGTCCCGAAAGAGGCGCAGGCAGTCATCCCCATAGCGAGGAACAAAGTCAAAAATATCCGTTTGTAATGCATTCTTGAAATTATATATTAAAAACGTAGGGGCGACCTTTACGGTCGCCCCTACAAATTTGTGGGGAATTAATCCTGAGCGAACTCGAAGGATTAGTAGTCCATGCCACCCATGCCGCCAGGAGGCATGGCAGGAGCCTTGTCCTTCTCGGGCATGTCGGTGATGAGC
>JAFLCF010000260.1 GCA_017303735.1 Anaerolineae bacterium
GGGGGAATCCGAGCAATCGTGAAGCCCCCAAGAAGTTCTACCCTTCCATTCTTTCCAGCGGACGTGTGACCACACGCGAACTGGCAGAGATGGCTGCTCAGCGTTCGACCATGAGCAGTATTGATATGATGGCAGCGATCGAGAGTTTCCTTGCCATCATTCCCGAACAGCTCGCCAAGGGCAATATCGTCGAGTTGGGCGAGTTCGGCAATTTCTGGTTGAAGATGACTTCGGAAGGCGCAGAAACCGCCGAGGACGTGCGTGCCAGCCAGATCACCAGTGTTTTGCCGCGCTTCAACCCAGGCAAACATTTCAAACATACCTTGGATGGGATTGAGTTCGTCAAAGGAGTGTTGGTAAGCAACAATAACGAGGATTAGACTTCTATAGAAATAAGACCCGACAGGTTTTGGAAACCTGTCGGGTCTTGACTATACGAAAACCACCCCTGCCCTACTCGAAAAAACATTTAGAAGTTTTGGGAAAAACTGTTAGCAGTTTTTTAAATACTGTTAGCAGTTTTTGGGAAAACTATTAGCAGTATTTTGAAACAAGACCTGACAGGCATAAAAACCTGTCAAGTCTAGCGGGTATAATATTCAAAAGGGATTTTTATTATGCCGATCACTCCGCAGGAATTTATCAGCAAATGGAAGCGCGTTACGGCGCGGGAAAAGCAGACCTATCAGGAACATTTCCTCGATCTGTGCCAGCTTGTGGGGCATCAGACGCCGAACGATTATGACCCGACCGGCACAAAGTTTGCTTTTGAAATGGGCGCGGCAAAGACCAGCGGCGGACAAGGCTGGGCAGATGTGGCGAAGCTCGGCTTTTTTGGTTGGGAGTATAAGGGTAAAGATGCCGACCTGGATAAAGCGTATGAACAGCTCCTCCGTTATCGGGATGCGCTTCTGAATCCGCCCGTGCTTGTGGTCTCCGACATCAACTTTATCGTCATCCGAACCAATTACACCAACCTGCCCACGCGGACGTATACGCTCGCGCTCGATGACCTGCTCAACCCCGAAAGCATTCAACTCCTCAAAAAAGTTTTTACCAGCCCCGAAGACCTGAAACCGAAAGAGACCATTGAAAGCGTGACGCGCGAGGCGGCGGAGAAGTTCTCGAAGCTCGCCCGCAACCTGCACGAGTACGGCGAAGACCCGCAGGAAGTGGCGCATTTCCTGATCCGCTTGTTGTTCTGTTTGTTCGCCGAAGATATTGGTTTGCTGCCTGAAAAACTTTTCCCGCGCATGCTCGAACAGACGCGGCGCAACTCGACAGCGTTTCAAGAGATGCTGGGGCAACTCTTCCGCGCTATGAACACGGGTGGATATTTCGGCACGGATAAGATTTTGCATTTCAACGGCGGACTGTTCGACAATGAGCGCGTCTTGAAGCTCGACGGCGCAGACATGGACATCATCGCCGATATTGACGGCTTGGATTGGGGCGCGATCAAACCGTCTATATTTGGTACGCTCTTCGAACGCGGACTTGACCCTAGCAAACGTTCGCAGTTGGGCGCACATTACACAGGCGAGGACGATATTTTATTGATCGTGGAACCGGTGTTGATGAAGCCGTTACGGCGCGAGTGGGAAGAAGTGAAAGCGGAATGTAGAAAGTTGAAAGTGGAAGAAGGGGAAGTAACAGGAAAGAAGAAAGAAACTGTACGAAAGAAGATTCAGAGTGCTTTGCTTGCTTACATGGACAAGGTCGCGGCGGTGACGGTGCTAGACCCGGCTTGTGGCAGCGGCAACTTTTTGTATGTAGCCCTGCGCCTGTTGCTGGATTTGCAGAACGAAGTGGCGGGATTCACTGAAGAGATGGGCATCAATCGCCCGTTTGTGACCGTGACTCCGGCGCAGTTGTTCGGCATTGAGACCAATGAGTACGCCCATGAACTGGCGCAAATGACGATCCAGATCGGCTATATTCAATGGCTAAGGGATAACGGTTACGGTCACCCGACCGAGCCGATTTTGAAGAAGACCAAGAATATTGTGAGGATGGATGCTATTTTGGCTTACCAGCAGACTTCCGAAGTCTTAAAGACTTCGGAAATCTCCGAACCCGAATGGCCCGCCGTGGATGTCATCCTCGGCAATCCGCCGTTTTTGGGAAGTATCAAACAACGCGAAGAACTTGGGGAAGAATACCTAAATAATTTGACAAACCTTTACAAAGACCGTGTCCCTCCAAAAAGCGACCTAGTTTGTTACTGGTTTGAAAAATCAAGACAGGCAATAATTGATAAGAAAGTAAAACGAGTTGGGCTAATCGCAACTCAGGCAATTCGGAAGGGTTTAAGCCGAACTGTTCTTGACCGTATAAAAGACAGCGGGGATATTTTCCTTGCTTACAGCAATCGACCTTGGGTTTTGGACGGCGCATCTGTCAGAGTATCTATTATTTGCTTTGACAATGGTTCTGAAAAATCTAAAGTCCTTGACGAAAAGATTGTAGAAACAATCAATCCTGATTTGTCTTCTTCGGCTGACATTACAACTGCAAATCTTCTTCCTGAAAACGAAAATATCGCGTTTCCTGGAACAAAAAAGTATGGCGCTTTCGATATTGAGCCTGAATTGGCATATGAAATGCTTCAAGACAAGAGCAATCCAAACGGCAGACCAAATTCTGACATTGTAAAACCTTGGGTAAATGGAAGTGATCTTGTTGGAACTCGGCGTGGGATGTTTATTATTGATTTCGGTGTAAAAACTCCCATTGAAGAAGCAGCAAAATACCAACTGCCGTTTGAATACATTCGAAAAGTTGTAAAACCTGAACGAGACAAGGAAAGAGTTGCAAGCACAAGAAATAATTGGTGGCTTTTTGAACGCCAAAGACCGGAAATGCGCCAAGCACTAGAAGGTCTTTCTCGCTTTGTTGCAACGCCTGTTGTTTCAAAATATCGTATTTTTGTTTGGCTTACCCATCCAACAATACCTGATGCCAAAGTAACTGTATTCTCAAGAGAAGATGATTACTTCTTCGGTGTTTTGCATTCTCGCCTACATGCAATTTGGAGTGATAAAAAGGGCGCACGTCATGGTGTTGGAAATGATTTGACATATAACATATCTGAATGTTTCGGCACCTTCCCCTTCCCCTACCCGCCCGGCGCAGAGAAGCAGAACGACCCGCGTGTGCAAGCCATCGCGTCCGCTGCTAAGGAGTTGGTCGAGCAACGAGATCGCTGGCTCCAGACCTCGGAGGTCTCACCGGAAGACTCCAAGTCCTTGAAGCCGTCTAAAAAGACCTCCGAGGTCTCGACGGTCAAGCGCACGCTGACGAACCTGTATAACCAACGTCCCACCTGGCTGGAGCTGTCCCATAAGAAGCTGGATGACGCTGTCTTCGCGGCATATGGCTGGGAGAATACCTTGTCCGATGAAGAGATTTTGGAGAGGTTGTTGGCGTTGAATTTGGAGAGAGGGAAAGAATAATAAAACTAAACTTAAGAACTCTTAATTTTACTTACATAAATTTGGCTTACTTACGAGGCAGAATGAACAATAAAAAAAGTAAAAACAAAAAAGAAGTAAAGACCTCAAAGCATTCCCTTAAGGAAAGCTTCAATACCTTCAAAGACAAATTGAAACTAATAAGAAATCTAGATTCTACGCCGGACATTGATACAGACATAAAATTATTCAATCAACTAAGCATCTTCAAAAAGACTGAAAAGAAAGAATTCGAAGCCTTATTTAGAAAAAGACTTGGGATTTATTATGCAAGAACAAAATTTTATATATTCTTGATATATCTTATCTATTTTGCTTTTTATTTCTTGATATTTAATTCGTCTCTGCTATATTCAATAATTAAATTCAGAGGAGGTGCTATTCCAAATAATTATTCTGGGTTATTCTTGGAGCTTCCTCTATCTATTGAACTTTTATTATTAACACCAATAATTTACCTGTTTTTAATTTTATATGCTGCATTGTTTAAAAATGTAAAATCTCCAAACAAACTAGATATTTGGGGCGTTCTATCTATAACACTCAATGCATACGAACACATCGCCATAATTAGCATACTTCTAACGATATCAATTCAATACTACTCAACAATAGTCATATCAGCAGAAACTTTTTTATTTTTTACATCTATCCTTCTGCTAATCATAGTTTTTCTGTATGTTATTTTATATTTCTCTCTAAACAAATTCATAAACTTCACTGGGCACTTGTTCGCAAATAGTTCAAGTAAATATGTTTTTATAAATGAGTATCAAGACACTGACTTAATTATATATTTTTACCTCTTACTGTCTTTTATTCAAAAGCACAAACAATCTATACTCTCAAGCATTATATATAAAAAATCGGTAATTGAATATTTAGACAACATAGCTATTGAGTTCCTCAATTTTACTAATAGAACATTTTCGTCTAAAGAGCCTCAATTTAAAGATTGGGTCACAAAAAACACTGAGGAGATTATTAGTTATATAAACTCAAGAAAAGCTATTATTTTCAATGCAAATGAAAAATCTTTATCTGAATTTGAAAAATATTGCAAAGACTCATTTATCCATTTACTAAAGGGAGAATGGGGTAAATTAGAAAGGCTCGAACATACCCTCCCCAAAAAACGGGATTGGAAAGCCTATATTTTAGAATCTAGCAAATTATTAATTGTTGGATTAGTACCAGTTCTTACAGTTTACTTAATGGATAAATATCAAGTTATTGAAATAACAACGGTTAACTATTTATATTTTGCTACCATTATTTGGGCGATAATCAATCTCATGCTTGCGATTGAGCCAGGCATCCTTGATAGAATCAAATTAGCAAAAGACATGACAGATATTATAAAAAAATAAAACGAAAACAATGTCTTTACAAAGTTGACATGCCCATCCAACCTTACGGTGGCATTTAGATTTCAATATGTTTCCGCCTTGGTAAACTCTGTGCAGGTATGGGAAATAGCTCCTTCCGCCCATACAACCTTCAAACCTGCAACCTTCTAACGTTCAAACGTTCCTCTAACACACCTGCCCCTTCGACCTCGCGGTCGCCTTCAACATACTTTCCACCACGGCAAAGTCCACGCGCTCGGGCTTTGAGTAGCGGATGCAGCCCTTGCCATGCGCGATGCCTGTGCCTTGCAGTTGGTCGGTGTGGGCATTCATCACGTCTGTTCGCAGGATGTAGAGAGCGACGAAGTTCTTTTGGCTGGCAAATCCCACTTCGGCGACGCCGTCACGCCAGTAACTGGGCATGCCGTATTCCATGGTCTCTTTGAAGCCTTTGAGGTGCTTGCGGCACAAGGCACGTAATTTCTTGAGGACGGCAAGGCGTTCCTGCGGCACGTCCAACAGATATTCGGTCACTGTCTTGGCGTCACTTTGCATGGGGTTGCCTCTTTATAATAGACCTCCGAGGTCTTGAAGACCTCGGAGGTCTAATTATTTATCTACTAGCACTCACTATATCCGCACGCATAGCACTTGCGGCAGCCTTCTTCGTTCACCACGGCGGCTTCACCGCATTCGGGGCACAGGTCACCGATCTTCATTTTGGGGGCAAGCATC
>JAFLCF010000261.1 GCA_017303735.1 Anaerolineae bacterium
TTGCAAGTTGAGTGATGTTCATTCCAAGTCCGCCCAGGTCTTCGGGAATGTATGCCCCAAATAATTTTAATTTCTTGAGTTCATCTATGCCTTCTTGTGGAAAGCGCGCTTTCGCATCGACATCCGCTGCGTTCTTGCGGATGACCTCTTCGCCGATCTTGTGCAACTGCTGGACCAATTCATCGAACTTTACTTGCGGAATACCATTCTGACTGACCTGTTCCATGTTTGCCACCTTTACTTTTTGAGTTGATTCACTACATCTGCAATCGATTGAATGCTTTGAAAAGTTTTGCGTCCGAGCAGGCTGTCTGGAATTTCGATATCGAATTCCTCTTCCAGTGCCAGCATTACCCCAACTGTTGCCAGCGAAGTGAGACCCGCGTTATACAGGTCGCCATCGTCTGCCAACTGATCCACCGGGGTGGAAAGACGACCATTTTTTGCAAGGATTTCCCGAATTTTTTGTATAGCCATATGGTCAACTCCGTCAAAGATATTTAATGAAATATTAATTTATTAGGACAGATTTTACCTGAGATTACCAAAAACAAATACTGTTTTCGTGATAATCTCAATACAAAATACTGCGAAATCAAAGGCGTGTTCAAAACAGAATACTTTATGCTATTCTGTTAAAAAGTTAAACAGACCATTTGTGCTATAATGAATCAACGTCTTATTTTCACAAATCACGCATTAGTGCAAAGCCTCCCTTTGGGACGTATCACGTAAAATGCCCCTTCTCAAACCCTCCGCGCCTGAAAAAAAAAGCTCAAAGCCTGTTGGCAAAACCCTTCCCGCAAAAAAGGGCGGCGCGGATTCACATGCCAAGGCACCAGCAAAACATAAAACATATACCCCGCCCGCCCCACCGCAACGTGAAGTCTCCTGGTGGGAAAAACTCTCCCCCGAACGCAAACTTGATGTCGTTGGAATCGCGCTTGCATTTTTTGGCGTGATCATTCTCCTTGGGCTGATCTCTGCAAATCGCTCCGCCATCGTTGGCGGTATCATTTTCTTTCTGGCTCAATTATTTGGCTGGGGCATGTACGTCCTACCGATCGGCTTGCTGGTCTTCGGCTTATGGCTGGTCTTGCGCAAGATCGAACGTATTCCGCCACTCTCCATCGAACGCGCTATCGGCAGTGTCATTCTCTTTTTCTGGCTGCTCACACTTTTACACTCCTTCGTTGCCACCGCCGAAACTGCCGAAGCCGTGGCGCTCACTGGCTTGGGTGGCGGATACTTTGGCGGGCTTGCTCAGCGTTTTCTTTGGGGAGCGTTCGGCGCGGGCGGCGCGATGATCGGCTTGACCGCATGGCTCATCATCGGCATTGCGGTTACATTGGATAAACCCGTTGTGGATTTGTTCTTCTGGCTTAAGCCATTGATGGAAAAGATTCGCGCCCTCCTCAATCGACCGATCACGCCTCAAACTCCGCCGACAATGGCTACGCCCTCCATAGACGGTCTCACCCCGATCGATTCTTCTGCCATGCCTGCCGTCGATACGGCAGGTGCAGTTCCGATACAACCCGTCCAAACCCGCAGCGGAACACAAATCATCGAATGGAAACTCCCCGACCTGACGGATATTTTGGATGAAGGCAGTGAAACTTCCATCAACGAAGAGTTCATTCAACAGCGCGCGCGATTAATTGAAGACACGCTCGCTTCGTTTGGCGCGCCAGCGCAAGTAGTGGCGATCAGCCGCGGACCAACGATCACGCAATTTGGGGTGGAGCCGCTTTTTCTTGAGACAAGAGGCGGTGTACGTACGAGAGTCCGTGTTTCGAAAATTGCATCCCTCGCAGACGATCTTGCCCTCGCCTTAGCCGCGCCGCGCATTCGTATTCAAGCTCCGGTTCCGGGTCACAGCTATGTCGGTATCGAAGTTCCAAATGAAGAGATGGCGCGAGTTGCTCTGCGCGATATTTTGGAAGGCGAGATATTCAAAGGCTATAAGAAGCCGTTGGCATTTGCTTTGGGGCGTGATGTGGCGGGTATGCCTGCCATTGCAAGCATTGAGAACATGCCGCACATGCTCATTGCTGGTACAACGGGCTCTGGTAAATCGGTGTGTGTAAACTCTATTTTGACCTGTATGCTTTTGTATCACACGCCTGATGACCTGCGCCTGGTTTTGGTTGACCCCAAGCGTGTAGAGTTGACCGGCTACAACGGCGTGCCACACTTGCTCGGACCCGTGGTCGTTGAAATGGACCGCGTCATCGGTGCATTGCAATGGATCACCCGCGAAATGGACAAGCGCTATCACATGTTCGCACAGGTCGGTTCGCGCAACATCACCGACTACAATGCCAAGATGAAGTTAAAGGGCGAGAAAAAATTACCCTTCCTCGTCATTGTCATTGACGAATTGGCAGACTTGATGATGATAGCGCCGGATGAAACCGAAAAGACCATAACACGTTTGGCACAGTTGGCACGTGCTACCGGTATTCATATGATCCTCGCGACCCAACGCCCGTCGGTGGATGTGGTGACGGGTCTCATCAAAGCCAACTTCCCGGCTCGCATCGCTTTTGCCGTGGCATCCAATACAGATAGCCGCGTTATCCTCGACCAACCCGGTGCCGAAAAATTGCTTGGGCGTGGTGACATGCTCTATCAAGCTCCCGATGCACCCGCGGCTGCGCGTTTGCAAGGTGTCTTCGTTTCAGACGGTGAGATTCACAAACTAGTAGAATTCTGGCGAGACCAGGCAGGCAATACCAGCCCATATGCCGCTGCTGCGGGTATGCCCGCCGATACCATCCCTGAAAATGTACCGCTTAAGCAAGCGCCGCTTTGGGAAGAGAATCCCAAAGCCAATGGTGACCCATTATTCGATGAAGCCGTGGCAATTGTCCGCAAAGAAGGCAAAGGGTCCGTTTCGATGTTGCAGCGCAGATTACGCATCGGCTATACTCGCGCTTCGCGCTTAATGGATACCATGGAAGATAAAAAGATCGTCGGTCCGCCAGAAGGTGCGACCCAGATGCGTCAGGTGCTCGATTATGGGGATGTCCCGCCGCCGCAGAACACGATCAATACTGAGGAATAAAATTCGCTCGGAGACTTTGGCAATGAAAATCAAAATCACTGGCATCTTTGCTGCCCTGCTTTTTATGCAGGCATGTTCGAGTTCACAAACCACACCGCCACCTTCCACAAATACACCGCCATCGCCGCCGACCGTGATCGTAGTGGTTACCAATACGCCCGAACTTCCCCCAGCTTCTGCTACACCCGAACCTGTTCAAGGCAATGGCACGATCCTCTATGATGACGGCAATGACATTCTGTCCATCGACGTGAATACAGGCGAATCTAATGTGTTGATCTCGCGCGAGATGTTGGAATCGACCCTGGCAAAAGATCGGTCTGCCGATTCGTACACCTATGGACAAAAGAAACCGGTATCGATCACCCTTTCTCCTGATCGATCAAAAGCACTGGTGACCATCTGCTCTGACCTCGACGCCCGGTATCGTTGTCTCTTTTCTGATCATGTCTATTCGCTGGATACCCAATCCGGGATTCAGTTGCCCATTCCGCCAGATGCCTATGGTGTGTACTGGCAATGGTCACCAGACGGCTCAAAGCTCGCCGGAGCTGCCTGGTCCTACGACCGAGCCGTTTACTTCCCGACGGCTTTTTTCGCCGTCAACAATGACGGTACGAATCTGACCGCGCTCGGACCCGTCGTTAACGAACGCTGGCAAGTGACCTGGCAGCCCGATGGAACTGCGGTGTATCCATTCAGTTTCGTCGCTAACTTCCAATCCATATTCCTGGACAAGACAAAGCCGCAAGATATCACCCTAACCGGGTTGGACGTGAACGAGAGAATCGAATGTCTCGCCTTCTCACCCGACGGCAGGAAAGCCGTATTCACGGTGCGAAATGCCAGCCAGAAAAATCGTGAACGAGTGTACATTGCCAACTTCGATTTTTCAGAAGTGACCCAACTGACCGAGTACGATGTTGACTCGCGCTATTTTTGTAACGTGAACTGGTCTCCCGATCAACGTTTCGTTCACCTGCGCTATGAATACGACACGCGAGCCGAAACCGGCGAAGAAAAAACCGGCACCGAACCTCGCAAAGACAAACTCGTCAACGTTGAAACGAGCAGCCTGCTCGATACCCCCCGCGACCTGCTCGTCTGCGGTTGGACACCCGACAGCAACCTCGTCTATGAAACAAAGACCAAAGATGGCGGCATTCAAGTCTTAAGCCCGTCAAATAACAGCCCCGTGGCAATATCGGCAGAGATACAGTCCGCGGTAGTGCACTGCCCGGTTGAATGGTTGGACGAGCCATAGAACTTTATGTTCAAGCAAATATGAAAAGACGCGCGATACGCGCGTCTTTTCATACCCCTTACTGTTTGTTTTCACTTCTGATACATAGGATTAACACGGGTATAATCGCGTTAACGATTTTTTATCGGAGGATGAATGGCTGAAAAGAAAATCAGAGTGTTGGTTGCAAAACCCGGTCTCGATGGACACGACCGCGGCGCAAAAGTGATCGCACGTGCTCTGCGCGATGCTGGAATGGAAGTCATCTACACCGGCTTGCGCCAGACGCCTGAGATGATCGCCGAAGCCGCACTTCAAGAAGATGTGGATGTGGTGGGCTTGTCTGTGCTTTCGGGCGCACACATGGCGTTGACCCCGCGTGTGATGGAGTTGCTGCGTTCCAATGGGCAGTCGCACGTCAAGCTCTTTCTCGGCGGCATCATCCCTGATGAAGACTTGCACCGCCTGAAAGAAATGGGCGTGACGGGAGTTTACGGTCCCGGCGCCAACACCGAAGATATTATCCGCGATATTAAACAGGCGGTTGCAGTCTAACCTGACTGTCCATCCAACACAGAGCGGAAGATGCTCTGTGTTTTGTTGTTAATCCCAGTTGGGGCGACCCAACTAGGATTTATGGAAACATCTCGCAAAGGGCGACCCTTTCTTTGTAAATTTGCGTCAGGTTAAAGCCTGACGGGTCGACCCTACTTAACAAAAAACAGGAAATGAATGACCAACTCCCAAGCCATCCTTAACGGTGACCGACTTGCCCTCGCGCGAATGTTGACCCAGGTGGAAAACAATTCGCAAGAGGGACGTTCGTCGTTAATGGAATTGTTCCCGCATACGGGCAAGGCGCATCTTATCGGTGTGACCGGCGCGCCAGGGACGGGCAAGTCGTCATTGGTCAATCAATTGGCGCTGCATTATCGTAAGCAAGAAGACAAACGCATTGCCATTGTGGCGGTCGACCCATCCAGTCCGTTTACGGGCGGGGCTGTGCTCGGCGATAGAGTTCGCATGCGCGATCTTTCGGGTGACCCGAACGTCTTCATCCGCTCGATGGCTTCGCGGGGGTCACTGGGTGGTCTCGCTCAAGCCACTGCCAATATGGTGCAAGTCTTTGACGCGGCAGGGTTCGACATCATCATCGTGGAGACGGTGGGCGCAGGGCAAAGTGAAGTGGACATTGCCCGCCTCGCTCATACGACGTTGGTTGTTGAAGCTCCCGGGCTGGGG
>JAFLCF010000262.1 GCA_017303735.1 Anaerolineae bacterium
GCCACCGAAGATCGCGTGGTCGGAACGCTCGACATTGAAAAAGCCATTCAAAAAGGCGAACGTCACTTTGAACCCGGTGTGTTGGCAGGCGCGAACCGCGGCTTGCTCTACATCGACGAAGTGAACCTGCTCGACGATCACGTGGTGGATATTCTTTTGGACTCTGCCGCCATGGGCGTGAATACGGTGGAGCGCGAAGGCATTTCCTTCGCCCACCCCGCTCGCTTCATTCTCGTTGGGACGATGAATCCTGAAGAAGGAGATCTTCGCCCTCAATTGCTGGATCGCTTCGCCCTCTCGGTGGAGATCGTCGGCATCCGTGAAGCGCGTGAACGCATGAGCATCATGGAACGCAACATTTCGTACGAACGTGATCCCGAAGCCTTCCGCAAGCAATGGCAACCGAAGGAAGATGAACTCTCCGAACAGATTGCCAAAGCCCGCGAACTCGTGGATCAGGTGAAGTACACCACCCGTGATCTTCTCTCCATTGCGGCACTCACCGCCTCTCTCAATGTAGACGGTCACCGTGCGGATATGGTCATCCTCAAAGCTGCCCGCGCTGAAGCTGCATTCGAAGGTCGCACCAAGATCAATGACCACGATATCGCCCTCGCCGCAGAATTGACCCTGCCGCACCGCATCAAACGCACGCCTTTCCAGCAAGCTGAAATGACCACCGAACAACTGCAAGAACGCATCGAACAGTTGGCGGGTCAGTCCATGCCGAGTGAAGAGGATGATGATTCCTCCGAGAGCCAGGAAAAAGGCAGCGAAACCGAGGAAAAAAAAACTTAAAACTGGAAGATGAGCAGACCGAAGAAGGTCCGCAAGAGGGCAACCCCGAACCGATGGAAAATCGGGAAGTGTTCGCAAGCAGTAACGCGAACTGGTGGGAAGGCGGACAAAAGGTCAAAGCCGGTGAAACCTTCCAACCGCGCAAGCTCAACACTCCATTAGATAAACTCACTCGCAAGCAGGCGGGCAGACGTTCGCTCACCAAGACCGAACGCAAACATGGTCGTTACATCATGGCCCGCCCTGCTGGCGATAACCTGACGGATATTGCCTTCGATGCAACCATCCGCGCAGCCGCCCCATTCCAAAAACAACGAACCGAAGAACGCAAGAAACTCGCCTTCTCGATTAAGAAAAGCGACTTGCAACGCAAAGTCCGTGTGAAGCGGGTTGCGAATCTTGTCTTATTCCTTGTGGATGCTTCATGGTCGATGGCAGTTGCCGAACGCATGAATGCTACGAAGGGTGCTATCCTTTCGTTGCTCACAGATGCCTATCAACGCCGTGATCGCGTCGGCTTGATCGTCTTCCAGAAAGATCGCGCTACGTTAGTGCTCTCCCCCACCAACTCGGTTCAACTCGCTCAACGCGCCCTGATGGATATTCCCGTCGGCGGCAAGACTCCGCTTTCAGCGGGTTTGTTCATGGCACATGATGTCATCACCCATGAAAAGCACATCCACCCCGATGTGGAGCCGCTGTTGATCGTCATGACCGACGGCGCGGGCAATGTATCGCTCGGCACATTGCCGCCACAGGAAGAAGGCTTCAAATTTGCAGAAATGATCGCCATGGAAAAGATCCGCTCGGTGGTGATCAACATGGAACACGCCGCCTTCGATCAGGGACTCGCCCAACAGTTGGCAGACCACCTCGAAGCGCCCTGCTTCTCGCTCAGCGAATTAAAAGCAGAAGTGTTGTATAACGCAGTTGTGGATGAAATGTCCAAGCCGAAGAAGAAGTAGGAAAAACAAACTTCCGAAGTCTTAAAGACTTCGGAAGTTTGTTTTTAAGAATCAACTTACTATTTAGTAACTAACCACAGGCAGTTTTCGCAACCACTTTTTCTCAACCAATTCCTTCAAGACAAAATCGGCACCGTCGGCGCGAGTTATCTGTGTGCCAGAGTCCTTGCCAACATAACCAACGCGATACATGCCTTTACGTTCCCCATCCACCAGGCGCGGATAACGTACCACTGTCCAGTCTAGGTCTGAGGATTGGATGACATGCACATTCGCGGCGGAATCCAACACAACATCTTTCGCCAACAGGTTGAGCAGAAAGCCGATAAAGTGATCTATCAGCTTTGGCTGATCTTCAGGTTGGCGCACCCCCGCCCCGGTCGTGGAAATGAGGCGCCTTATTCCGTGCTTTTTCATCCCTGCTACGATATTTTTTGCAGAAGTTTCCATCATGTTAGGCACGGGCGGACGAGTTGGTCCCAAGGCACTGATGACCGCCTCATGTCCAGCAATGGCTTGCTCCACAGCGGAAGCGTCCATGGCGTCACCTTTGAAGATGTTTAGATTTGCATGTTGAAGTTTGAAGGTTTCCGGCGAGCGCACAAAAGCCGTAACATTATGCCCTGCTTGTAATGCCTGCTCTACTACATTGATTCCTACCCCGCGTGATGCCCCAAAAACAACGATCTTCATAACTGTCTCCTCGAATTAATTTGAAATCAATATTTTTAACTGCTTTGCCACCAATCGCAATGGATCAACCGTATGATGAGTGCGGCTGAGAATGATGCCGCCTTCAACCGATGCAACAATGAAGGTGGCAAGTTCATCAGCTTTGGATTTTGTGAATCCGCTGTCGATGAGTTTTTCTTTGAACGCTGTTTGCAACATGGAGTAGGATTCGCGGCATGCCAAATTGATCCGCTCTGATTTAGTCGCTGTTTCCATCGCCACCGCCGTCAGCGGACTGCCCGCCGCATACCCGGAACGCTCCACATTCTCTGCCACCAGCAAAATAAAATCGTGAATGGCTTTTGCCGCATTC
This sequence comes from Anaerolineae bacterium, assembly GCA_017303735.1. The sequence continues at coordinate 2,809 of JAFLCF010000262.1, forward strand.
TCACTGCCTTGCAAGTTCACACGGATGCGCTCTGCCGTTGCACGACTTGATTCGAGTACCGCTTCTGAGGTGATCTGTTCCTTGCCGTCAGGAAAATAATAATAGAGTGAGCCTTTCGGTGCGCCGCTTTCTTTGACGATCTCGTTCAAGCCGGTTCCGTGATAGCCCTGCTTTTCGAGCAGAACACAGGTGGTTTGTAATATCTGTTCTCGTGCAGTCGACATGACAATCATCCTCTTCCCAAAATTTGAGAGCCCGATTATTATAACGACTGGTCTATATAAAGTCAAGACAGGAGAAAAAAACATCATGTCGTCCCCTATTTTGGTGATTGGTGCGTTGGGAAATGTCGGCGCGGAAGTAGTACGAGAATTGTTGGAAAAGAAAGTTAACGTCCGTGCAGCGGATATGAACCCGGAAAAGGTCAAAGCTAAATTCAGTGATTCAGTTCAAGCCGTCAGGTTCGATTTTGCAGATGCGGCTACCTATGAAGCGACGTTCATCGGTGTCGAGAAAATGTTTCTACTACGCCCGCCTCAGATCGCAGATGTAAAAAAGTATATGTTTCCCGCCATCGACGCGGCAAAACGCGCAGGCGTGAAGCACGTAGTCTTTCTTTCACTGATTGGTATTGAAAATGCAAAAATTGTCCCCCACTACAAAGTGGAACAATATCTGACGCAATCTGGTTTTGAGACTACGTTTCTGCGTTGCAGCTTTTTTATGCAAAACTTGAATACCGTCCATCGCACAGAGATCAGGGATAAGAACGAAATTTTCGTTCCAGTCGGCAACGCCAAAACAAGTTTCATCGACGCACGAGACATTGGCGCAGCCGCTGCCATGACTCTCACCCAGGAAAACCATGCCAATAAAAATTACGACCTGACGGGCAGCACATCCCTGGATTACTGGCAAGCGACCGACATCATGAGCGAAGTCTTGGGTAGGCAAATCGAATATCGAAACCCAAACCCAATTCACTTCCTGATGGAAACTATGCGTCGTGGAACGCCGTTTATCTTTGCACTCGTGCAAATGGGACTATATACATCCACCCGTTTTGGGATGGCGGAGTCTGTGACCGATGAGGTGGAAAAACTGACAGGTCGGAAGCCAATCTCGTTCAGGCAGTATGTGATGGATTATAAGGAGAGTTGGAACTAAAAAAGACCTCCGAGGTTTCCCCCTTACGGGGACAAGTAAAAACCTCGGAGGTCTTTTTGTTTAAGAATCAAACCCCAACCCCAACGCGTCCAGCGTCTTCAACCAGAGATTTCTCTTGCCCCGATTTTGATCGGCTTGCAGCAATGACCATTGGGTGAAGTTGATGATCGGCGAGCGGAACGGTTCCGGTGGGAATGGGAAGGGTTTGGTCTTCACCATTTGCAATTCGGTCAGCTCAGTTTTCTCGCCGCTCAACAAATCCAACATCACGCGCGCGCCAAAGCGAGATGTGCCAACTCCCAAGCCGGTGTAGCCCATGGCATACACCAATTTGCCGCCATACGCTTTATCCCAAAAGACGGCATAACGTGAGCAGGTATCGATCACGCCGCCCCAGGCGTGCGTGAAGCGCAGTCCTTGCAGCTGGGGAAAGGTTTGGAAGAAGTGCTCCGCTAAAAGACCGAAAGAGGCGGGGCGGTTTTCGAGATGCGGGGCAACTTCGTTATTGCGATGATAGATCGCGTCGAATCCACCCCACAGAATCCGCCCGTCTGATGTCATTTGCGAATAATGAAATTGATTGTTGATGTCGCTCAAACCTTCGCGCCCATACCAGCCGATGGCGTCGTGTTGAGATTTGGAAAGCGGCTCGGTCATCAACACATAATCATAGACCGGCACCACATACAACCTGAGATGTTTGAGCAAAGGTGGGAAGGCGTTAGTAGCCAACGCCACTTTACGCGCCGTGACTTGACCCTGCGGTGTTTTGAGAATCAAGTGCTCGCGCTTCTCTTCCAAACCGGTCACTGGGGTGCCCTCAAAAAAGCGGACACCAAGCTGGAGACATGCCTTCTTTAAACCCCATGCCAAACGTGCCGGGTTGAGCATGGCATTCGACATGTCGATGGCACCTGCCAAAAATGTCGGCGAGTTGATACGTGCGCGCATTTCATTTTGATCGAAGAATTGCGCAGGCACATTGTATTTTTTGGCGAGTTCCACTTCTTCATGCAGCTCTGCCACTTGATGTTCTTCGTTGGCAATGCCCACTTCTCCCGAGCGGATAAAGTCACAATCGATATTAAACTGCTTGACCGTGGCTTCGATGCCATCGAGATTCTCATTGCCCAGTTGAATCAGTTTGGGGAGTTCCTTTGCCCAGCGGCTTCGTCCGTTATCAATGCCATGTGTTATCGAGGCGGCGCAGAAACCGCCGTTCCGTCCGCTGGCACCGATCGCAACCTCCCCCGCTTCAAGCAGAACAACATCTCGGTTTGGGTCGGCTTGCTTGGCTTGCAGAGCCGTCCATAAACCGGTGAAACCTCCGCCAATGATAGCGAGGTCTGTTTGGATCTGAGTTGTAAGAGGTGGGGTTGGTTCTGGTTTGGAGGGGTCGTCCAACCAATAGGGCACGTGCTTCACATCCGCAATTGCCCGCAGACTTTCTGGGCGCGGTGTGTTCGAGAAGAACATTGTGTCTCCGTTTTCGCGGTTCACCCGTTTCAGGGGGTGAAGTCATAGAGTGAAGATAGTGTAACGGGAGACTATCAGATTCGTCA
>JAFLCF010000263.1 GCA_017303735.1 Anaerolineae bacterium
GGAGCCTCGTCATGATCAAGGAGTCGCGCAAGCAATAACGCGCGCAGGAAATCGGAGCGAGATTACCATGAAAGTAGATGTTCTTGATATGAAGGGCAAAAAGGTGCGCGAGATAGAACTTCCCGCGAATCTCTTTGAAGCCCCTGTAAATGTAGATCTGATGCACCAGGCTTACACTCGCCAGATGGCGAATGCGCGCCTTGGTACACATGATACCAAAACCCGCGGCGAAGTTCGCGGCGGTGGTCGCAAACCCTGGAAGCAGAAGGGAACCGGCCGAGCCCGTCAGGGTTCGAGGCGTGCGGCGCAGTGGGTCGGCGGTGGCCGTATCCATACCCCGCATCCTCGCAGCTATGAACTGCGGATGCCGAAGAAGATGCGTTTGGCTGCTCTTCGTTCTGCTTTGTCCGTGAAGGCGTCTGAGGCTTCGATCATTATTGTTGATGAACTCAATATCGATGAACCCAAGACCAAACTGGTTGCGGAAGCGCTGGGAAATTTGGTTGGCAGCTCCACCGTTTTGGTGTTGATGCCCGTCAAAGATAATAATTACGATCTGGTGATGCGCAGTGCAAACAACATCGAGAGCGCCAAAGTGCTGCTCGCGAGCTACTTGAATGTACGCGACATCCTTAATTTCGATAAAGTTGTCTTGCCGGTCAAGACAATCGATGCGCTGGTTGCGCATCTTGGATAGGAGAGAGACATGGCTGAACTCTATAGTGTCCTCGTCCGCCCGCTGGTGACCGAAAAATCCAATGCCCAATCAAGCAAGCTGGGTCAATATGTGTTCGTTGTCCGGAACGATGCAACTCGTACCGTGGTGAAGGATGCACTGGAAACCCTTTTTGAAGTCACCGTGGCGCGCGTGAATATTGTCAATGCCCCTGCAAAGCGTGGACGTCGCGGTCGATCGCGCCGTATGGTTGTACGCCGTCCCGCTTTCAAGAAGGCGATCGTTACCCTTGCCGAGGGCAGCAAACCCCTCGAGATCTTTGAAGGGGTGCAGTAATGGCTGTCAAGAAGTACAAACCAATAACCCCCGGCATGCGCGACATGACCGGTCATACCTTTGAGGAAATCACCAAGTCCACTCCGGAACGCTCATTGCTTGTTATTAAGAAGCGCTCCGGTGGCCGCAATGCCTATGGACGCGTGACCGTTCGCCATCGTGGCGGTGGTGCCCGTCGCTACATCCGCATGGTGGATTTCAAGCGCGAAAAATATGGCGTTCCTGCAAAGGTCGCGGCGATCGAATACGATCCCAACCGCACAGCTCGTCTTGCTCTTCTTAACTATGCAGACGGCGAAAAACGCTACATCGTCTCTCCCTTGGACCTGAAAGTTGGCGACACCGTCATGTCTGGTCCTACCGCTGAGATTCGTGTCGGTAACTCGTTACCGATCAGCAATATCCCGGTCGGTACGCTCATTCATAACATTGAGATGAAGCCTGGCAAGGGCGGGCAGATGGTCCGTTCGGCTGGAGGCGCGGCACAATTGCTTGCTAAAGAAGGCGATTTTGCCCAGATCCGTATGCCCTCTGGTGAAGTTCGTCTCATTCATCAAGTTTGTTACGCGACCATTGGACAGGTCGGAAATCTCGACCACAGCAATGTCAAACTTGGTAAAGCCGGTCGCAAGCGCCACCTCGGTATTCGTCCGACGGTTCGCGGTACAGCTATGAGCCCCCGCGACCATCCACATGGTGGTGGTGAAGGCCGCCAGCCGGTTGGTCTCCCCGGTCCTAAGAGTCCTTGGGGTAAGCCTACCCTGGGTAAGAAGACCCGCCTTAATAAGAAGACGGATCAGTACATTGTGCGTCGTCGCAGCAAGACGAACCGCTAAGTAGATGAGGTAAGCAGATATGTCACGATCATTGAAAAAAGGCCCGTACATTGAGCCGAAACTGCTCAAGCGTATCGAAGCCATGAATCAGAAAAAAGAGAAGAAGGTGGTTCGCACCTGGAGCCGCGCTTCTGTGATCTTCCCACAAATGGTGGGTCACACGATCGCGGTTCACGACGGACGCCGCCATGTGCCGATCTACATTACGGAAAACATGGTCGGTCACCGATTGGGCGAATTCGCCCCGACACGCACATTCCGCGGACATCAAGCCGCAGAGAAGGCTGCGTAAGGAGAGAGCCATGACGGATATTCAAGCACACGTTCGTTTTCTCCCGCAGTCTGCGCAAAAAGTTCGCGCCGTGATTGATACAGTGCGTGGCAAGAGCGCTATCGAAGCGCTGGAAATTCTCAAGTTTGTGAATAAGCGCGCTGCAGGACCCGTTTATAAGCTGGTCGCTTCCGCTGTAGCAAATGCAGAAGAGAACTTTGGCGTCAGCCGCGACGATTTGTTCGTTGCCAAGATCACTGCCGATGAGGCTCCCACACGCAAATGGCGACGCTTTGGTGCTCGTGGTCGCTTCAAGCCGCTTTTGCGCCGTAGTTCTCATATCACGGTTATTTTGCGCGAGCGCGGAGCATAAGGAGATTATATGGGTAGAAAAGTACATCCCGTTGGTTTTCGTCTCGGAATCAACCAGCCTTGGGGCGGACGTTGGTTCGCTGAGGGAAGCACATATCGCCAGCAATTGCACCAGGATCTTGCCATTCGTGGTTTGTTGATGGGCAAGCTCTCCAAGGGCGGCGCTGCTGCCAATGAAAAAGTCCGCGATCTTCGCAAGGAACTTCCTGATGCGATCCGCGACGGCAAGGCTGGCGTTTCCCACATTGATGTGGAACGCACTCCTGGCAAGATTCGCATTGCCATTCATACCGCCAAGCCTGGTATTTTGATCGGGCGCAAGGGTGAAGGCGTGAAGAAGATCCGCGCCGCACTTGAGGCATTGGTTGGTAAGAAGATCGAATTGGATATCAAAGAAATCTCCAATCCCGACCTGGATGCGAAACTGGTTGCTAAAAATATTGCCGATCAGCTCGAGCGCCGTATTGCGTATCGCCGTGCGATGAAACGTGCCATTCAGCAAGCCATGAAACAAGGCGCCGAAGGGATTAAGATCCTGGTTGGCGGCCGTCTTGGCGGCGCTGAAATGTCCCGTGATGTCTGGCTCCGCGAAGGACGCGTTCCTCTGCAGACCCTGCGCGCCAATCTGGATTTTGCCACTGACGAAGCGCTGACCACTTATGGTCAGATCGGCGTCAAGGTTTGGATCTATAAGGGCGAAGTCAAACCTGAAGTTGAAGAAAAAACCGAAGCGACGGAAGGCGTGTACGTCAGCGAGTAATCGCGACGTCGCTTTGAGATGAGGTTATTGATATGTTGATGCCAAAACGTGTAAAGTGGCGCAAGCAGATGCGTGGTCGTATGCGAGGCAAGGCTCTCCGCGGTGCGGAAGTTGCCTTTGGCGAATTCGGTCTGCAGGCGTTGGAACCGGGCTGGGTAACCGCCCGACAAATCGAAGCGGCGCGCCGCTCGATCGTGCGTGAAATGAAGCGCCGCGGCAAGATCTGGATCCGCATTTTCCCGGCGAAACCATTCACTCATAAACCACCCGAGACTCGCATGGGTTCCGGTAAGGGTAATGTTGAGTACTATGTGGCAGTTGTGAAACCCGGACGCATTATGTTCGAAGTTGCCGGTCTTTCCTCTGAGATCGCAATTGCGGCCTTGCATGCTGCCCAGTATAAATTCTCCATCAAGACCAAAGTTGTGGCTCGCCACACAGGAGGAGAATAATCATGAAGGCTATGAAACCCGCAGACATTCGCAAACTGGCACCTGAAGAAATCCGTTCGAAGATTTCAGATGCACGCGATGAGTTGATGAAGCTGCGCTTCCAGCAGGTATCTGGACAGTTGACCGATGCCAGCCGTTTGAACGTGCTCCGCAAGGATATTGCCCGCATGGAAACCATTCTTGCTGAAGCGCTTAAGAATGCCGCAGTGGAAGGTGCAAAATGAACAATCGTCGTCGCATGACTGGTGTAGTGACCAGTAACAAAATGACCAAAACCGTCGTGGTGGAGATCACCCGCAAGTATCGTCATCCCCTTTATAAGAAGGTGGTGTTCTCGAGCATGCGCGTGAAGGCACATGACGAGATCGGCTGCCAGATCGGTGATGAGGTTCGGATTGTTGAATCCCGCCCCTTATCCCGCGAGAAGCGCTGGGCGGTTGAGTCTGTCCTGAAGCGTGAAGTTCGCACCGCCGATCAGGGTGTAGGAGAGTAGGCCATGATCCAGCAAGAATCCCGTTTGAAGGTGGCTGATAACACCGGCGCCCGCGAATTGCTTGTCATCCATGTCATGGGTGGTTCCAGGCGCAAGTATGGCTCGATCGGTGATGTGGTGGTGGCAACTGTCAAGGCTGCTGCTCCACAGGGCTCGGTGAAGAAAAGTGAAGTTGTGAAAGCCGTGATCGTACGCTGCACCAAGGAATGGCGCCGCGAAGACGGCTCATACATCCGCTTTGATGATAACGCTGCTGTTATCCTGGATGCAGACGGCGAAAACCCGAGGGGCACACGTATCTTTGGACCTGTGGCGCGCGAATTGCGCGATATGGGTTACATGAAGATCGTGTCGCTGGCCCCGGAAGTGTTGTAGGAGCTGAGAATGAAAGTCAAGATTCGAAAAGGTGATACCGTCGAAGTGATCAGCGGCCGTCTTGAAGACAAAGGCAAGCGCGGTGAAGTCATCAACGTGATTTTGGAAGATCGCCGAGTCGTGGTGCAGGGTGTCAACATCCGCACCAAGCACCAGAAACAGGTGCAAACGCAAGGCAGAAAAAATATCAACCCGGGCCGTATTCAGTTCGAAGGTCCCGTGGATATTTCCAACGTGATGCTCGTGTGCCCGAAATGTGGAGAAGCCACGCGTGTTGCAGTTCAGCGCGACGAAGAAGGCGCTCATCGTGTTTGCAAAAATTGCAAAGCCACGATCGACTAGGCCGAGAGCAGGTATAACATGAATAAAATGCAAGAACTTTATAACAAGGAAATAGCCCCGGCTCTGTTGAAGTCATTCGGTTTCAAGAATGTCATGCAGGTGCCGCGTCTCGAGAAGATCGTGCTCAATATCGGTCTGGGCGAGTCGATGGATAATCCTAAGGCGCTTGAAGCAGCCGTGGCTGATCTGACCCTGGTGACGGGGCAGAAGCCCGTGCAGACAAAAGCCCGCAAGAGCATCGCGAACTTTAAGTTGCGCGAGGGACGCGTGATCGGTACGAAAGTGACCCTGCGCGGTCCCCGAATGTGGGCTTTCTTCGACCGTCTCGTGAACATTGCTTTGCCGCGTGTACGTGACTTCCGCGGAATTTCCCCCAATGCTTTTGATGGACGCGGGAACTACACGCTGGGTCTTAAGGATCAGTTGGTTTTTCCTGAGATCGAGTACGACAAAATCGATAAACTGCGCGGAATGGAAGTTACTATTGTGACGACCGCTCAAAACGATGATGAAGCCCGCGCTTTGTTAAGACTGCTCGGAATGCCGTTTAGCGGCAAGAAGGAAGCGTAAGGTATGGCAAAGAAATGTATGCAATATCGTGAAATGCGCCGCC
>JAFLCF010000264.1 GCA_017303735.1 Anaerolineae bacterium
GTTGCCGTTTCCCGGCAAGGTCTTTATAGGTCAATCCATCCAGGATTGTTTTCCAAAGGGATTTCATTCTTCTCCAAAAAAATTATTGATCTTCGCGGGTCACGCCATGCGCCAGATATCCAATGGCGCGCACGGTCACCCAGCGGGCGGGGAACAAGTACCCCGCCGATTGAACTTGAGCAGTGACATAACAGGCAGGGCGCCCTTGATGTCGTCCACAGGAGACCGATGTGAGGTGTGCGGAACCCGGTCGCTGTGAATTGAAGTAGGCAGCGGCAATCCCGTTACCAGCAGTGGTGGCGGTGATGGCCCCATCTGGCAGGACTGTGATCTCCTGTGCGCCGGCATGAGCGGCAAGATCTGCGGCTGCCACGGTTTCCATTACACGAGCATTCGTCACCATGTAATCGAGGATGCCCAACAGAAAGAGCGACATGATGGGCATTAGGATGGCGAACAAGGCAACAGATTGTCCGCGCTCTTTGAGTTTGATCTTCATCGCCACTTTGCCTTCCAAGTCTCCGAACGCGAGATGAACCATTCGCTATTCCATCCGCCTTCATTTAAACCAAGCAGGCCGTCAAACAAAGTCGGCGCTTGAAACGAGACAAGGCACTGACCCGGTTCTCCCGGTCCACTGGGCGGTGAGACCTGCACCCGATATTGCACACCTGCGGTCGCAGACCAATCCGAATTCAGGGTTTGCCATGCGACATTTACTGCGTTTCGCCGTGCGCGCGCCGGATCAGGCGATTGCGACAGGAACTGCGAACAGGCGTAGGCAGCGGCGGTCGTGGCGGTACGCGCACGATGGGTCGGTATCCAGGCAAGCAAACCGAACGCCATGATGACCGCGAGAATCGCGAATAAGGCGGTCTCTGCCAGAGCTTGTCCGCGTTCGCCTTTGCGGTACGGGGCTTTCATTCGAAGCCTCCAGCAGGAGGCGGACCGGGATAGAAGCGCCATAGGCGAAAATTGGTCTCTGCCCGTTGCGCCTCGATCAGGCGAATACCAAAGATCCAATTGCGCGAGTCTTCCACGCTGATCAACGAACGCACCTGACGTGGACCGGTCTGCTCAGCGTTGATCCGATCTGCCAGATCTGGCCATAAGACATTGTCACGGGCATGCTCGGTGGCAGGTGTGTTGTATGAACCTGAAGCAACACCCGTGATGAACACACCCCAGTCTGTGGCAGCGGATCGGAAGGCATAGAACGCGGCGAAGGTCATGCCGAACATAAGCAAAATCAGAATCGGCATGACCAGGGCGAACTCTGCCATCGTCTGCCCCTTTTCCTTCCAGCGGAACATCGCTATCCGCCTCGCGCCATGCGTAAGGCTTCGATGCCGGCTTCGAAGGCGGCGATCAGTTCATTACGATAGCGGGCGATCACGGCAATCGCGACCACGCCGATGGCGCCCAGGATCAGGGCGTATTCGGCAAAGTCCTGACCGTCGTCTTCGCGGATGAAACGTTTGAACAAAGTGAACATGGAATCTCCTTTTTGAAATAAAAAATCGGCTGACAGTTGAACTGCCAGCCGACATCATAGTGAGTCAGGTAATGGGGAGGTTAGTTTGTGTCGCTTATGGTGGCAAGGTATATATTTATCAGCTTATTCCATGAACAATGTTTTCTCATCGATACCGCCAAGATTCTCGATCTTTAGATTACGTTCTTCTTGATTTATCAACCTGCTGTTAACGAAAATCAAGCCTTGACATTCCAGTTACTGGAAGGTGTATATTAAGGTGGAGTTGGTACCATGAAAATACAAGAATTTGCTGACCTGACCGGCTTATCCACGAAGACCATCCGGTACTACGAATCGATTGGGATATTATCTTCCCCACGACGCGCCCCAAACGGGTATCGAGAGTATACAGAACAAGACCTGGCTCGAGCGCGCTTTGTCGCTGGGACACGTTCCCTCGATCTGTCTTTGGAAGAAATCAAGGAAATACTGGCGATGCAGGATCGAAGGGAGGCACCCTGTCGAACCCTCCTGAACTTGATCGAGCAGAAAGCCGATCAAATAGAAGAACGGATTCAATTACTCAAACAGATGGAGGTCGATCTGAGAAGACTTCACCACATCGGACTTACCTTCCCCACGGATGACATCGATGGAAAGAATTGTATTTGTCATCTTGTCAGCGAGAATTCCAGAGTGAATGCGACATCGTGAAACCATTTATGGAAATATTCACACTTTCATCACTCAATGAGATCTATCAAGCTTCCAATGAAAACATCCTGCTTTTGGCAGCGCTCTCCCCTACTTGAGGACCCTGTCTTGAAGGTGCACAGTTAGTGCAGGATATCTTTGAAACAAATAAATCCAAAATGCTCTCTGGTGCAATCTTCTGGACACCCATGCTTGCCTCTGACAACCTGGATGCAGCCAACCAGCGGGGGTCAATCTTTTCAGACTATCGCGTCAACCAATTTTGGGATGATGATAAGATTTTCGGGCGGTTGATGTCCCGAACGCTGAATCTCAAGGAGTCAATTGCCTGGGATGTTTACCTCCTATATCTGCCTGACCATCCCTGGATTAGCGAACTCCCGCCCGCACCCATGTTTTGGATGCATCAGCTGAATGAGGAACCTGCTCTTCTCCTTGATCCGCCTCGTTTCAAGAATTATGTACAGACCCTACTCGAAAGGTTATCTATTCCATGACTGAATCTTGTTGTTGCCCATCCGAAGCCGGAAATACTGTTTGCGACTTGCCTGCTCAGAATTTACAGCGTCTTGCGCGCACTGTCAATGCTTGCCCTCAATGTGGAAAGATTGGCAAGCCTGTACAAGGACAAACCGTAAAAGCAATGTTATCTGTGAGTTTGCGGGAAGTTCAAGATACGCAATATCTTTTCTGTCGAACACAAACCTGTCCAGTTGTGTATTTCTCAGGAGATGGTGAACAGACCTTTTCTGTTGAGCAAGTCCGGGAACGGGTCTATCAAATGGAGCCGGAAGCCCTAGATGTGCCGGTGTGTTACTGCTTTCATCATACAGTCGGCGATTTGCGCGCCGCGTCGCCGCAAAAACGTACTGCCATCGTGGAAGACATCAACACAGGAATCAACTCTGGACAGTGTGCCTGTGATTTGCGAAATCCACAAGGGTCGTGCTGCCTGGGTAATGTCCGTGCCAAGATCAAGCAACTCGAAAAGCCTGTGATTGCAGCCACCTGAACACCCTTTTATAGTCAGGCTCCACTTTAAGGAAGAAAGAATCTTTGAGTACATCCCCGTCTAGGCACAGCATTTTCGTTGTCATCGTTCTACTTTGGCGCTGTATTGCCTGGGGTTTATTTTGAGACCCGTCCCCGTATAGCACCGGGACAAAAGCCGCTTTCAGACATTCAAAAAATCGAGACATTGCAGACACAGTTCAATCAGGATGTTGGGAAAACATGCCTTCTTCTGCTCGTATCGCCTACCTGAGGGACGTGTCTTGCCGGTGCCCGTAGGATGCAGAATCAATTGTTAGCACAATATTCATCCGATCAATTACGCATCTATGCCGTGTGGTTGCCGATGCTGGGTGGTGACGCGCGCGATGAGTGGAATGGAACAAGGAACAACCGTGCCAGACACTCGTGTAACGCATTTCTGGGACGGTGACAGGTTGGTGGGCAATAGTTTGCCAATCACGTGGATGGCTATGATGGAATTGCCTGGGACGCTTATTATCCCCATCGCTCAAGGCAGAAAGCGCCAGATCGGGATCGACAACGCGTTCTCCTGCCATCACGCGACGGATCGCGACTGCCAATTGATCTGATGGCGCATCTTTGAGCAGGAACCCCACTGCGCCACTTTCCATGGCCGGGCGAAGATAACAGCTGCGTCCAAAGGTGGTGAGGATCACAATCCGACAGGATTGCCCTCATTGCAAGTGATTGAATTAGTTAGGGAGGATGCTCAAATTTGGAATGAGTTAAAATCGTTAAATGGAAATCATAAAATCAATTTTCTATTTCGTCCTTGCAGGTCTCTTTGAAATCGGCGGCGGGTATTTGATCTGGTTGTGGATTCGCGAAGGAAAAAGCATTTGGTATGCCGTGTCTGGCGCGATCATACTCGTGCTATACGGAGTTATCCCGACGTTACAACCTGCCAACTTCGGACGGGTGTATGCTGCATATGGAGGCATCTTTATTGTTCTGTCCATTCTATGGGGCTGGGGGATCGACCGCAAAGCGCCCGATAAACTTGATCTCATCGGCGGCATGATCGCCTTGATCGGTGTCTTGATCATTATGTACTATCCGAGGCACTAGCCTTACCAACCTCTCTGAAAGCAATAGATCAAATCCAGCCTTAAACTTCAAAGATTAGGGGCTTGACATTCCAGTTACTGGAAGGTGTATCTTAGGAGCATGACCATGTTCATTCATGAACTCGCACAAGTAAGCGGCGTATCCGCCAAGACCATCCGCTATTACGAATCCATCGGGCTGATTGCTGACCCGCAAAGAGCGGAGAATAATTACCGTCAATATGCACCCGATGCCGTTGAACGTCTGCGATTTATCGTCAGCGCTCGCAGCCTCGGTTTCAGCCTCACGGATATTGGAGAGTTCCTTTCGGCGCGCGACGAAGGAAGCCTGCCCTGCAAACGAGTGCTGGATTCGATTGACGGACGCATTGCCGACATTGACCGCCGCATCGCTGACCTATTGGCTTTGCGCGACAACCTCAGCCGTGTGCGTGCTGACGGGGAAGGTTTACCGCCTGATAAAAAGTGCGACGATGATTGCCTTTGCTATGTCATCACCACCGATATGCAGAGTGGACAAGTCACCATTCAACGCGAGGAGAAAACCTAATGTCAGATCATTGTGGAAGTGTTACCGAGGACGGAGCCGCTGTATGCGTTCCAGGATCATGCAGTTGTTCCTCCGAGCCAAAGAGTAGTGAGCCAATTCTTATATCCGTACCACCCATAAACAAAAGCCAAAATCAGGAGATAAATATGTGGAAGAAAATTCGCAGTGCCGCGATGTTTGGCATTGCCTGTATTGCCAGTCCTTGTTGCACGCCGATCATTATACCGATTGCCATCGCTCTGTTGGCAGGGACACCCATCGCCGCCTGGCTGTCAGCCTATATCGGCTGGGTGTACGGTGGACTGACCCTGCTTTCCATAGTGAGTTTGGTTTTAGGCTTTCGTTGGATGGGACAAAAGAACGAAACCAGACGCAAAACCAGCGTCCAATCAATGAACAAGATACGCGCTTCAGAGGAGATTTAGAAATGGTTACTAATTTGAATGAGATACCACCTTTAGCCTGTGACCTGACAGCCATTCCCGCCGACGTGCGTGAAGAGCATGTCATCAC
>JAFLCF010000265.1 GCA_017303735.1 Anaerolineae bacterium
TTCGGTGATGCGCTGATTGAAATAGCCCTGTGCATACATAAAACCAATGGCGAGGAAAGGCAAGCCAAGGTCTGAGGCTTCTTTAAGATGATCGCCAGAGAGCACGCCCAAACCACCCGAATAGATAGGCAGGGTTTCATGCAAACCATATTCCATTGAGAAATAGGCGATCGGCTTTTTCAACTCTTTGTGAGTCTTTTGCGACCAGGTCTCTTTGCTGAAGTAAGCATCGAAGGTTTTGAAAACAGCATCATAGAGTTCCAGATATTCTTTTTCTTTGGATGCCTGATTTAAACGTGTACGCCCAACTTCATTAAGAATGCGGATGGGGTTGTGCCCGAGCCGTTCCCAGAGATCGTAGTCTAAACGACCAAAGAGATGCGCAGCTTCAGGATGCCAGGACCACCACAAGTTGGTGGCAAGTTCACTCAAACGGCTAATGCGTTTGGGTAAATCAAATTTTTGAGAGGGAGAAGTTAAGAATTCCATAGTGGGCGGATGATACCTCATAGTTTTTTTGAGTCCAGAGATTGTAAGGCGGATTAGTTGTTTGGTCAAACTAATATGTCTTTATTGCTCGGCTATAGCATAGGTTGCGAGTGCATGCAACTGGAGTGGCCCACCTTCCAAAGCTCTTTCGCAATAGATTGTGAAGGATGCTAAAACGAAGGTTCGATGTGTGAAATTCGAAAAAATTTAGGCTCTAAAAATCTTGCTGTAATTCAGGTGGAGTGGCTGATGTTAATAAAATAAACGGCTGTGATGTCGTTATTAATATACAAGAGAGGGGATGATTAGATAAAACCTGTGCAAATTAAGGACAGAATAATAAAGTTAAGAATGATAAACGCATAAGAAACCCAAAAAATGGATTGACTCTCTCTAAAAACTCTGTAAAATACTGACAATATATTTGCAAAACATGTGCAAATAAAGAGTCGAAAATTTAGAAACGGAGAGATAAAAGAGATGAAACGCAATTCCCTATTCCTCGGACTGCTCGTTGCAGTCTCCCTTGTAATGGCAGCTTGTGCACCCGCTGCCACCCCCGAACCGACGGCTGTCCCTGAGCCGACTGCCATGCCAGAGCCAACCGCCATGCCAGAACCTGAACTCTCTGACATTGTGGACACCGCCGTTGCCGATGGTCGTTTCACCACATTGGCTGCTGCTCTTGAAGCTGCCGGTTTGATCGAAACCCTCAAGGGTGAAGGTCCCTTCACTGTGTTCGCCCCCACCGATGACGCTTTCGCCGCTCTTCCCGAAGGCACTGTTGAAAGCTTGTTGCTGCCTGAGAACAAGCAAGCCCTGACGGATATCTTGACCTACCACGTTGTTGCCGGCAAGGTCATGGCTGCGGATGTGACCTCCCTCACCAGCGCCACCACCGTACTTGGCAAGGACGTTGCCATCAAGGTTGACATGGGCAATGTGTACATCAATGATGCCAAGGTGATCATCACAGACATTGAGACCTCCAACGGCGTGATCCATGTGATTGATGCAGTCCTTCTGCCGCCGACCGAAGAAGCTTCTGACGCCGGCACGATCGTGGACGTAGCTGTTGCCGATGGTCGCTTCACCACCTTGGTTGCGGCTGTGGAAGCTGCTGGTCTGGTTGAGACGTTGAGCGGAGAAGGTCCCTTTACTGTGTTCGCTCCCACCGACGATGCCTTCGCTGCCCTGCCAGCCGGCACGCTCGATAGCCTGCTCCTGCCTGAGAACAAGCAGCAGCTTACCGACATCCTGCTCTATCATGTCGTCTCTGACAAGGTGATGGCAGCGGATGTGGCCACTCTGACCAGCGCCCCAACTGTGCTTGGTAAAGATGTCACCATTACTGTCAAAGATGGCAAAGTCTTCCTGAACGACACCGTTGAAGTCATCATCACAGACATTGAAACCTCGAACGGTGTGATCCATGTAATTGACGCGGTTCTCCTGCCGCCTCAATAAGTAACATTCTCCTCTTAGTGTGTACGACGCAAGAAAAAAGGACGGGCATCATGCCCGTCCTTTTGATTCTAAAAGGTCTATCGTAAATCTCGCACTACGACGGCTGCCATTGCTCCAATGAACAGCGCCGCCGTCGATAAGCCGCTGCCCAAAAGAAAGCCAGATAAGACCGAAACAAACACTGCCAGAATGCGATTCCAATTGAACTTGCCGATCAACCACCGGGGTAAACGCCATGCCAGGATCGCAGCAAGGATGATTCCCACAATATTGCAAATCAGTGTAGTGATCAACCCTGGCAAGCCATCCTGTTCAGAAAACCCATTGAGTGCCACCAGCAAAAAGAATCCGCTGCCGATGGCGAAAAGGATGAGTAGGATAACGGTCAAGATGCTTGAAATGATGGAAGGGGTTTTGGTGGGCATGAATTTTCCTCGTGTAAAATTTATGGTTTACAGTTTACCGGCAAACGTTCTTCTGTGGGGGTGGCAACGGGCGCAGAACCTGCATCTACGATCTCATGCGGATACAACAGCCGCATCGTGACGGTGTACTCAATTTCATTTTCAAGATAGATCGGTGTCCCGTACTTTGTCAATAGGGCATACACATTCAAAGCTTGTTCCCCTTCAAGGAAAGTATAGGGAACCTGTGCCAGTTCTCGCAATATCGGCGTTTCCAAATTCCAGTCGCGCGTCCGCACCGTTTTTTCTACATCCACAGCCCTGCCTTCTTTCACGAACAAGACCAATCTGTCTGGCTCATATGCCTTGAGTGCGCCGGGGTTATAGGTTTCTATGAATTCCATGACCCTTCGCATGGGGCGTGCCAAAAATTTTCTATAGGGCTCAAAGAAGCTGATGCTTTGCGGGTTCGTCAGATACACGGTCAGGCTGGCAAAATTGCCTTCCTCCACTGCCTGATATTTCGTGCCAAAATCATAAAGCGGATTTGACTCCTCCGTAGACTGCGAGTCTTCCAACTCATTGAACCCAAGATCATCAAGCCGATTGATAAAACTGCAAATTTCTTTTGTGTTCAACACCCGTGTGCGGATCTTTGTGCCATTCGACTGCGACACGATTAAAGTGCCGTCTGTATAGATGACGAGTTGCGGCTCTTCCATCAACCCGAGTTGACTCGCCTCCCCAGCCAGGTCCTCCACTGTGTACTTAACCCATACATGCTTCCACGGGTATTCGGCGAAGACCGGCGTGGGCGAAGGCGTCAGTGTTGGCGTCTGTGTGGGGCGTGGAGTCAGCGTAAAGGTCGAGGTGGGAGGCGGCGTGGGCGTGGAGGTAGGTGTGAAGGGCAAAGAATCGCAGCCTATCAATATCCACATCAACATGAACGAGGTCAAACAAATGTAGCGAGACATTAGAGCCGCTTTGAATTATATCCCGCCATAAAAAGTGACAGTCACCTTAAAGGTGACTGTCACTTGAGTTCTTGTTACGGCGTGCTATCTTCCGCCAATGGACGGTCATTCAACGGTTGGACGGGTCTGTTATTGCCTTCTTCAAATAAAGAAGCCAGCGCTTCGATCTGATCCGCAGAGATTTCCACTGGCGTGGTCATGAGCAACCAATTCACACCTTCAGAGCAAGGCGGTGTTGTTAATGAACCGCTATAGCGGAAGGTGGTTTGCTCCACAGGCAGCAAGTCTGTGGCGTTGATGGTGACGCCTGCATCTTTGGCATCACTTTTTTCTTTGGGGAGGTTTTCAATGAAAGGGTTGTAGGCTGCATTCTCAGCGCCTTCATCCAACAAAATGCCTACCACTGCCAAACCACCATCCGCATTCTTGTGGACGATGTGCAGCTCAGCCGCGAAGAGCTTTCCATCTACAGCGTGTTCGCTGGGAGCATGATAGTGGAATTGAGCCACATCATAGCGGACACCATCCAGCTCAATATAACTGCCTGCATCATAGTTGACTTGAACGGTGTGACCATTGTTCAAAATGTTCACTTCGCTGGGCTGATAATGAAAAGCGATATTTGCCAGATCCTGCTCTGCCGGGTTGGAAACATCGATCGGCGATTGGCTTTTGCCCGCCCCGCAAGCCGCGAAGGATGGGTCAATCTCGCCCCAGTGTTCAGGTCCTTCTTCGCCTTC
Organism: Anaerolineae bacterium; assembly: GCA_017303735.1. Next base: position 4,075 of record JAFLCF010000265.1, read on the forward strand.
ATAGGTCCAGTGTGGCGGAGTTTGCTCCTGTTTGGGCGTACAGGCTGTAAATGCAAGGATAATCAAAACAATAGATATCGAACTTCTAAAGCTCATTTTCTCTCTCCTAAAGTTTGGGGCTAAACATCATGCATGAGTTAGGAAATAGTTTTCTGTTGAATAGAATAAAAATGGTTAACCCCCAAAGAGGGCTTTTTTTGCTGCTTCTGTAGCAATTTCAACTAAAGTCTGTTTAACGAGTTGATAGGATTCTTTTCCCAACTTGCTTAAGAGCTTCTTCAATTTTGTTGTTGCTACTTCGGTCTTTGGAGTGTCGCGAGTTACTTCTTCCAAACTACTTTTTAGTTTTTGTTTTTCTTCTTCACTTAATTCTTCAAGTTCATCGGCTAACTCCCAAGCGGCTTGTAGTTTTCTCTCTATCCAAGGATAGGGCTTGCCACATTCATAACAATAACCTGGCGCTGATGAGGTGTTACTAATTATAAAAGACCCAGGTATATGATAGTAGCCTCGAATTAAAGCATTACAACTCTGGCATTGAGATATAGTCGGCTCTCCGCATTTGTCGCAAAATTTTTGTGCGCGATCTGGAGCACGTTTTAATCTGTCTGTTATTACATGTCCATTGAGACAAATCTGTGCAATGTCATAAGATTCCATAATGAACCTCCACTGAAAGTCAAACACAACTTATTTAACATAGATTATAACTCTCTCCTTTCATCAGACTTTCATTAACCTCCCCCTTCGTCCAGTTGCCGGATTGGTCGCTTGGTCTTATAGTCACATTATTCCGTAGGGGCGACCCGTCTGGGCTTGGCAATGAAGTGCCATGCAAATAACCTTTGCTAATGTTCTTTTGCAATGGGATTGACGGGTCGCCCCTACATCAATTATCGGAGACTACCTTATATGCATGGATACGGCTGGTTCATGGCAATGCGCCAGGGTGATGAGAAACCCAAAGTCACCCGCGAACTTTTATTACGCGTTCTTAATTACGCCAAACCTTATTGGTGGCACATCGCAGGTATGTTGGTGACAATTCTGCTCAGTACGGGCTTATCCCTGCTGACCCCGCTCATCTTCCGCAACATGATCGATGTGGTGTTGCCCGCCAAAGATACGCAACGGCTCGTTTGGCTGGGGCTTGGCTTGTTGTTCATCCCTGCCATCAATGGCGGCATCAACGTCCTTCAACGCAGACTTAACTCCACGGTGGGTGAAGGTGTGATCTA
>JAFLCF010000266.1 GCA_017303735.1 Anaerolineae bacterium
TTTTAGCAGATTTCAGCGCCTGGGCAACATCAACGAGGTTCTGTTCATTAATGACCCATCTTCGATCCTGTCCACCATAGCCCACATTGAATTGCCCTTGTTTATTCGTTCTCCACATCCCTTTGAAACAGGTACGGTTCAAGTAAAGCACCCTTGCAGATTTTTCTTGGATGCTCTCAAACTTTAGATTTGCCCTAATCTTTTGATAATCCCTTTTTGAATTTCCAAAAGTTTCATACATCATCCAGACATCCTTTGGATATTTTTTGATTCCTACCAGCAAATCAATGAGATCGGGATTGATGTCAGATAAGGTAGCCTTTTTAGGAGATACAGAGAAAAAAACGGCACAACTTCCAACGAACGGCTCAAAATACCTCCCAGAAATATCCTTGCCATCAGGCAGGTGTTGCATCAAGAAGGTTAGAATCCTGCGTTTACTTCCAGGGTAACGTAAAAATTTTGTAATGTGTTGCTTTTTTGTTTGCATTGAAATTCACATAGTTTGTAAAATTTTTGACCCGATGCGCACCCATCTATTAAGTGTATTCTAATAGGTAAATTCCTTGCATTACAGCAAACCTACAAAAGGTTTCAACGATTTACACTCAAAGAAGATGTCTATATATTTTACACCCCGTTCCATACTTAATTACAGTAAAAAAAACATCTTTTCATTTTTGTCAAAGGGAAGTGATTTTGCCCCACTCCACATTTGGTAATATTTCAAATCTACGTATACTTGTCATCACCGCCGCTATGTCCGGTGGCAATGGACCGAGCGCCATACCAACCTCCTTCTGTACCCACTGCGGGCTTATTTGGGCATATACAAGGCGGACGCCTGTTTGTTGGCAGAATTGTATAGCGGATGCCAACCGTATCCTGGTTATTCTTTCTATATCTATTCTTTTTTTATGCCCATCTCCAAGTTCCAGCCAGAACAAGGACTCGAAACCCTGAATTCGTCCCCAGGCAAGTGCATCAGGGCGTACGGATATTTCAGGAAGTTGCACCTCGGTCCAACCTGTCCATATTTCGGTGAGCGGATATGCGGATCGTAGCCATGCCAGCCACTTACGGGAATTCGTCCTGTGTGGCGTCCCGATCAAATGCGGGTTCACTTCCCTCACGCCGCTAAAATCCACTCCTTCTGATGCCCCCCAACTGCGCAAGGCAATGGATACTCCTTTGCGCCTCGGATGCCACATTGGGTACGGATCCATTTTCTTTGGACTCGACTTGTCCTTTTGGAACACCTCGCCAAGTTTGAACACCACCATTTTGCTCTTTTGAAGGTTCTGCAAAACATCATAGGTTGTTGTTTCAGAAAGACCTGTCAAAGAAGCGATTTCTTCTTCAACCCCTTTCCGGTTTCTGGTCAACACTTGGAGACAATTCAACTCTTCACGAGAAAAACAGGAGAGCTCATCGTCCACATTGGGAGGATGAAAGGATGATGAAGAAGAAAATAATCTTGGACCAAAAGAGAAGCTGCGATAATCAGGTACATTGTCCTTTGAAGAGACAATATAAGGAATGGAAAACCCATCTGTCATGGATCGTTTGACCTCCATCACATACCATTCCCCAGGAGAAGTCACACGGATCCAAAGCGATGCGCCAGGTCTTTTTTTATCCAACTCGGCAACCAGTCGTTGTAGGAGGGGATGATAGACAAAGGGCGGCAGTCCATTTAGGGCATCGATATCGAATATGAAGGTGTCGGTAAAACCACCCTCATATTCCAGGCTGACCCAATCAGAGAAGGTTACATCGCCCAGTCGAATGGTCATGGGTTAATCCGAACATCCAATGTAGATGTATTCATCTGCGGAGAAGTAACTCTGCGGGTTGAGCCAGACGGCGCTTTGTTCGCCGGTCTTCTGGCGAATGCCATAATGCAAATGTGCGCCGGTGCTGTTGCCGGTGTTGCCGCTCAATCCCACCACATCACCGTAATTGAGGATCTGCCCTTCCACCACCTGGACACTGCTCAGGTGCGCCAGCCAAACCTGATAGCCATTATTCTCCACCACCACCAGATTCCCCCAGGGTCCATTCGAACCAGCCCACACAACCTTGCCTGCAATCGTCGTATGTAAGGGCGTCCCTTCATTCACCGGAAAATCCGCGCCGGTATGAGTCCGGTAGTGTGGGTCCTGGAAGACACAACCAAGCAGAGGTTTGTCGTAGGTATCACCCCAATGCGGGATGGGACCGATCAGTGGCAAACCAAAAATATCTGAACCAGGTCCAACATAACCATCAAAGGGAACTGCACTCATGCCGGATGGCAGTGAATTGCCATACGAACCGTTGTCACTGGTCTCTGCATATTGAGGAACATCGAACAACCATTGTTCCACACCAGGCTGCGCCCATGTGGGGAGTTGTGGAATGGTCATCACTACCAGCATGACATAGCCCACCACCAAAGCCGCCCCGCATAATAACGGGGCGGCCATCATGGCTATGGAAAATCGGAAGAAGCCTTTCACTACAAGACCCGACCAAGGCGATCCAGGCGAATCTCGCCCTGCTGTCCGGCTTGCAAGCCCATCGAGGCTTCAATTGACAAACCGTTGCGGATCATGCGCATCGAGAGCCAGTAGGACACACCGGAGCCGAGGATGACAGGCAAGAGGAACAAGGGGTTGCCGGAATATAACTTTCCAACCTCCGGTGTGGTGATGGCGATCAAGACCAACACGCCCGGAGGAAAGAGTGCCAGAAAGCGTGCCTGCCATTCCACGCCTTTGGCGGCGGCACGCGCACGCGATAAGACTTCCACGACTGTTCCAAGAGTCTTTCGCAGGGATGCAACCAACGGACCGATCTCGATGCGCCCTTCAATGGATGCTAGTAATGAAGTGGCGACAATGTCCACGGCGGGATTGTCCCAGGCGGTGGTCCATTCACGAACGGCAAGCGCCGCTTCATCGGCGGGTGCAGTACGGAGTCGCACAACAAGATTACCTAACACCATCTTGCCATCTGGACCAACGGCTTGCGCCGCATCATCGAGGGCATCGCCCAAAGGCTTGCCTTGCGAAAGCAGAGTCTCCACTACACCCAAGCCGCGCAGAATATCCTTGGCTTGCTTCAAGCGAAATTCCTCGCGTTTATCCGAAAGTGTTCCCGCATACAACAAACCACCCGCAATGGCAAACAGGATCGCAGAAAAGAGTCCGAGGAACATACCGCCTGCCAGTCCGCCACCAACCCAAGCCAGAAAGCCATACGCGATCTGGTTGAAAGCAAGTCCCGTTCCGGTCTGCCGCGCGAACTTTTCGGGATCGAATTTCTTCTTCGGTTGGGCGATGCCCATCGCGCGCGCCATGCCTGCTTCATCCACGGTGCGTCGCCAGCCAAAGGCGATGGGGATGGTTGCCAGCGCCAGGGCGCCAATGATTGAAATCAAAGTGATCATGCTATCTCCAGGTGAACCAGAATGCGAGTTCCTGCGCGCCGCCATTTGCCAGCCAGACGGTGAAGTAAATACCCACAACTCCCAGCAGGACAGTCAATAGTGGATACACACCGACTTCATTCCATGCAAGATCAACGGGACGCATGGTTGCTTGCGGCATCTGTGGTTGGTATGAAGGAGCAGGACGTTCACGCTCCATCGTTGGGCGTTGCGCTTTTTGTTTGGGTGGAGTCGGATCGGCTTCTGTTTTGCGTGTGGCTGCCTGTTGGTTGACATACTGCCGGGTCTGCATCGAATAGCGAAAGCGACGTATCAACCAGACTTCGGGCGGGACGCGGTCGGGTCCAAGGCGCAGAAGTGCCAGCGCCATAAACCCGACCAAGACCATAAAACCGATCACCACCTTTCCGGTGAAAGATAGCGGAAGGAATAAACACAGGACTGCCAGCAATGCGCCAGCGCCAAGGATGCCAAGATCGCGGTCGTTGAACATAGCTGTCCTAAAACGGCGGTTGGGGTTGGAAGTTTTTCAACATCTCGCCCAGTTGCGGCAGGAAGAGGAAGGCGAATAAAACAATGATGACCAGACCGACCACGCCGATGATCGCCATCGAGGTCATGCGGCTGCCGCCGAATGCCATGCCTGCTGTACCTTGCAGAATGAAATACAGACCGCCTAAGAGTGCTACGACGATCAACAGTCCAGCCATGAATGCCCAGGCATCGCGGGCAATCACCATAATCTGTTCCATAATTGGATCGAACATAAATATCTTCTCCTTTTTTTCAACAAGTACCAAGGAACCAGGCTGCCAATGGAATGGCGGCGCTGGCGAGGATCATGCCAAAGAGCGCTTCACCGCTTTCGATCAGCGCATTGGCAAATGAGGCTGCTCCACCTATAGAGGCAGAGAGCATTGTGGTGAACGCCGCTTTCAACATGCGTAAAGCAGCCAGTCCGCCGATCAACCCGGAGGCAAGTGTGCCCAATTCACTGATCGGTCCACATCCACCTGCACCGGGCAGAGTGGATTGCAGGGCATTTACGATCTGCGGAATGCCGAGAAATGCAAACAAGCCGAGTACAACAATGGAGACCAGAGCAGAGATGGACTCCCATACCCATAAGTTTGCACCGAGGACGGACGCTGAACTCACGCGTAACATCTGGGCAATGCCAGCCAGAAGCGCAAAGGCAACAAATGCGCCTGCCAGGGCAACCCAAGCTTCACGCAGAAAGGTCAGTAATAGGGAAGTGACTTCGCTCATGACAATGCCATCGGATCATGCTTATGGAATTCCGCATCAAGGGCGGGATAGAAGCGTTCGCCCCAGAAATGCATCGACCAGCGTCGAGCCGGTCCAGTACGATCTTTGAGGGTTAGGACTTCCAGTGGAGCGCAACCGCAGTCGTGGACATCGCCGGTGCGGTTTACGACCAATACGCGATCCGCTTCATAGGGAACTCGTTCATCTCCCAATAACGCAGACAGATCATCGCCATCGTTGAAGCGTTCGGATTTTAGGGCGGCAGCCGCGATGATCGCCCAGCCATGATGACGTGCCATCTCGCGCAGGGCTGCCGCTGCTTCGCCGCTGCGACCTTCTTCGTTCATCATGCCGGTTAATCCCACAACAGGTACACGGTTGAGATAATCGACGGCGATCAAGGCTGGTCCTTTGACGGGGAAACCATAATCATGGATCAACATATCCTCCAGCGCGCGGACGGTATCTTCACGCGAATTGAGTGACAGCAATACCGCTTCACTGGCACGCGCAAGAGCTGCTTCGACCTTTTCCTGTGAGGCATGTTCATGTGGACCGGAAACGATTGCTTCCACTTGCCGGTACA
>JAFLCF010000267.1 GCA_017303735.1 Anaerolineae bacterium
GCGGGGTTTCATCGAGTTTCTCCTTGGGTTAATGATACTCAGTCTCTTGCACTTCTTACAAATCTCACACGAATTTCTCATGAGGTACGTCATATCGAAAAACAGTCGCATGACTTTGACGGAGGTCAATTCCTACGCTATACTTATTTTGCAAATTGTCACCTAAAACATGTCGCCCTTGTGAGTGGAGTGAGGTCTTTGCCCTAGTATAGACCTTTGGTCGAAAACGCTCGCTGTGAGTGACAAAGACATTTCAAAAGGAGAACTCCTATGGCATTCAAGCTCACGTACGCAACCATGTTCAACCCGCCCGAAGAACTGCACACCGGTTTCGATAAAGCGGTGGTAGACCTCAAGGCAACTATGGGCAAAGAATATGGCATGTTCATCAACGGTAAGGAAGTAATGGCGGACGAGAAATTCGACGACCGCTCGCCCATCAATACCGATTGGGTGCTTGCCAGAATGCAAAAAGGCAATGCCAGCCACGCTCAAATGGCAATGCAAGCCGCCCGCAAGGCTTTCCCGATGTGGAGCCACACCCCCTGGCAGGAACGCGTGAAATACCTGCGCCGTGCGGCATCCTTGATCGAAGAACGCATTTTCGAACTCGGTGCAGCCATGGCAATGGAAGTGGGCAAGAATCGCATGGAGTCGATGGGCGACGTGCAAGAAACCGCCGACCTGATCTATTACTCCTGCTACCAAATGGAAAAGAACAACGGCTATATCGTTGAAATGGGACGCGACCCGCTGATTGGTTTTGAATCGCGCAATATTTCTATGCTGCGCCCGTATGGTGTGTGGCTGGTTGTTTCTCCGTTCAACTTCCCGCATGCACTCACGGGTGGACCTTCCGGCGCGGCGCTTGCGGCTGGCAATACCCTCGTGATCAAACCCGCCACCGATACCGCGTGGATCGTGCGCCTGCTGGTGGATTGCTTCCGCGATGCGGGCATCCCTGATGGTGTAGTGAACTTCGTGACAGGACCCGGCTCGACTCTGGGTCAGGCTTTGGTCGACAGCCCCGAAGTGGATGGCGTCACCTTTACCGGCTCTTTCGATGTCGGTATGAAGATGTATCAGGATTATGCCAAACGCGAGTATGTCCGCCCGATGATCCTTGAACTCGGCGGAAAGAATCCTGTGCTCGTCTCAAAGAACGCGGACCTCGACACCGCCGCCCTTGGCATCTTCCGCTCGGCATTCGGCTTGCAGGGACAGAAATGCTCCGCCGCCTCGCGCGTGCTGATCGAAGAACCCGTTTACGATGACCTAGTCGCCCGCCTGAAAGAGATCGCAGGCAAGTTCTCGATCGGTGACCCGACTGACCGCGCCACTTATAACGGACCCGTCATCAACAAGAGTTCGTATCAAGATTTCAAAGATTTCACCGAAGAGATCAGCCAAGCCGGTGCCACCTTCCTCACCGGCGGTAAAGTCCGCGTGGATGGCGATTACGGCAAGGGTTTCTTCTGCGAAAGCACCTTCGTCACCGACCTGCCTTTCACCCATCGCTTGTGGAAACATGAAATGTTCCTGCCGATCACGACCATCGGCAAGGTCAAGAATCTCGAAGAAGGCATGGAGATCGCCAATGATGTCAACTACGGCTTGACTGCTGGCTTCTACGGAAATCCCGCTGAGACCGATTGGTTCTTCGACAAGATCGAAGCAGGCGTCACCTACGCCAACCGCCCACAAGGCGCATCGACTGGCGCATGGCCCGGCTTCCAACCCTTCGGCGGCTGGAAAGGCTCCGGCTCCTCTGGCAAGAACGCTGGCGGACATTACTACCTGCCGCTCTACATGCATGAGCAGATCCACACTTCGGTGAGGGTCGCCCCTGCCAAAGCCGCTGCGGCTCCGAAGAAGAAGGCAGTGGCGAAGAAAGTGGCTGCGAAGAAATTGGCAGCCAAGAAGGTTGTAAAGAAGGCAACCAAGAAGACGGCGAAAAAGAAGAAGTAACGAGTAATAAGTAATGAGAGCCTCCCGTGGATTAGGTCCGTGGGAGGCTTTTTGATTCTGAAAATTTGATGGAAGTCGTATAAAATAAGAACAAGAGGCGGGGATAACCCTGCTAATGACCTGATCTTCTTGCGCCGCGTCGGTGGCGGATATCATCGACCACCGCCTGTTGATGGAACACTTCGCTGAAATGTACGTGGAAGATAATGCCTAAATTGTGCGAACTCTCGCCCTGCTCAAAGCCAAAGACCCTAGCTTCGGCGGTCTCTTCCGCGTGATGAACAAACGCCAGGAATTCCTCTGGGTCCATGAGAAGTTTGCGGGTGAGTATTAATAATTTAAGAGGTAATAATGTCTGAAAACGACAATATCTTAATAAACAAAGTCATAACAATATTAGATAATATTCAATATAAATTGGAACATATTTCTATAGGCGAATACATTGATTTTGATACAGATACAGTTATTCGAATAGGTAATGACGCGACTTTTACCCCAAGCAGAATTAATATCTATTATGGATTGCGAAAAAACGATCGAAAACCAAGTCTTTCAATTTTAACTCATAAGTCATTGAATGATCTTGAAATAAGCACATTGCTTTCCAGTTTAATAAAAAGATACAATAGCATTACTGAAATATCAATTTCAAATTACATTGATTTTACAGAGATACCTCAAGATTTTGAAAAATTTTCAAACTTAGAAAGTATCACTATCCAAAACTGCGGAATAAGTTCTTTACCAAAGTATTTATTAAAACTTAAATTAACTCACTTAATGCTTCAAGAAACATCTTTACCTGTTCCTCCAGAAATTCTGAAACTAACTAATCAGCCAAAAATTATCCTTGCCTATTATTTTGATATTGTTGAAAAACATAAAAACCCACTCAACGAGATTAAACTATTAGTTGTTGGACAAGGTTCTGTCGGCAAGACGTCGCTCGTTCAGCAGTTTCTAGCGAATAAATTTAACGCAATCGAAACCAAAACAGAAGGTATTGTCATAAATCACTGGCAAGTAGATGATCCACATAAAACTCAAAAACAGCAAACCAGAATCAACATCAATATCTGGGATTTCGGCGGGCAAGAAATCATGCACGCCACCCACCAGTTCTTCCTCACCAAGCGCAGCCTGTATCTTTTAGTGCTCGATTCCCGTTTAACTCAGGAAGAAAATCGGGTCGAATATTGGCTCAAAATTATCCAATCCTTCGGCGGCGAGTCGCCTGTCCTGGTCGTTGGCAACAAAATTGACCAGCACCCGCTCGACATTGACCGCACGGGCTTGCAGAAGAAATATCCCAACATTGTCGGGATCCTCGAAACTTCTGCCGCGACAGGCGCAGGCATTGAAGAACTCAAAGCTGCCATCACCAAACAGGTTAACAATTTACCACACGTCCGAGATTTACTGCCAGAGACCTGGTTTACCGTCAAGACTAAACTGGAAGAGTTGGGGCACGAGTCCAATTTCATCACCCACGATAAATACCTCGAACTGTGCGCTGAAAACGAAGTCAGCGACGAGACCAGTCAACGCACGCTGATCGGCTTCTTGCACGACCTCGGCGTTGTCTTGCACTTTCAGGATGACCCGCGCCTCGAAGCCCTCGGCATTCTCAATCCGCAATGGGTTACGAATGGGGTTTACAAAATACTCAACTCGCACGAACTTTTCCAAAACAAAGGCGTTTTGACCCTCGCCATGCTCAACGGAATTCTAAATATTGACGGGTATCCACGCGACAAACGGCTCTTCATCGTTGACATGATGAAAAAGTTTGAGTTATGCTATGACATTGATGGCGATAAAACTTTCCTTGTCCCTGACCTGCTCCCCAAAGATGAACCCACCGAACTGAAATTCAACGGCGTCCCTGCCTTTGAGTATACCTACCCCGTTTTACCCTCCAGCGTCATCACCCGCTTCATCGTCCGCATGAACCAGAAGATTGATGATGGTTTTGTCTGGCGTACAGGCGTGGTGCTCAAAATCGGTGACAACAAAGCACTGGTCAAGGCAGATATCGAAGACCGCAAGATCACCATTGCCATTGATGGTCTTGAACACACGCGGCGAGATGCTCTGTCCGCGATACGGTATCAATTGGATGAAATCCATGCATCAATTAAGGGGTTAAATCCAGAGAAGTACGTCCCCGTGCCAGGGACGGTTAATACAAAGCCATTGAAATACGAGTATCTGTTGAAATTAGAACGAGCGGGGAGAGAAACTTTGGATGTTGAAGATGGAGTTGGGCTCAAAGAGATCAACATTGCCCAGATGTTAAACGGCGTCGAAAGTGAATATCAGCGCAAGCAATATGGCAATATAATCAATATTAGCGGCAACGTCACTGACAGCACGATCATTGCTGGCGACAAAAACGAAGTGAAAAAATAAAACCCTTGTATAATACAAACAGGCAAACATCATGACATAAATCTATTTCAGCCCTCCCCTAATGGCGTAAATAAATTCTCATAGAGAAGCCTGTGCAATTGCATAAGGAAAATCCCACTTGCGCCAAACAAGGAGCTAAGAAATGGATACCATCAAGTTCGTCATCACAGAGCAAAGATCTCCGCATATCGACATTTACATCAACGGGGAAAATCTGATCGAGCGGGTCGCAAAGATCGAGCGAAAAAACTGGGATGAGGAGGAAGATCAAGAGGCGGGATATTTAGGCTTTGAAGCCATGCGCATCGAACAATTTCGCGACGAAATGCTCGGCAAAAGAACGTATCGTCGCAGCATCCTCTTAACCTGCACCTGCACCATCGAAGAATGCAATTGCATCATGGCGGATATCCACTTTGAAGAAGGTATCGTCACATGGAGTAACCTTAGCAGCCCCTGGCTGGGTGGAGATACCTACAGTCCCTTTGTGGAGGTAGCCGATGCCATTGCGGAAGGCTGGGTTCCCATCGACTATTCCGGGTTGGGTCCGTTCGTGTTCGATAAGGAACAGTATCTTTCTGCATTGGAACAAGTGACGGAAGAATGTTATTCGCGTAAACTGCATGAACCGCCCACAGACATGCCAGGAAATTCTCTGCTCGGTCTGTTCGGTCTGTTCCCGGAAGATCAGCCAGAGTAAATCATACGAACAGACGCCTCTCAGTCTATGGATTGAGAGGCGTTTTGATTCTGAAAACCTGTAGAAGTGGAATAAAATTCAGGAATGGCTATTAAGTCACATTAACCCTTAAAGGTAAAATGCACACAAAACGAAAATTCCGACTCGTCCTCTTCATATTTTTACCAGCCATCCTGCTTCTGCTTAC
>JAFLCF010000268.1 GCA_017303735.1 Anaerolineae bacterium
TATGATCGAAGCCGGTGATCCATCCGTTTCGCCGAACGTAGCCAAAGCGATAGAACGCATCGCCTCTCTCCGACTTCGAGCGGAAGTGGTCGCCCATAGCACTGCCACACGCTCAGGCATTGACCGCGCCAAAGCCTGCGGCGCGAATCGTGTGGCGATCTTTTATGCCACTTCCAAGATCCACCTCGACTCAAAACTACACAAGACCGAAAAAGAAGCGCTTGAGATCATTCGTGAGCATGTGAGCTACGCCAAGAGTTTGGGGCTCAAAGTCCGCTATACACCGGAAGATGCCACTCGCACTGACTTTGAATTTCTTGTGCAAGTTTGCAATACTGCCATCCAAGCCGGTGCGGACCGCATCAGCTTTGCCGATACGTTGGGCATTATGCAGCCTCACATCCTTTTCGAGCGGATCCAAACGTTACGCACTCGTTTGTTACCCTGCAAAATTGACCTGCACTGTCATAACGACTACGGTCTGGCATTAGCCAATGCCATGGCGGGCATTCGGGCTGGCGCAAATTGCGTTCATACCACAGTCAATGGCTTGGGGGAGCGGGTGGGCATTCCCGATCTGGCAGAAACCATCGTTGCTTTTCACAACCTTGAAGGCACGCAGAAATATGACCTGCGCCCTTTGGTGGAATTATCAAGCTATTTGGAAAAGGTCTCTGGCTTTTTGCTTGCGCCGAACAAACCGATCACTGGGCAGAATGCCTTCAGCCATAAAAGCGGAGTCCACACCAACGGCATTCTCAAAAACCCCAAAACCTATGAGCCATTCGACCCATCCATGCTGGGACGGGAACGCAAGATCGTCATCGACAAGTACACGGGCAAATCTGCCGTCGCTGCACGTTTGGATGAATACGGGATTGAGATCAGCGCCGCAGAATTGGAGGTCATCGTCACGCGCATCAAGAATATGGGTGACCAACGCAAACAGCTTTTCGATGCCGATATTTTGGAGATTGCCGAGCAGGTGACAGGTCGCGAAATGGACGTTATTCCACACGATATCAATGCCATGCTGATGCTTGAAGTCGAGTCGCATGTGTACACCTCTTCGGTGGTGAGACGTTTGCGCGGTTTTTCGAATGTCTCGAACATCTACGAGGTGACAGGCGATTACGACATCAGCGCCTTTGCCAATGCCGAGAACATGATGGCGTTGAATAACCTGATCGAAGAGATTCGCACCGTCCCTGGCGTAAAACGAACAGAGACGCGCATGGTGTTGAAAAAATATAACGGACAGAGCAAATAGGTGACAGTCACTTTCAAAGTGACTGTCACCTCAGAATCAAAAGGAGAATTTTATGGGCACATTGATCGAAGAAATATTTTCCCGCAAAGCAGGCAGACAAGTCCACGCAGGAGAGATTTTGCTTTTGGATGTGGACTACATCATGAGTCACGACAATACCACGCCATTAGCCATCAAAGCATTTCGTGATATTGGCAAACCGATCTTTGATAAGAACAAGATCGTCCTCCATCTTGACCATGCCTACCCAGCACCAAATATATTAGCCGCTGAAAATCATCGCAAGATCATCGAGTTTGTAAAAGAACAAGAGTTGCCATATCTTTTTCAACAGGGCGTTTGTCATCAAGTGATGATCGAAGAGGGCTTTGTTACCCCGGGTTCCATCATCATCGGCGCGGACTCGCACTCGAACACGTATGGCGCTTTAGGCGCATTTGGCACTGGGCTAGGCTCCACCGAGATCGGCGTGGCATGGGTCACTGGCAAATGCTGGTTCAAAGTTCCCGAGACCATTCGCGTGGAATTGCGTGGGCAAACCCAACCCGGTGTCTACGCCAAAGATGTGATGATCTATATTGCGGGTCTGCTAGGTATGGATGGTGGCACCTACCGTTCAGTGGAGTTTGGCGGCGAGTACATCGACAACCTGCCCATGCATGAACGCATCATTCTTCCAAATATGTCCACGGAGATTGGCGCGAAGTGCGGACTGATCGCCGCAGACGATGAGACGATCCGTTATTTGCAGGAAGAGACCCCAGCGAAGGGAAACTTTGAGCGCATTGTCCCGGTCAACCCGCGGTATGAGCGTGTTCTTGAAATTGACGTATCCACTCTGGTGCCGCAAGTGGCTTGTCATCCCGATGTGGATAACGTCAAAGCCTTGCCCGATGTGGAAGGTCTGGAAATTCATCAGGTATATATCGGCACCTGCACCAATGCGCGCTACGAAGACCTTGAGATCGTCGCCGAAATTCTCAAAGGCAAAAAAGTTCATCCACAAACCCGGGTGGTGGTCACGCCTGCCAGCTCGCGCATTTATAAAAAAGCATTGCATAACGGCTTGATCGAAATCCTTATCGATGCGGGTTGTTCTGTTACCGGCACCGGCTGTGGCGCATGTATTGGTCGGCATGGAGGTGTGCTCGGCGCTGGTGACCGCGCTCTCACCACCATGAACCGCAATTTTGTCGGGCGCATGGGCAGCCCGCTTTCAGAGATCTATCTGGCAAGCCCAGCCACGGCGGCTGTATCTGCGCTTACAGGTCGCATTACCGACCCGCGCAATATTTTGGAAACCATTTCACAAGGAGCTACCCATGTCTAAAGCCTGGACGTTCGGAGAGAACATGAACACCGACGAGATCATTCCTGGTCGGTATAACATCACCATTGATCCTGTGGAACTTGCAAAGAATGTCTTTTGCGAAGTAAAGCCTGAATATTCAAAGTCTGCTCAGCCGGGCGATATCATCGTTGGAGGGCAAAATTTTGGCTGCGGTTCTTCGCGTGAGCATGCCCCAATTGCCATCAAAGGCTCGCAAGCCAAATGCATCATCGCGCCCTCCTTCGCGCGAATCTTCTTCCGCAACGCCATCAATATCGGTCTGCCGATCTTGGAATGTCCCGAAGCGGTGGCGGATATCACCGAAGGCGATGATGTGGAAGTAGACCTTTCTACCGGCGAGATCTTCAATCGCATGACGGGCAATCATTTTCAAGCGCAAGCCTTGCCCGATTTCGTTTTGAAGATCGCAGACGCAGGCGGTATCGTCAACTTTTTGAAACAACATGATATTCAGGAATTGATGGCATGACGCATCGTATCTGCCTTCTCCCCGGAGATGGAATTGGACCTGAAGTGCTTTCGTGCGCTAGAGATGTGTTGACCGCCTTGCCATTGAAATTTGAATTTACCGAATGCGGCATTGGCTTTGAGGAGTATCAATGCTCAGGCTCACCTTTGCCTGATTCAACACTTCAAGCCATTCGCCACGCCGATGCCGCTCTCTTCGGCGCTGTGACCACACCGCCAGCCATCCCCAATTATTTTTCGCCTGTCGTGCGCATGCGTCAGTCGTTGGATCTGTATGCAAACCTGCGCCCAACACGATCCATTCCACATGAGTCATCACGCCCGAATATAGACATTCTCATCGTCCGCGAAAACACGGAGGGATTGTATTCGGGCATTGAACGCCTTGAAGACGACGGTGCTCGCGCCGTGACCGAACGCATTATCACGCGCAAAGGCTCCGAGCGGATCATCCGCAAAGCCTTCGACCTCGCCCGCCAGAGCGGACGTACGTCTTTGCATGTGGTTCACAAAGCCAATGTCTTGCGCCAAACCTGCGGACTCTTTCGTGCCGTCGCATTTGAAGTGGCAACAGAATATCCAGATATTAATTTGAAAGAAATGCTGGTGGATACCTGCGCCATGGAGCTCGTCCGCGCGCCGGAGCAATTTGAGGTGATCGTCACCACGAATTTATTTGGCGATATTCTCAGTGACGAAGCCTGCATGTTCGTCGGCGGGCTTGGTGTTGCGGCATCTGGCAATATTGGCGCGGAGGCGGCAGTTTTTGAACCGGTTCATGGCAGTGCTCCGCCCTTGGTAGGGACGGGCAAAGCCAACCCGGTTGCCATGTTCCTTGCCACGGCAATGATGCTGGATTATTTGAAAGAAACTGAATCAGCAGAACGGTTGCATCAAGCCGTGAATGAATGTATTGCTAATCTTGAAACCACGCCAGACCTCGGTGGCAGTTTGGCGACCAAAGAAGTGACAGAAGCGATGATTGGTAGGTTAGTAAGTTAGTAAATTGCTGAGCAACCCCAATATACAAATTTACCAATCTACCGACCTTGATACGGAAGGATAAATTATGTTGAAAATTGGATTTCTTTACACCCGCTTGCGAGCAGAAGAAAAATATCTTCTGGATGAATTTGAAAAACAGCCAGATGTAGAAGTGGTACGCATTAATGATGGTGACCACTACTTCGATATTCACCAACTCCCTGAGCAAGTAGATGTGCTCTTTGAGCGCTCCATTTCCTATTCGCGCGGATTGTACATTTCACGCATCTTCGAGGCGCATGGCATCCCTGTCGTGAATTCATCTCTTGTGGCGGAACGCTGCGGCGACAAATATGTGACCAGTCAACTGCTTGCGAAGAACGGCATCCCAACTCCCAGAGTGTATATGGCTTTTGATGAAGAATCAGCTCTACAGGCGGTCGAGGCAATGGGTTATCCTTGTGTACTAAAGCCAGTGGTTGGGTCATGGGGGCGGCTACTGGCGAAAGTTGATAACCGTCAAATGGCAGAGTCATTGATCGAACACAAAGCCACGCTGGGTGTTAATCATCAGGTCTTTTATATTCAGGAATACATCCACAAACCCGGGCGGGATATTCGCGCCTTTGTGGTGGGGGAGGAATGTATTGCCGCGATCTATCGTTCCTCAGAAAACTGGATCACGAACACGGCTCGTGGCGGAGTGGCGACCAATTGCCCTGTCACGCCCGAGATCGCGGACTTGTGTCAGCGGGCGGCGCATGCGGTTGGCGGCGGTTTGCTGGCGCTCGATCTCTTTGAAGATGAAGACGGTTTTACGATCAACGAGATCAATCACACCATGGAGTTTCGTAACAGCATCACGACCACCGGTGTGAATATTCCGCAGAAGATGATCGAGTATGTGTTGGCTGTGGCGCGCGAAAGAGTTGTGGCTTAATAAAAAAATCCCCGTCGCATGACGGGGATTTTTTTCAAGCATACTATCGGCGTCTGCGACCACCGCGGAAGAAACCAACGACCCAGATCAAAATGACCGCGCCGAGGATTGCCACAATGAAGCTGTAAACATTGAAGCCGGTTACGCCCGCGGTGCCGAAGAAGTTTTCCATAATGAAGCCGCCGATGAACGCGCCTGCAATACCGCTGACCACGTTCTCAACGCCGCCCATCTGCTTGTTCTTGCCGG
>JAFLCF010000269.1 GCA_017303735.1 Anaerolineae bacterium
GCGGGCAAGAACTTGCAAAGGTTCCTGCTTGGGCTGGTGACTCGATCGTGTGGACGTTCATCATAGCGTTGGTTGGACATGTGATCTTGTACTACTCCTTCAAGTTATCCGCTCCTGAAATTTCTGCCGAGATCGCACTTGGCTACGAAACTGCTGCGATCACCGACGAAGCCATGAAGCAGGCGACCGAGCAGCTCATTCGTGAACGCGGCATGCTAGGCAATATGATCGCTCCCCGCATGATCACGGATGTCAAGCGCAGTTTGGGACTGCCTGCTGGTGATGTGATCGAACTCACTGCGCAGAACGTGGATGAAGCAGCACCCCTGCCCGTTGTTCAGTTTGGGCAAGCGCAATTTGTTCCGCAGACCGCAACCCGTAAAGGAGGAACAGGATCAGATTTTATGCGTCGCATTCAAGCTGCACGGGAAGCGTTCTCCAATCCGTGGAAGTTTGCCGCAGCTCCTGCCGCGCAGAACACTCCTGCACCACAGCCCGCCGCTCCACAGAACGTTCCTGCAACTCCCACTGCTCCTGTGCAACCTACCCCTGCACAACCATCAACGGTCCCAGTTCAGCCCGCAGCTCCAGTAACCCCTCCTGCCCCTGCTGAACCTGTTGTACCAACGCCGTTGGTGATCCCCCCGGCACAGCAACCGACGCAGACCCCCGAACCAGCTACCTCTCCTGTCCCTGCTTGGCAGCCCCCATTTGTTCTTCCTCCGCGCAAGCCTGGCGACGCCCCGACCAACGAAGAACCGATCGTGTCCCCTTCGTAAGCCGGATGGGTGAACGCGCAGTAGCACTCGACCTGGATGACTTGAAGGACGTAAAGAGAGCCTTTGGCATCCAGGTCGCGGTTCGCGGCAGGCGCATCGATGCGTCACCCGAGGAAGCACGATCCCTGGTGGTTGGTGCATTGAACACCCTGCATCGCGCGTCCGGCGCACGAGTGAGAACCCTGAACGCTCAGATCAATGGGAAACCGGTTGCCGTGGCGTTCATCGAAAACGCGAAGTTTGACGAAGACTCCACTGGCTCGACAACCCTCGAAGGACCAGAGTAACGATAGCGAACATCTCCCCTCCCCCTCAAAAGGGAGGGGGGAAAGGAATGTACATGAGACAACTTTTTTTTGACGAAGTGCAAAAGAACGAGATTCTAAAAAGAGAATTTAAAGAATCTCGATTTCCTCTTGAGTATCTAATTGAACTTGAAGTAGGTAAAAACTTATTCTTTTCCACTCCTGAAGACATCGTACGGTTCGATGTGTCAAATGTTTCGGATATGGTTTCGAATCACGTAGAAAAAACAAGACGTATTCCTAAAAAGAGGGAAGTAATCAATTCAATCCCAAACATAGCTCCTCCATTTCCCAGGATGTGGCTTGAGTTTTCTTACACAAAAAAACATGAAAAAGATTCTTCTTTATTTATGAGCAATCAGATGAAAAGACGTTTGCCTAAAAATGTTTTCGATGCCTTAATAAGCCAAGTTGAAAAAGTACCTAATGGACTAATTTTCGCAGTCCGCGAAGGGGTATATCTCGAATCACAAAGAACAACACGTGGATGGAATATTTGTGGTGTTGGTTTTTCAGATGTCGATGGCAACCTCATACCTTATGGCTTCTCATTAAGTGCCGCACTCGATGGTTCGCCACCATCAGACGGTGGTTTCAGTGCATTTTCTTTCAAACAACCCGTTGACGATAGCTTCTATGCTCATATAAGCTCCTCAGTTTACACTTTTTTTTATGCGATTGCCCTTGCGCACTGCAAGAACATCATTACCGAAGAAGTTGGCGGCAAATCCGAAACCATAAAAAACCGTCGCCACAGGAATAAAGGAACACGCCATCACGTTCTCAAAATAATTCCGATGAAGAAGGTGAAGGCGTACCAGGAAAAAGGGGCTTCCTCGTTGAGTAAAGGAGATACGAGTCTCCACATTCGCCGGGGACACTTCAAAACTTACTCCCCCGAAGCCCCCCTATTTGGTGTTCACTCTGGCACGTACTGGTGGGAAGCTCACACCGCAGGAAAAGCCGAAGTAGGAACTGTAACCAAAGACTATCAAGTAAATACTCCAGGAGAATAGAAGAATGTCATTAAACATCGCAGTAGCAAATCATAAAGGTGGCGTGGCGAAAACAACAACAACGATCACTGTCGCCCACTGTTGCGCTCTTCACGGATACCGCGTCCTGATCGTGGATGGCGACCCACAAGGGCAATGCTCCAATGCGCTGGGACTACCATCAGAACCGGGTCTATTCCGCGCCATCAGTGCGATGGTTAGCGGCGTTGCTGATGACGTTCACCAATGGATACGAAAGACCGGTCGCACGAACCTGGACATTCTTCCCGGCAACGACACGACTGCAATGGCGCAGGTGATGTTAGGCGCAGAAAAATCGATTGATGTTATCGACAACTTGCTCCACCCCCTTCGCAGAGAGTACGACTACATCTTCTTTGATACAGCTCCTTCCGCGGGCGGTATTCAAGAACGCGCCTGTTACGCATCTAAATTTGTTCTGTGTCCCACAGCGACCGAATACCTTTCCAGCGATGGGTTGACTCAGCTCGCCGGTAGTTTGTGGACCAAGAGCACCAGCCTCAAAAATCAGCACGGATGGGACGGTGCATTGATGGGCGTTCTCCCAACGTTCTACGACGAATCAACTTCCGTGAGCAAGGAATCTCTTGATCAACTAAAGACGCAATTCGGTCGTGATGTCCTCCTTCCCATTCACCGCGCTACCGCCCTGCGCGAGTGTGTCGCCGAAGGCAAGACCATCTTCGAGTATGCCCCTGCCCATCGTGCTTCACAGGAATACGAAACAGTGACGGCTGAAATTATCAGGAGATCGTAGTTTCATCATGAGCAAAAGAGCACTGATTTTCAGATTGCTTTTCGGGGCAGCTTAGTTATTCAGCATAGTGAATGGCAATGGAAATAACTACCTGCTTCTGTTCAGCTTGTTACTTCTGGCGTTGTCACCCAGGGATGTATGGGCGATTGTTGTCTCCTACTTTATTTATGTCTTTATCAAGCTGCTGCCCACTCGCTGGGCGACCGAGAAACGGAAGAAAGGGTACTCCAATTATGGCAGGCGATAAAAACAACATAGAAAAGATTGTTGTCACAACTACCAAAGTAAACGATGGCTTTGTGTACTTTGAACTCAATGGAAAGCCTGTATCGATTGCAATGCGAGAAACGTTACATGGCGCACAACCTGGAAGGAAGATGGAATTGGAATACGACCACGATATGCGCGACTTTGGACCGATCAAAAGCGCACGGATGATTGAGGAATAAAGGAATTTGTCATGACCACCCTGATTGCCGTGTACAACAACGATGGTTGCAAAGGGCGCTGCGACGCCCGATGTTATGAAGCGTGTGAGCCGCATTGCGATTGTGTTTGCGGTGGTCGTAATCACGGCGCAGGGTTGGAACGTGCCGTTGAGAACACCCGAGAACTTGCAAATGAATGGATGGAAACTTTTACCCAACAACACCATATCGAAACACCCCGCTGGGAAGTGCCTGCCCTGGCACCCGTCCAGCTTGACCTGTTCGAGACTTTAGGAGTTTAGCCATGACCAAACGAAACCCATTTGAAGCCATGACCTCGACCGTTGCTTCCCCCTCCTCTGCTCCAGAGAGTGTGGTTGCCATGATCCCAACAGCTATCCAGATTAAACGCGATGCCAAATCCGCGGAGCAGATCGAAAAGCGCCGGGCATCCCGCAGGACGTTTGACCAACAGAATCCCTGTTTTGGATACTTCATCCCCGAACATCTCCATGTGGAAGCCAAGTTACTCCGCGCAGCGATCCTTGGATTGGCACAGAACAGGGATCGAAACATCAACGTGACCGAGATCAATATGACCACCTCGCTGGTGTCATGGGCGTTGGGACAGGTTCGCAAAGGCAATCTGTCCATCAAAGGAACACCGGATGCCCGCCGCCGCAAAATGACGGTCATCATCGAGGATGTCGCTGACACTTGGGAGAAGACGCCGCTTGAGATCGAGCCGTTCGAAAAGAAGGTGCGAGCGAAGCGCATTGTTTTTACCTACCGATTTCCCCGTGAGATTGATCAGCAGATCAGTAAGCTGGCTGGAAATTTTTTACCCAAGGGTGAAGTTCTTATTCGCTTACTGCAACACGCAGTACAGGCTGTTCGAAATGGTGACACCAAGATTATTCCGACCCCGAAGGAGATGCGTCAAGAGGCAACCATTGTGGACGTGAAAAAGGCTGGTGATACATGGTGAAACGACTTTGGAATGCTACTGGCAGGATCGTGTCCACCTGCCTTGTATCTGACCCTAAAAATGGGGGAGAACTGACCACTTCCCAAAAATCGAGTTTCGGTATTTGGCGGAAAATCACACCATTTTTTCAAGGCAAAAATGGTCAATAACTCAAATTTGAGAAACGATTGAAGAACTGTTTGAGGAATTGCTGAGGAACAGGTGAGTAACTGTTGTAAACCTTCATTCAATAGGAACGATTTTGAGACGCCCAAAAAAATGATTTTGCCCTGCGATATGGGTAGAAAAATAAGCCACCTTGTAGGGCTTCCTGACGAAGATTGAAAAAACTATCACAATAAAGATTTTTGAGAGAAGAACATGGCAGACAACATCCTCTGGAGACACATCCAAAAGCAGTTACGGCTAAAGATCGGCGATGAAGCTTATGGCGTGTGGCACGCAGCACAGTCCCCCACTCTCGACCCGATCGAAGACGGCAACACGATCACGATTCGCGTTACAGGTCAGGGTGACTACCAAATGATCGGACAGGAGATCATGAAGATCCTGTCTGATATGGGATTTGAAAAACCATCCGTGCGATTTCAGTCCGGCAAAGAATCTTTGATCGTCGAGAATGATCTGATCAAAGATATTTACGCGAGCATTGTGCGTCCAGACCGCGCCATCCCCCTGCCTGGGTATATTCAGCGGTGGGTCAGCCAACAGATTGGTGTTGACGGTTTTTTCATGGTCGCCTCATTTAGACAAGGAACATACGAGGCAGGATTCCGTGACGATAATGGGTCTGTCTTTGCTGGACGATTTTCCGCGAAACAAATTGCTGCACGTGCGGGGATTACAACACGCACCTATTGGAATCGCATGGCAGATCAGGAGTTCTGGCAGAACCTGAAGGGTTTGGTGACGAGGCACGACGAACCTAAGTTGTGGATAAACGAAA
>JAFLCF010000027.1 GCA_017303735.1 Anaerolineae bacterium
TCACACTAACAGGCGCACTTAATGAACGTGCAGCAGAGGGCAAGACTTCCATCATCGGCGCTTGGTACCCAGGAATTGGAGTACCGAAGATCAACTGGTAACGTTGTGGGTATTCCAACGCCCATTGTCGGTAAGCAAGACCTATTGCTTGCAACTGCCCTGCCAGGTCATGCTCCGCCTGAGCGTCGCGTGCAATAATCTGGTAATCCCCAAAGGAAGTGTAAGCATCGATGATCAAGGCAGTGACCAGCGCATCCCGATCTGGGAAGTAGTTGTAGATGGCAGGCGCAGTGATCTTCAACTCACGCGCAATTGCCCGCAGAGACAATGCCGCCGCCCCCGTCTCAGCAATCTGCTTCCACGCCGTTTCTTTGATGGCTTCCTGTAGATTAGGAATTTGGGTTTTCTTGCTGGGTCTGACCATGTTGGCTCCTGTTTTATTTTACAGTGTAAATATACAGTGTTTATATAATTAAGTCAAGATAGATCACTAGGAATTTTGAAATTCTATGTAAAAAGGTATTGACTTAATGTAAGTTATAGTTTACATTATGAATACTAAAGCATACAGGAGCTAAAAATGTCCTACCAAGAGAAAAATATCACCGTGTCGTTGGTCAGCCATTTGTTCATCATGGTCTACTACTTGGTCAACTTATTCCCCATCATTCAATCAGGTGAGTGGATCGCGGGCAGGCTATACGGCTTGTGGGCAATCGTGATCGGCGCCAATATCCTTGTGACCATCATCGGCAGTATCTTGACGAATATTCTGCTTACCATCGTTGAATCTATTCGGTCGCAGAAATATGAAGACCCGCGCTTCATCACAGATGAACGTGACAACTTGATCGAGCTAAAAGGCGTCCGCGTTTCATACATCATTTTTTCAGTCGGTGTGCTGATCTCTATCTTTGCCTTCATTTTCGGTCAACCCGCATTGATGATGATCAGCTTGATCTTCGTCTTCAGCATCATCGCTCAGATCGTTGGGGATATCACCCAAATCACACTCTACCGCCGGGGAATGTGACATGGAAAAGCGACAAGTCCGCAACAACATCCGCAAATTGCGCTTCCAAAATAACGAAATGACCCAGGAACAGTTGGCGGAAAAAGTCGGTGTGACGCGCCAAACCATCATTGCCCTGGAAGGCGGAAAATACGCCCCATCATTGGAATTAGCGTTCCGCATCTCTCTCGCCTTTGGCTTGCCTCTAACCGAAGTATTTTCGTACGAAGCCGATACCGAATCCACCAACAAATAAAAAGGATATTCCATGAAAGCAATTACCTACACTGAATATGGTTCACCAGACGTTCTGCAATTGCGAGAGATCGCAAAGCCTACTCCGAAAGATAATGAGATCTTGATTCGCATCCGTGCAACACGAGTCAATTACGGAGATATGCTCGCTCGAAAATTTGGAAACCTAACAACCAAAGAATTCAACATGCCGGGCATCCTTTTGCCACTCGTTCGCTTGGAGTTTGGCATTCGCAAACCGAAAAAATACATTCTTGGCAGCGAATTCTCTGGCGAGATCGAAGCCATTGGCAAAGAAGTAAAACGCTTCAAAGTCGGTGATGCGGTCTTTGGCTATCGAGGCTCGACATTCGGTACCTATGCAGAATATATGTGCATGCCCGAAAGCGGACTGGTCACTCACAAGCCTGCGAATATGAGCTTCGAAGAAGCCACTCTCATCCCCTACGGCGCATTGACTGCATACAGTCACTTCAAAAAGGTCAACATTCAACCTGGGCAGAAAGTTCTGGTCAACGGCGCTTCTGGCGGAATTGGCTCAGCAGGCGTGCAACTCGCCAAATATTTCGGCGCAGAAGTGACCGGCGTCTGCGGCACGAACAAACTGGCTTTCGTCCAAGCCCTCGGCGCAGACAAGGTCATTGATTACAGCAAAGAAGACTTTACAAAAAACGGTGAAACGTATGACTTTATTTATGACATCCTCGGCAAAAGTTCCTTCGAGAAATGCCAAAGCTCACTCACGTCAACGGGTGTTCTTCTTTTTGCCAGTTTCAAAGTGAAACAACTGATGCAAATGATGCGAACGTCAAAATCTGACGGGCAGAAGGTAATCTGTGCGTTATCCTCTGAAACCCTAGCCGACCTGAACTTCATCAAAGAACTTGTGGAAGCAGGAAAATTCAAAACGGTGATTGATAAACAATTTCCGCTGGAAAAAACCGCCGAGGCGCATCGTTATTATGAATCAGGTAAAAACACAGGGAACGTGGTCATCACCGTATAATTGCAAGTAGGAGATAATGATATGGTAGATATGCAAATTCAATTATCCGGTTTATGGGTGGCGGTCATGCTGACGTATCTGCTTGGGGATGTTTTGCGAATATTCAGTGGTGACTATAAATCCGGCGAAATGGGAAAAATCCAGTTCACGCATGGGATGTGGTTGGGGATTTCAATCTTGATGGTCATCCCCATCATAATGGTCGTCCTGTCGTTAATGGTAGCTCAACCTGTAAACCGCTGGGCAAATATCATTGTGGCAGTATTCTTCTTTTTATTCAATCTCGTTAGTCTGCCCACTTACCCATCGGCGTATGATAAGTTCTTGCTTGTAGTCAGCCTTGTGTTCAATGCAATGACCGTCTGGCTCGCATGGAATTGGGTTTAATAATAAATGTGGAGGATTTTGCATCCTCCACATTTTTATATAACTTCTTTCACCGCCAGCCACTCCCCTGTAAACTTGTGGTGCTCCGCTAAAACCAATGTACCAGCATCCACCAATTTACCAACGCTCTTCTTCACTATCTCATTACCCCAACCAAACAGCTTCTGCACATCGCGCACTTGGGCTGCACCAACCATGTCAAAATAAAGCTCCAGCAATTTCGCGCGTGCTTCCGATTCTTTTATTTTGCGCGCCTGTTCCGCAAGGTCAGGGAAATGACTGGTCGTGATCGCATAAATGTGTGAATACTTCCATGCGCCTGCCTGCGCCACACCGACTGGCAAGATCTTGAAATCTTTTTGCAGGTACTCAAGTGCCTTATTGAACTCAGAATCTTTTGCATTCGAAAGTTTGGCTTCTTTGCGCAAATCGAGCGTGTTCATAGCGCCTTTATCGAGCAAGGCTTCATAAACTTGTTTCGCTGATTGCGGCAAACGCCCCTCTTCATAGGCGATCAGATAATCTTCTTCAGGCGAGCCATAATTTTCAGACAAGGCATAAAAATAAGGCGCGATCTCCAACGAGATCATGGTTGCTTTGCCGCGCAAGATCTTGCCGTAATACCAGATCTTTTTATCGAGCGCGTTATCTTTCCAGCCCCATGTAATGTGACCTGGATCATCATGCTTGTCTGCCACAGGTCTATCGCCAGCAACTGCCGTCCATAGAGAAGGCAGGTCAATGCCTTTGATGGGCCAGAAATAAACGAAGCCTCGTTTGTTGACGAAGCTCAAAGCCGAGGCAGGAGATGAAACCCGTTTTTGTGGAGGCAGGTTGAAGGTCCGCGTGCGAAGCGCTTGTAGTTTCTTTAAATTAATCTGATTCATCGCTCAGATTTTATCATTTGCGATAAAATCGACCAATTATGAATATCCAAGAATTTAAAGATGGTGACGAACTAAGCCAAGCCGCAATGAAAAAATTCACCGAGGTAGCCAATCAAGCCATCCACGAACGCGGGCGTTTTCTCGTCTCACTCTCAGGGGGCAGTACCCCCATGAAATTATATGCACGGCTCGCCAGTGAAAACATCGACTGGACTCGCGTGCATTTTTTTTGGGGCGACGAACGCTGTGTGCCCGTGGATGACCCCGGCAATACCTACGGTTCCATGCGTGGAATCCTCTTCGACAAAATTGGGACGACGAACATTCACCGCGTCGAATCCACGCTTGAGCCTGCTTCAGCCGCCCAAGCCTACGCCCACATCCTAAACGGATTCGCTGACGCGCCATTCGACTTTCCACGCTTCGACCTTGTGCTGCTTGGCATGGGCGACGACGGTCACACCGCATCCCTCTTCCCCGGCTCACAAGTTGAGATCGAAACTTCTACCATTGCTGTCACAGCCCATTATCAAGACCGCCCCGCCAACCGCGTCTCTCTGACGCCCAAGGTGTTCAATCAAGCCAGAGAGATTTGGTTTTTGGTCACCGGCGCAGGCAAGGCAGAGACTTTACGCAACGTCATACATGGGGAACGAAATTTGGAGTTATACCCTGCTCAGAGAATTCAACCTGTACATGGAAACCTGGTTTGGATGATCGATGAAGCGGCAGGTAAATTTTTATAAATCACACCGCTCTGTTGGGGCTAAGCCCCCAACAGAGCGAATACCAAAGGAGCAACAAAATGGAATTAGCACTGATCGGTTTAGGCAAAATGGGATTGAACATGGCGAAACGCCTCACCAAAGGTGGACATCGCGTGATCGGTTACGCCCGCACAAAAGAGAGCGTTGATAGTGCCGTTAAAGAAGGTATCGAAGGCGCGTACTCAGTGGAAGAAGCTGTCGGCAAGCTCAACTCTTCTCCCAAAGTCGTTTGGGTTATGGTTCCGGCTGGAGCCACCACCACCGAAACCATTGAGAAGGTGGCTTCCTTAGTGAAGAAAGGCGACATCATCATCGACGGCGGTAACTCGAACTACAAAGACACCATCAAGCACGCTGAAATGCTCGCAGCCAAAGGCATCGACTTTGTTGACTGCGGTACCAGCGGCGGCATTTGGGGTCTCACCGAAGGCTACAGCCTCATGATCGGCGGCAAAGAAGAAGTGACCAAGAAATTGAATCCCATCTTCGAAACACTCGCCCCCGGAAAAGAACTCGGCTGGGGTCGTGTCGGTCCGCATGGAGCCGGTCACTACGTGAAGATGGTTCACAATGGCATCGAATACGGCATGATGCAAGCCTTTGCTGAAGGCTTTGGCATTTTGAAGGGCAAAAAAGAATTCGGTCTCGACCTTTCGCAGGTCTCGCATATCTGGCAGCACGGCAGTGTCGTCCGCTCGTGGTTGCTTGATCTCGCCGCCAACGCCCTCGACGAAGATACCGAACTCAAAGACATCAAGCCCTGGGTGGCAGACTCCGGCGAAGGTCGCTGGACAGTCTTTGAATCAATCGACCTCGACGTCCCCGCCCCGGTCATCACCCTCGCTTTACAAATGCGCTTCGCCAGTCGCGACGAAGAAAATTATCCCGCCCGCATGCTTGCCGCGCTCCGAAACCAATTCGGCGGACACGCGATAAAGAAAAATTAGTAATTGGAGATTGGTAATTGGTAATTTGACATCCAATCTCCAATCTCTACTTACCAATTACTATTTACTCTTATGAACACTCCACTTTATAACGGCTTATTAACAACGATCATCATCTTCGGTGCCTCTGGCGATCTGACCCAGCGCAAGCTGATCCCTTCGCTGTTCAATCTCTTTCGCAAACGCCGCACTCCGAAGAAATTTCAAATCTACGGTTTCGGCGGAACAGCTTTTACCGATGAACAATTCCGCGAGCATCTCTATAAAGGAATAAAAGAATTTGCCGGGTACGAGTTCACCGATGAAGAGTGGAATGTCTTTGCGCCCAACTTGCATTATCTGGCAGGTAAATATACTGAAGCAAGCGATTTTCAAAAACTTGCCGATGCACTGACCGCCTCAGAAGAAGGCGAAGCCAACCGCCTCTTTTACATGGCATTGCCGCCCACGCTCTTCCCCACCATCATTGACAACCTCAACGCCACCAATCAACTGCACGAGAACGGCAGTTGGAGGCGTGTGGTACTCGAGAAGCCCTTCGGCACCGACCTCGCATCTGCCGTGGAGTTGAACAAGCAAGTCCATAAGGCATTGCACGAAAATCAGATATATCGCATCGACCATTATCTTGGCAAAGAAACTGTGCAGAACATTCTTTTCACACGCTTTGCCAATACCATCTTCGAGCCGATCTGGAATCGCAATTATATCGACCACGTACAGATCACCGTCTCTGAAAAAGTCGGCTTGGAACATCGCGCCGGTTTTTATGACGGCGTCGGCGTATTGCGTGATATGGTCCAAAACCATCTCTTGCAAATCTTGACTCTCGTCGCCATGGAACCGCCCGCTTCATTTAGTGCCAGTCACCTGCGCAATGAGAAGGTCAAAGTCCTCAGTGCCATCCAACCGATGACGCCCGAACAGGTCGCAGCAAATACGGTGCGGGCACAATACAAGGGCTACAAAAACGAAGAGAAGGTCAACCCCAAGTCCACTACGCCTACCTATGCGGCGTTGCGTCTATTCATCAACAACTGGCGCTGGAAGGGCGTGCCTTTCTATCTGCGTTCAGGCAAGAACCTCGCCGAAAAACAAACCCAGATCATCATCCAATTTAAAGAGCCGCCGACCACCATGTTCCCCATGCAAACCATGAAGCCGAACATGCTCGTGCTTTACCTCCAGCCTGATGAAGGCGTCCACTTGCGTTTTGAGGCAAAGGCTCCTGATACGGTCAACGAGACCCGCTCGGTCGATATGGAATTCCACTACGATGATGCCTTTGGCAAATCATCCATCCCTGAATCGTACGAACGCCTCTTGCTGGATGCCCTGCAGGGCGACGCCTCGCTCTTCACCCGTGCCGATGAAGTGGAAACCGCCTGGTCGCTGATCGATCCCATCTTACAGACCTGGGAAACGCATCAGACTCCGCCGTTAGCTGTTTACAAACCCGGCAGCTGGGGTCCACCCGAAGGCTACGACCTGCTCGCCCGCGACGGTCGACGTTGGCTGAATGAAGAAGCCAGCATGATGTTGGAAAAATAAAACAGTTCTACAGTATCGCAAAAAGAGCACAATCCAATTGGATTGTGCTCTTTTTGCAACCAAATGCGGAATGCTCCGTAAGGTAAAAGTGAAAAGCTGTAACTTTTCATTAAATCGCTGGTCATACTAAATAATTTATTCTCGCAAAGGAAGTTGACATGAAATCGCCCAAATTCATTATTCCCGTTCTACTTGCAGTAGTACTCAGCGCTTGCGGCGCAAATTCCACTGCCACACCAGAAAGCACTCCCATCCCCACTGTTGAGGCAGATAACACCATCATTGCCGAAGGGAAGCTCGAACCGATCACCTTTACTGAAGTTTCCCTCAATACCAGCGGACTCGTCAGTGAAGTATCGGTGCAAGAGGGCGATAAAGTCGCCGCCGGAGACGTGATCGCATTGGTGCAATCAAACGAAGCCCTAACCCTTGAAGACGCCCAAGCAAAAGCTTCACAGGAACTTACCGAAGCTTATCAAGAATTCCGTGATGCCCAAAGCCAATTGGATGATTTTGATGTACCCGCACGGTTTCAAACGATGAGCCCAACAGAAGCCATTGCAACCTCATTGGCTAAGCTGGATGTTGCCAGAGCTGAATTCGAGCCCTATAAACATCTGGATGATAAAACGGTCAATTATGCAGAACCAAATGTGGACACGTCTGAAATGAGCCCCGAAGAATTAGAGATCCACCTTGGGTTGATGGAACAGCACAAATATGACGAACGCCCGGTCACCGGAGATGCAAGAATCAAGAAAAAGGCGCTTGATGAAGCATGGGAGTTGTATCGTATTGCCATTCGCTGGATGGAGCTTGAAAGCCAATTCCAGAATGCGCAGGTACGCTTGGCAAATGCGCAGAAAGATTTTGAAGCACTTGAAGACGCTGACTTTTCACTGGATACCGCAGGGTTACGAGCCATCCTTGCCAATGCTGAATTACGCGCGCCGCATGCGGGTGTGGTCACCAGCCTTGATCTCAAAATCGGTGAGTTTGCAACCACGAACACTCCAGTTATCACGATCGCAGACACATCCAAATGGGTCGTCAAGACCAGCGACCTGACCGAGATCGACGTGGTCAACCTTGAAGAAGGTCAAGCCGTCACCGTCAAGCTGGATGCCCTGCCCGGCAAAGAATTCAAAGGCAATGTGCTCTCCATCAGCCAGACCTTTACCGAGAATCAGGGCGACGTGGTCTATGAAGTCACCATCCTGCTCACCGACCTGGACCCGTCTATGCGCTGGGGCATGACTGCCGTGGTTACTTTTGAATAATGAAACAAGACCCTAAAGGTCTTTGAGACCTTTAGGGTCTGAAAGAAAATCTTATGGCTATATCCTTCTTCAAACCCAAAGCCGAAGCAAGCCTTATCGAAAACCGACCAATGATCGACATGCGCGGTGTGGAAAAACTTTACAAGACCGCCATCGGCGATTACCGCGCACTCACCGATGTAGACCTGCAAATTCAAGCAGGTGAATTCGTCAGTATCATCGGCAAATCGGGCAGCGGCAAAACCACACTGTTGAACATGATCACCGGCATTGACCGCCCATCCAATGGCGAGGTGTGGGTTAACGGCACAGGCGTGCATGGCTTGAACGAAAACCAAATGGCACGCTGGCGCGGAAAAAACCTCGGGGTTGTGTTTCAGTTCTTCCAACTTTTGCCGATGATCTCGGTCATTGAAAATATCATGCTGCCCATGGATTTCTGCCGCATGTATACCCCTGCGGAACGCCGCAAACGCGCCATGGACTTGCTCGAACTGGTGGAACTCGCTGACCACGCGCATAAACTTCCCACCGCGCTTTCTGGCGGACAGCAACAACGTGTAGCGATAGCACGCGCCCTTGCCAATGATCCGCCCGTCATCATTGCAGATGAACCCACAGGCAACCTCGACTCAAAAACAGCCGAGTCTGTATTTGTTTTGTTCAATGACCTTGTGGCAAAAGGCAAGACAATCATCATCGTCACGCATGACAGCGCGATGGCAAAACGCACCCATCGTACCGCGCTCATCGCAGACGGTGAAATTGTCAACGAGTATGTTGCCAAAGCCATGCCAACCCTCACCCACACCCAACTCTTGCAAGCGACAAAATCTGCCAAGACTATGAGTTTTGACGCCGGAGCCATGATTCTGGATGAAGGCACGAATGCGGATACCTTCTACATCGTTTCGCACGGAACGGTGGAAGTTGTCCTGCCGCGCCCCAATCAATCAGACGTAGTCGCGCTTCAACTCGGACCGGGGAAAGTGTTCGGCGAAATGGAGTTTTTCCACGAGAAGAAGCATCGTGCTTCCATCCGTGCATCAGAGGCAGGACCCGTGGAGGTTTTAGCCATCGGGTACGACAAGCTCGCAGAATTGCTGAATCAGTCCGAGGTCACGCGTGAGGCGTTGAATGAGATGGCAAACAAACACAACGGCGAGAATCTGTCGTGGCGGGGAGTCTCGTCATGATCTCCAGTCGTTGGAAAAAAGTCTGGGCTGATTTTTGGAGCAACCGCGGGCGGACGTTTCTTACCATTGTGACCATTGCTGTGGGAACGCTGGCTGTGGGTTTCAACAGCAATTTAGGCTTGTACATGAACGAAAGCATGGATGGGGATTATCTTTCTGCAAACCCATCCGAAGCGGAGATTTACGCCTCTGGTTTGAATGATGGTCTGGTTGAGGTGGCGCGTGAAGTGCCGGGCGTGGAAGCCGTGGAAGGGTATTACAGCACGAGCGGTCAAATCATCCGCCCAGATGGAACGAAGGTGAGCATTTCCTTCACTGCCGCAGAAGACCCCAGTTTATTAACGTTAAACTTTCTCAAGCCCGCGCTTGGTGAAACCAACATTCCTGCTTATGGCAAGCATGAGACTATTCTTGATGCCAGCGCCATGTCGCTTGGCTATAACCCAGGTGATACGATCATCATCGAGTTGGGCAATGGCAAACGCCGCGAGTTGACGTTTACCGGTTACATGCATGCCGTGACGGGTTTCCCCTATAACCTTGCCCAGCAAGTAAATGCCTATGTTACGCCCGATACACTGGAATGGCTGGGCGGAAATATAAATGAGTATGGCAGGCTTTCGATCAGCGTTTCGGAAAAACAGACTGATGCCGACCATGTGACTGCCGTGGCGCAATCCGTGGCAG
This sequence comes from Anaerolineae bacterium, assembly GCA_017303735.1. The sequence continues at coordinate 9,976 of JAFLCF010000027.1, forward strand.
ATAAACTCGAACGCGCAGGGTCAACGATCTATTTCGTCAGTGTCTATCAACCTGGGCATCATTTTGCATACAGCATTACTCAGGGCGTTTTCTTTGTATTGGGTATTCTTGGTTACCTGACCGTAGTATTGAGTGGATTCCTGATCGTTAACACCATCACAGCATTGATGACCCAACACACGCGCCAGATCGGAATCATGAAAGCGACCGGCGGCGGTACGATGCAAATCTTCGGCATGTATCTCGTGCTTATCCTGGCGTTTGGGTTGGGCGCGTTGGCGCTTGCAGTGCCTTTGTCTGATGCAGTTGCTGAAAACATCGGCGGAGGCATGGCAGCCTGGCTCAATTTTTATCCTAGCGAATACAAGGGGTATTCTTCAACATTGATCCAACAGGTGATCGTGGCGCTGGTTGTGCCGCTTTTGGCGGCAATTTTACCGATCTATAACAGTGTGCGCATCACTGTCCGCGAGGCGTTGAGCGATTATGGCTTGGGCGGGAACGCGAAAGTGAAAGAGGAATCGGTCAACAAAAATTCGGTCTTGATCCCGCGTCCAATCCGCATTTCGCTGAGAAATACATTTCGGCGCAAGACCCGGCTGGGACTCACCTTGTTTACGCTTGTCTTGGGCGGCGCGGTGTTCATTGCCGTGTATAACCTGTGGGCTTCATTCGACCAGACGATCGAAGATATTCAAGGCTACTTCCTTGCAGATATTAACATCGCCTTCGACCGTGGATATCGCTTTGACAAGGTGGCTGGAATCGCACAGAGTATTCCGGGTGTGGTCAGCGCAGAGGGATGGTTGGAATGGACCGGCACGCTGGAAATGGATGAAGATGAAGCCGGTACCCAGATCATTTTCGTCGCGCCTCCTTCTACCTCGATCTTGATCGACCCCATTATCACGTCTGGACGCTGGCTGGAACCCGGCGATGAAAATGCCATCGTCATTGGCAACCACCTGTTGCAGATCTTCCCAGACCTGAAAGTTGGCGACGAGCTGACGATAGACATCGATGGAAAGAAGACCAAATGGCTGATCGTCGGCACATATAGCATCACGGGTAACGTCAGCCCGCCGTTGTTATATGCCAATTATGAATACTTAAGCGTGCTCGTCGGCGAGCCAGAGATGGCGTATTCGCTGCGTATCGTCACTGAGCAACATGACTCGCTCACACAGAACCGCATCAACGACCAGATCCAGGTGGCATTCGAAGAACGCGGAGTACAGATCCAGTCTACCCAACTCGGCGCAGACTTCATCCGCGACCAGAAGGCGCAAACCGATGTCCTGGTTTATTTCATGCTGGTTATGGCAACGCTGATCGCCATCGTTGGCGGACTCGGCTTGATGGGTACGATGAGTATCAATGTCCTCGAACGGACACGTGAGATCGGTGTGATGCGTGCCATTGGTGCCAGCAACGGAGATATTCAATCCATCGTCATCACCGAAGGCATGGTGATCGGCATTCTAAGCTGGATGATAAGCATATTCATCTCGATTCCGATTACCAATGTCTTGTGCTTTGGCGTGGGCATGGCGATTCTGACGGCTCCCATGCCGCCCGTCTATGGCGCGACAGGCATCATTGCCTGGCTGATCTTTACTGTCGTCTTAGGGACTCTTGCCAGCGCATTACCCGCTCGCCGCGCTTCCAAGTTGACGGTGAGAGATACGCTGGCGTACGAATAACAGACGGTGGACGATAGACAATGGACCATAAAAACTTACCGATTGTCTATCGTCCGCGGTCTATCGTCTAACCAACCTCACAACTTCCACATAATTCCTCCACTCCTTTGAAATACCTGCATGGGAGAATGAACATAAGTTTACAAATGGAGGTAAACATGAAAACAAAAAAATGGATTTGGTGGACTCTCACCATCGTACTCACTCTGATTGTGTTGGCTGGGGTTGGTTTTGCCGGTTTCCGTGTTGGCGTTCTGCAGGCGGTAAACCTACCAGATGATATGTCGTTCATGCACGGACATGCTCGCGGATTTGACGGCAACGACATGCACAATGGTTTCGGAGGAAAAGGCTTCGACCATGGCGGACGTGATTTCGGCGGACGCGGCGGCTTTCCTTTCTTCTCGCCGTTGTTCGGTCTTCTGCATCTGGCTGTGATGGGCGGGCTGATCTGGCTCGGCTATACCTTTGTCAAACGCAGCGGATGGCGGGTGGTGAACGTTAACGCCAACCAACAACCTGCTGCCCCGGTTGAGCCAGAGGTCGAAGAGAAAAAAGACGAGGCGTAATCTCAGGTCTATAACGCCAAACCAGCCCCCGCTTTGAAAGAGGCGGGGGCTTTTAATCCACACAATTTCTTCACGACGTTTATGGGATAATCGAATTATGCCGCAAACTATTCTCATAGTAGACGACGAAAAACGCATGGTCTCCCTTCTCAAGAGTTATCTTGAACAGGAAGGCTATCGTGTTGTCGCTGCTTATAACGGACGCGAGGCGCTGGAGGCTGCACGCAAAGAGACTCCCGACCTGGTGGTGCTAGACATTATGATGCCGGAAATGAACGGCTATGATTTCATGAATGCCCATCGCGCAGAAAGCAACACCCCCATTATTATGCTGACCGCGAAGGTGGAGGATGAAGACAAGATCCTCGGGCTTGAACTCGGCGCAGATGATTATGTGACCAAACCCTTTAAGCCGCGCGAATTGATGGCACGGGTGCGCAATGTGCTGCGCCGCGCTGGGAAGAACGAACCAAAAGGAAAATCGCTGAAAGCGTTGGACATTACACTTGACCATGAATCACGCGAAGTTATGATCGGTGAGCGTCGTGCCGACCTGACTCCTTCTGAATTTGACTTGTTGGCAGCCTTGATGACTACCCCAGGTCGGGTCTTCTCGCGCCTCGACCTGTTGGACGTGATCCAGGGCGTGCGCTACGAAGGCTACGAGCGCACCATCGACACACACATCAAGAACCTGCGTGCAAAAGTAGAAGAAGACCCACGCAAACCCATCCGCATCGAAACGGTTTACGGTGTAGGATACCGACTGAAAAAAGCATAACCAACGGATGAAACTTTCGACCAAGCTTATTCTTGCATTCTTGATCATCAGCACATTCAGCACAGGCATCATCGTGCTATCTTCGCGCATCCTTGCAAGCCGCGAGTTTGATCGATTCATTGAAGACCGGTATGAACATGAGCTGGTTGAAGACCTTGCCCAATATTACAACTGGAATCAAACCTGGGAGGGTGTTGAAAAAGAATTTCAACGAGGCGAGTCGCACAACGATGGTCATCCGCTTTATTTCTCGATCGCAGACAACCAGGGCAAGATCGTTGTAGCAGGCAACGACAAGACCAAGGGCGAGCCCTGCAGTCAGGAAGAATTCGAAAACGGCTATCCGATCAAAGTGGAAGATAAGACCGTAGGTGTTCTCCTGCTTCCCAATTCGCCCGAACGCAACCCGCTCGATTATGAATTCCTTCGCCGATTGAATGGCTCCATTTTCCTGAGCGCATTCGCAACACTCGTCCTTGCATTGTTCGTTGGTATCCTTCTTTCACGCAGCATCTCGCGTCCGATCCAAGAACTCACCAAAGCAACCCGCGCCATGGCAGATGGGAGTCTTGGGCAGCAAGTGCCCGTCCGCTCGCGAGATGAGATCGGTGAATTGGCTCAGTCATTCAACAAGATGAGTGCCGACCTGGCGCGTTCCTTTAACCTACGCAAACAAATGACCGCCGATATTGCGCACGAACTGCGCACTCCGCTTAGCCTTATTCTGGGTCATGCAGAGGGAGTCAAAGACGGCGTGCTCGAGCCTTCGCGTGAAAACTTCGAGATCATTCGCGAAGAAGCCGAACGCCTCGAACAACTCGTCGCCGATCTGCGAACCCTGTCGCTTGCCGATGCAGGCGAGCTTTCTGTGGAATTCCAACCCGTGAACGTCAACGACCTAATGAGCGACATCCACGCCCATTACTTGACCCTGTTCAACCAAAAGCGCATCTCCCTTAACCTCGAACCTGCTCCGGGTATTCTGACAGCGTATCTTGACCCGAACCGCTTCGCCCAAGTCCTCAATAATATTATGGATAATGCCCTACGCCACACTCCCGAACACGGACGAGTGGACCTGAAAACACAACTCACAGAAAACAGAATCCAACTGTCCATTAAAGACAGCGGCGACGGTGTCACCCCTGAAGAAGCCACTCACCTTTTCGACCGCTTTTATCGCGCAGATGAGGCTCGCAATCGCAATGATGGGGGTTCCGGTTTAGGGCTTGCCATCGCCAAATCCATTGTAGAAATGCACAAAGGGCGCATCTGGGCAGAGAGTGAAAAAGGCAAAGGGTTGAAAGTAGTGATCGAATTGCCTGTGGGATGAAAGAAAATAATAGAATACAAAAAGAGACGTGCTTAAAAAAGCACGTCTCTTTTTGTATATCTGTTTTATGCAGATGCTGCGCGTTTTGCTTTTTTACCCGCCTGCACGATTACGGAGTAAATCCCTCCGGCAACAGACATCAAAATTAAAGACTTAACCACTCCTCCCGGAAATCCAAACCCGCCATCACGTCCTTCCCTTCCTTCATGCTCTTCATGTTCCGGACGAAATTCCGCGCCTTCGGGAAGTTGCGGTCGCCCTTCCCCATCTTCAAAGGTTGTTGTTGCAGACCCGGAGGCGCTCACACCTGCATACATCAACCCGCCAACAATAGCGGTTACCACCAAAATAATCAGGATACGAAAAATGGTCTTCATCTTACATCTCCTGTTTGGCGGTCGTGACTGACTGCTGTTTTGCGCCGCTGAAGAATACGCGCTTGAACGTGGTAACGATCCAATTCCAGTGCATGGCAAGGTGCAATCCCATAATAAGCAAGGCAATGTTTGCAGACATATCATGGAGTCGGCGCCATGCGAAATTCATTGGCAGAACAATGTTCAGAGCAGGCATCGCCGATTCTGAGATCATGATGCCCGAGAGCATAATGAGAATTCCGTCGATGAAGAGTAACCAATTGAGCACATAATTGATGCGTGCTCCATTCGTCGCTTTGACGAACAGGCGTTTCGTTACATTCACTATCCACTCCCAGTTCAACAGCAGGTGTACAATGATCGTCCCAGCCAGCGCCAACGATAACCATTCATGAATGGCGAGCCCGCTAAAGTGCGGGTCCATGGTGATCAGGAAAGCCAGAAAAGTTCCAATATCCAAAAGTAGTTTTGTTCGATTTGAGTTTGACATTTTTCTCCAATATTCAATTGACTGTCAAACATTTTATGGAAACTGTTCCTTTTACAGGTGGTAAAAATGCGAATAGATTATGAAGAAGTTGTAAAATACAGTTAAACTCATCCAAATTCTTTCAAAGGAATGTCGCCATGCCTCGCATCGTTTTCTCCCTGTTCATCCTTTTTCTAATTACATCCTGTGCCAGCCCGCAGCCAGCAACCCCCACGGCAGTCCCTACCCCAGCGGTTTCGCCAACTCCCTACCCGAATGCATTGTATGTGGATCCGAACCAGTCTCTGGGACCGATCAGCCCATTGATCTACGGCTCGAACTATGGACCGTGGCTGGTCGTACCATTTGATATGCTCACCGCCGCATATGACTCCGGCGTGACGATTCTGCGTTTCCCTGCCGGTTCATGGGGTGACCATAACAACGTCACCAAATTACAGATCGACCAATTCATGGCGTTCGCCAGCCAGGTTGGCGCGACTGCCATGTTCAACGTCCGTTTGTTGGGGGGCACACCCGAACAAGCCGCAGAAATGGTACGCTATACCAATATCGAAAAAAAATATAATGTGCAGTATTGGGGTATTGGAAATGAACCGACACTTTATCAAAGCGAAGTAAAGAAATTCGGCGAGACGTACGACACGGCTCGTTTTAACAAGGAATGGCGCGAATTTGCAACTGCCATGAAAGCCGTTGACCCATCCATCAAACTGATCGGAGCCGAGATCAATCAGTTTAGTTTTAGCACAGAGGAAGGGGCAACAACGAACTTCGGCACATGGGACGAAACCTGGTTCATTGATTTCTTGAAAGCCAATGGCGATATGGTCGATATCGTTTCTTTTCACCGTTACCCCTTTCCTCTCTCCTCTGTGTCGGGTCCGCCTAGTGTAGAAGATTTGAGCGCAAACGCTCAAGAATGGGACAAGATCATCATCCATGCACGCGAACTGATCCTTGAGCATACAGGGCGAGACTTGCCTATTGCTGTCACAGAGTTCAACTCAGCATACGATAAATCTGTAGGCGGTGAAGCCACGCCAGACTCGCACTTGAATGCCATTTGGATGGCAGATGTATTGGGGCGTATGATCAAACAGGATGTCTTCATGGCGAATGTCTGGGCATTGACGGCAAAAGGTGGTTATGGCGGGCTGGGCATTATCGGTCAGAGTGATGTTTTCCCTTCGTATTACACCTATCAAATGTACAAAATGTTCGGCGATGAGCTTGTCTATTCTTCATCGGACGAAGATAGCTTGTCGATCTATGCTGCCAAACGATCTGAAGACGGGACATTAACCCTAATGGTGGTGAATCTATCGGCTGAGGCGAAGGAAAAAGCTCTGGTGATTGCCGACCAACCCACGGCTAGAGGCGAAGCGTGGCTTTTCGATCCTGAACATAAGGTTGAAAATATGGGTGAGGTTGAGTTGGGTGGAGAGATGACATTCCCTGCCCAGTCGGTTACGCTCTTTATTTTGAGGTAAAACCGCCGGTTCATGTTATCGATTTGTTAAGAAAAGTGCATCTTGACTCTGCCTTGCATTTATGCAATAATGTAACCGGTTACTGAAACCGGTTACATTATGACGAGAAAATCTCAGTCTGTCACCATTCGGCACGTTGCTAAAAAAGCAGGAGTTTCTGTGGCAACCGTGAGTCGTTACCTTAACCGCAGCGCCCCAATTTCGGAAGAAGTCTCGGCGCGCTTGGAAGAGGTTATGGCAGAGTTAAGATATGTGCCGCACGCGGCGGCTCGTCATTTGGCTTCGCAAAAGACAAGAGTAGTGGGGTTATTGCTGAACAATCTGCATAATGACTTTTTCGTTCCACTTTTGAACGGGATCGAAGGAGTTGTCCGAAAGCATGAGTACAACCTTGTGATTGCCACCTATCATTCAGAAGGACGCGAATTCCCTCCCCCCATTGGACCCCACAACACTGACGGGCTTTTGGTGTTCTCTGATGGTTTGACAGATGAAGACCTGATTGCGCTTCATGAACGAAAATTCCCTGTCATCCTTGTGCATCGCACGCCGCCCAACGGCTTAAGAATTCCCAGCGTGACTGTAGAAAACAAAAAAATCACCATTGAATTGATCGATCACCTGATCAAGGTTCATGGAAAAAAGCGCATCCTTTTTATGCGCGGTCCGATCCACCAGGAAGACTCTCTCTGGCGCGAGACGGGCTACAAGAACGCATTGGTTGCCAATGGAATCCCCTTCGACGAGGCGTTGGTCTTGAATGGCGAGTTTGAACGAGACATTGCCTATAAAGTATTAGGGGATTTCCTTTCGGATGAGGACCATCCGCCCTTTGATGCAGTATTCACCGGGGATGATGATGCAGCCATCGGTGTGCTTGCCGCCCTGCGTGATAAAGGCTACCGAGTACCTGAAGATATTTCAGTGATCGGGTTCGATAACCTCGGTTTTTCATCTTTTCTCACTCCCCCACTCACAACAGTATCTGCCCCAACAGAAAAAGTGGGACAGATCGCAACCGAAAAGCTATTTTCCCTTTTTGAAGAACAGTTCCTCGAAGATGTCACTCTGTTGCCTACGGAACTGATCATACGGCGTTCATGCGGATGTAATTTTGAATCCGAAGAATTGAGACAAGGAGGTGGTCAAGTCCATATATACAACAGATAATTGTTAACCGTCGTATTGAAAACCTATTAAGAGGAGAATATTGCACCATGAAAAAGAATTTGCTCGTATTGTTAAGCCTGCTCGTCATCGCTTCGATGATGCTTGCAGCTTGCGCAACCCCCGCTGCCGAAGAACCGGCTGCTGAAGAACCTGCCGCTGAAGAACCGGCTGCCACCGAAGAACCGGCTGCTGAAGAACCTGCCAGTGGCGATAAAGTTCAGATCCGCTGGTTCGTGGGTCTCGGAACTGGTACCAACCCCGAGCAGGTCGCCGCTCAGGAAGAAGTAGTTGCTGATTTCAACGCTTCTCAGGACAGAATCGAACTCGTGCTCGAGATCGTTCCGTTCGATGCTGCACGCGACACCCTCTCGACCCAGATCGCTTCCGGCGCTGGTCCCGACATTGTTGGTCCAGTCGGCTGGGGTGGTTCCAATGACTTCTATGGTCAGTGGCTCGACATCGCTCCTTACATCGAATCCTCCGGTTTTGACCTCAGTGTCTTTGATCCTGCGTTGGTCAAGTTCTACCAGACCGAAGAAGGTCAGGTGGGTCTGCCCTTCGCTGTGTTCCCTGGCGCTATGTACTTCCAGCCCGCCATGTTCGACGAAGCTGGCTTGAACTATCCTCCCCAGGTCTACGGCGAAAAGTACGTCTTCCCCGATGGCACCGAAGCTGACTGGAACTGGGAAACCGTTACCGAAGTTGCCAAGCTCCTCACCGTTGACGTGAACGGCTTGAACTCCACCGAAGAAGGCTTCGACCGCACCCAGATCGTTCAGGTCGGTTATGCTCCTCAGTGGCAGTCCATCCAGTCCATCGGCACCTTCTACGGTGGCGCTGCCAAGATCTACTCCGGCACCGAAAAGGGTTCCTTTGAATCCACCATCCCCGACAGCTGGAAAGAAGGCTGGAAGTGGTACTACGATGGCATGTACGGTGAACAACCCTACATTGCTACCGGCCCGCTCTCTGGCGCTCCTGAATTCGGCAATGGCAACCTCTTCAATGCTGGTAAAGCTGCCATGGGTCTTACCCAGACCTGGTACACCTGCTGTTTGGGCGATTTCAAAAACGCCGGACTTGAATTCCAACTCGGTATTCAGCCCATCGGCGCGAATGGTGAAGTTGCTGGACGCGTGGATGCTGATACCTTCCGCATCCTGAAGAGCACCCAACACCCCGAAGAAGCCTTTGAAGTGCTTGCCTACCTCATCACCACCGGTGGTGACAAACTTCTGCCCGTGTACGGCGCCATGCCCGCGATTGCCGATAAGACTGAAGCCTTCTTTGCTGTCAAGTCTGCCGACTATCCGTTCGTGACCGACGAAAGCTGGAACGTGTTCATTCAGGGTCTCGCTTACCCCGACACCCCAAGCTCCGAACAGTATCAGCCGAACTCCATCAAGGCTAATGCCCGCTTCGCGACCTTCCTTGATCTGATGAACAATACCGAAGGACTCGACTTCGACGCCGAATTTGCCAAGTTGGTCGAAGACTTGAACGTGATCTATAACGAGTAAAAGCGTGTTTTGAAGTAAGATTGGGCAGGTCAACATGATTGACCTGCCCAATCCAATTAATTCAAAAAAGGAGTGCGTCATGCTTGAAGAACTAAATAAAACACGGGAAAAGTTTTCATTTGCCGCGTTTCGAAATATGAAATCGATCGCCAGAAGAGAAATGCAGAGCGGCTTGGGATTCACTTCGATATGGATCGTGGGCTTTCTTGCTTTCACTTTGATCCCCATGATCGCAACTCTATTCTTTAGCTTCATAGATCTTAGTATTACCGATGGTATTTTTAGCACCCCAAAATTCGTCGGCTTTGAAAACTACATTCAATTGTGGAAAGATCCGCAAGCTGGGGTCAACCCCAAATTCTGGTTTGCGAGCGAAACACCAAGCTCGCTGATCATCACGATCAAATTCGCTTTGATCGCCCTGCCTGTAGGCATTTTTGCTCCACTACTTCTTGCTCTTCTGATGAATAACAAGTTCCTTAAGGGACAATTCATCTTCCGCACCTTGTTCTATATGCCCTATATCGTTCCGTTCATTGCCAGTGTCTTTTTATGGGGCGGCATGCTCAATACAGAGACAGGTTGGATCAACCGCTTCCTCGAGTTCGCCGGGGTTCCGAATGAAAACCTGCCGCAATGGGCAAACGATGTCAACTGGGTATACCCCACTTACGTCATCATGGGTATTTGGGGGATTGGCAACGCCATGTTGATCATGCTTGCCGGGCTGCAAGGCGTACCCACCGAGCTTTACGACGCCGCCAAAGTAGACGGCGCCAATACCTGGACGACCTTCTGGAATATCACCTTCCCGATGATCTCCCCGGTGATTTTCTATAATCTGGTTCTGAATATTGTGGGGTTGTTCCAATACTTCCTGGTTCCATTGGTTGTCAATAATGGAACTGGGCGTCCTGGAGGCGCAACCCTTTTCTATAATCTTTATCTCTACAAAACCTTCTTTACCTTCCAAAACATGTCCTATGGTTCGACACTGGCATGGTTCCTTTTCATTGTTATTATGATCGTCACCATCGTATTGTTCGCCACAGCCAAATACTGGGTGTACTATGCGGGTGAGGCAAGGTCGTAGGAGGCAGATATGAAATTCAATCTAAAGAACGGCATCAACTCGTTTTTTGTAACTTTGCTGACAGCAGCGATTGTTGCAGTTTTCTTATCTCCATTTGCCTTCATGGTGCTGACCTCGCTGAAGACCCGCGAGCAGATCTCCGTGGTGGGTGCGCCGATCTGGCCCGCCGCCCAACCCAAATACGAATTCGAAGGCAAGGAAGTAGATGTATTCATCGTTCCTTTATCACAATGCGACGGCTTCGACGCCAACAGCACTGACACCGGTAATCTAGCCATCACGAAAAAGGGACGCCAGGAAAGCACCTTCATTGACCCGAATAACCTGGAACGCGGTGAATTTGTCTGCCGGGTTTCATGGCGTGCCCTCGACCGTCCGTGGACGCTCTCGCCAACATGGGCGAACTATCAGGAAGTATGGAATACCATTCCAAACGGATATTGGCGATTGCTTGGCAATACGCTCTTCTACGCAATCATAACCATGATCGGTACTGTCATCTCCTGCATTTTGGTGGCATACGGGTTTGCTCGTTTCCGTTTTCCGGGGCGCGACTTAATGTTCCTCATCTTGATCTCGACCCTGTTCCTGCCTGGTGCAGTGACGATCATCCCAACCTACTCATTTTGGCAGAGACTGGGCTTGGTCGGCACCTGGTGGCCGCTGGTCCTGCCGCACTTCTTTGCAAATGCCTATAACGTTTTCCTTTTCCGTCAATATTTCCTGACGCTGCCGCGCGAGTTGGACGAATCTGCCATGATCGATGGTGCAGGACCTCTACGCATCTTGTGGTCCATTCTCCTTCCACAATCCTATCCGGTCATCATTGCAGTTGTGGTCTTCCACATCGTCTTCGCTTGGAATGATTACTTTGGACCTTTGATCTATCTTTCCACATCCCGTGAGAACTGGCCCATTTCGGTAGCGCTCTCTTCCTTCAATGGTATTTATGGGCAGCAGCCTCAATTGATCCAGGCAGGCGCCTTCCTCGCGATCCTCCTGCCAATGCTGCTCTTCTTCGTCGCCCAGCGCTTCTTCATTCAGGGTATCGTCGTCACCGGCGTTGATAAATAAGGCAAGGAAAAGGAAACATGCTCAAAGTTGCTGTGATCGGTGGCGGTTCCACATATACCCCTGAATTGATCAATGGCTTTCTCGCACGCCACGAACAGTTCCCGGTAAATGAGCTGTGGTTGATGGATATCGACAAGGAACGTCTTGATATTGTCGGTGGATTTGCCCAGCGTATGGTTGAGGCAAAAGGCTCCCCTTTCAAGGTGGTATTGACAACCGACCAACGTGCCGCTGTTAAGGACGCTGATTATGTCACGACACAACTTCGTGTTGGGCATATGGAAGCTCGCCGGCGCGACGAATATCTCGGTTTGCGCCACGGATTGATCGGTCAGGAAACGACCGGTGTGGGAGGCATGGCAAAAGCACTACGTACCATCCCGGTCATCCTCCGTATCGCAAAAGATATGCAGGAACTTTCCAAACCCGGCGCCATGCTGGTCAACTTTACCAATCCCGCCGGGTTGGTGACACAAGCACTCAGCCAATATGCAAAAGAGACACCCTCGGTTGGGGTTTGCAATGTACCGATCACAGCCAAGATGAAGATCATCGAAGGGCTGGAACAAGCCACAGGGAAGAAGATCGAGCCGGAACGAACAGAGTTGAAAACGCTCGGTTTGAATCATCTTTCCTGGCATCGCGGGTTTACCGTCGATGGAGAAGATGTCTGGCCCCAGGTCATTCAAGGGTACATCGACAACCTCAAAAAAGAAGAACATCCCGAGTGGGATCCGCGCACCGTGGAAGTCTTGCGCATGATGCCCAACTACTACCTGCAATATTTTTATCACACCGATAAAAAGCTTAAAGCCCAAGAAGCCTGGCCCCCTTCACGAGCAGAAGAAGTCATTGAAGTGGAAAAGGACCTGCTGCGCCAGTACGCCGACCCCAACCTCAACGAACCTCCCGCCGACTTGATGAAACGTGGCGGCGCATACTACTCAACCGTTGCCACACAACTCCTCAATGCTCATTACAACGATCTCGGTGAAACGCATGTTGTCAATATTCGCAACAACGGCGCCGTGAAAGAATGGGATGCGAATTGGGTGCTGGAAATGCCTTCACAAGTAAAGAAAAGCGGAATCACCCCGCTTCCCGCCGACCCGTTGCCTGCTTCGTGCTTCGGACTCATCTCTGCCGTCAAGCAATACGAACTACTGACCGTCGAAGCCGCTGTACATGGCGACCGGGATGCAGCCTACCAAGCCCTGCTTGTCCACCCCATCGGACCCAAAGCAGACAAGGTGCAAGCCGTGCTCGATGACATGCTTGAGACACACCGCGAACACCTGCCGCAATTTTTCAAATAGTTTGAGCGGTGTCTTATCCCGCGGAGACTTGATTGACCGCAGACCACAGACTGCCGTCTGCCGTCTGCGGTCAATTTTCTAAAACGTCATTGGAATCTTTTGTCACAATGAACTATTTCCTTGGAGTAGATATTGGAGCTACGAAAACCGCCGCATTGATCTGTGATGAACAGGGGCAGGCGTGCGGCTACGGCATTGGCGGGTCTGGGAACCCGGAAAATGTCGGGTATGAGGGGATGCAAAAAGCCATTCAAGAGGCTGTGACACAGGCGTTGCAAGAAGCGAATATTCAAATAGACCAACTCTCCGGTGCAGGTTTTGGCATCGGCGGGTTCGATTGGGGCTCACTTGAAGAAGACATGCGCAATGCCATCCAAAAAGCTGGCATTTCGTGCCCGGTCAGCCTGGTCAACGATGCCGTACTGGGGCTAGTTGCAGGGACCAGCGAAGGCTGGGGCGTGGCAGTGGTTTCGGGCACTGGCTGTAATTGCCGAGGGCGCGATAAAGAACTGAAACGCGAAGGGCGTGTCACCGGCTTTGGTGTGTTGATGGGCGAAAGCGCGGGTGGAACCGAACTCATCTACCGCACCATGCAATACCTCGGCTACTCGTGGACGAAACGCCTGCCTCCCACTGCGCTTTCAGACATATTCATTAAACAATACCGCGCCAAAAATCTTGAAGACCTCATCGAAGGCTATACAACCGGAAAATACAACATTGCCGCCGAAGCGGCTCCACTCGTCTTTCAAGTGGCAGCCCAAGGCGACGAAGTTGCCCAAAACCTCGTCCATTGGGCAGGGACGGAACTGGGTGAAATGGCAAACGCCGTCATCCGCCAGCTCAATTTTCAAGAGATCGAATTTGAGATCGCCCTGATCGGATCAATGTTCAAGACCGGTGAAGCGCTCATTACCCCCATGCGCTCAAAGGTTCATGAAATTGCCCCAAGGGCAAAACTCATTCCAACAGAGGTCAAACCCGTTGTTGGTGCAGTTCTACTCGGTATGGAAGCCGGGCTTTTACACATCACTGCCAACATCAGAGAAACCCTTAACTCGAACACAAAGGTGACTCAATGACCGAAATCGAATTCTCCATCATTCCAGATACACAAGAAGAGTTCAATCTTTGGAGTGACTTACTCAAAGAATTCCAGGTACAAACTGGCATCAAGGTGCATCCCAAACGGCATACCTGGGGCATGGCATGGCCCGAATTAATGTCCTACGCCTCCATGGGGCGCGGCGCAGATATTTCACACATCGGCTCCACCTGGGTCAGTAGTCTCATGGTTATGAATGCTCTCAGCCCGATCCCCACAGAAATGATCGAACGCATTGGCAGAATGAAATTCTACCTGCCTGCAGCATGGCAAAGCACCAAAGTGGATAACTCTGAACAAGTCTGGTCGGTACCGCTAAGCATATACACCTACGTCATCGCCTATCGGAAAGACGTGCTTGCCAAACTCGGCGTGGAAGAAACCACAGCCTTCTCCACCCCCGAACAGATCACCCATACCATCGATCAACTCTACCAATTCAAAGAATTCGCAACACCCTGGGTAACTCCCATCGTCCCACCGCCATTCAACGACCTCATCCACCTTGCCGCATCTTGGATCTGGAACAAAGGCGGCGACTTCATGGACGCAAAAGGCAGCAGGGTCATTTTTGATAGTGATGCCGCCCTTCAAGGCTTCAAAGAATTCTTTAACATCTTGCGGCGCAATTCGCTCACAAAAGATTACTTCGGCACCGACAATGCCGCCCAAGCCCTTTTCGAAGGAGAAACCGCCGCCGTCATTACAGACTTGCGTTCCTTCGCTACTGAATTGAGCAAGCCATATCCGCAAGCCATGAAAGACAATATCGGCGTCGCCACCACAACCAATACCCCCTGGCTCGGCGGCGGAAACCTCGTCATCTGGAAACACAGCCGCAGCTACCCCGATCAATTTCAAGCATCGCATCAACTGGGCGAATTCATTACCCGCAAAGACACTATGCTCAACTTCGGCAGGCAAAACTTTCTCCTGCCTGCCCGCGCCGATGTTTTAACAGAACTCTTTCCCGCAGATAGTGTCATCGCCCCGCTCATTCAAAGACTCAACCAAAGCGGCAGGTCGTATCGTGCCACATCGGTCTGGCATCGAATCGAATATCAACTCGGGCTCGAACTGGGCAACCTGCTAAACAAAGTGCAGAACAAAACCAAAGATGACTTCAACGCAGACTTGACCAAACAGATTCAAGATTTGGCAGCCCGCCTCAACCTTGCATTGGCATAAATAAAGATGAAATTCCGCGCCTCCTTCCTAACTTTTTGCTTGATCCTCCTCTTCCAATCCTCCTGTACCCCCATGCAGACTCCACCTACCTCCACTCCGATACAACCCACTCAAACTCCCACCTCCACTTCCACATCTACTTCCACTCCCGAACCCCAAGTGGAGAGATTCCGTGTCATCGCCTATGCCACCGAAGCCATCATCCCTGAGATCATCCCATATGACAAGCTGACCCACATCAACTACTCCTTCCTGGTCCCAAATGCAGATGGCAGCTTCGTTCAATTGACCAATGCATGGAAGCTGAAAAAGATCGTCGAAACAGCACACAGCCAAAACGTGAAAGTCAGTATCGCCGTCGGAGGCTGGGGCTGGGACGAGCAATTCGAGCAGATGGCAGCTTCGGCTGAGTCGCGAAGCGCTTTTGTCCAAAATCTCAAAGCCTTTGTGGATGAATATCAACTCGATGGCGTGGATATGGATTGGGAATATCCAGACCCTGGGCAATCTTCTTTGAATTATGTGGCGCTCATGACCGAACTGCGCGCCGCCCTACCCGATAAACTCATCAGCACCGCCGTCATCTCGTATGGTGACGATACTGGCTTGGGCATTCCAACCGAGTCTTTCGAGCTGGTCGATTATGTCAATGTGATGACCTATGATGGGTACGACCATGGCACGATGGAACAGTTCGAAAAGGGACTGAACTATTGGTCTTCGCGCGGTGTATCAAAAGAAAAGCTCAATATTGGTGTTCCGTTCTATGCACGACCGGGACCCGCACCTTACGCCAAACTCGTTGAGACAGATCCCGCCGCCGCACAGACAGATACCTTCGACTATTTTGGCACGATACAAAATTACAACGGCATTCCAACCATTAAGAAAAAAACAGAGATAGCCATGCAACAATCTGGTGGCATTATGTTCTGGGAATTAAGCCACGATGCGCAAGGCGAACTTTCACTAGTGAATGCAATCTTTGAAGTTGTGAGTAATAAGTGATGAACGCAGTTCTTTCTGCATTCTACATTCAGGAGAAACCATGTCGCAACCTTTTACCCTCGGCGTAAATTACTGGCCCCGTCGCAAAGCCATGTACTGGTGGAGTCAGTTTGACGCTGGAGAAGTACGTGAAGAATTTGCCCTGATCAAAGAGATCGGCATGAACGTGGTGCGCCTCTTTTTACTATGGGACGATTTTCAGCCTGACCCAAATTCGGTCAACACCGAAGCCGTGAACAACCTCGTCAAAGTTGCAGATATTGCAATAGAGCATGGACTCGGACTCGACGTGACCTTCTTCACCGGGCACATGAGCGGACCGAATTGGAGTCCGCGTTGGTTGTTGGGCGGTGACCTGCCCCCAGCCGCTCATAGTCACTGGCTACGCGATGTAGTCAGTGAAGGCAAGCTCACCGACAAAGGCTATCGAAACATGTTCCATGATGAGCAAGCCATAAAAGCCGAGCGTTTGCTTTTGCAAACCGTTGTCGGCGCGTTGAAAGATCACCCTGCCGTGTGGATGTGGAATCTCGGTAATGAACCTGACTTATTCGCTTGGCCGGACACTTCTGACCAAGGTGCAGCATGGGTCAAGGAGATGGTCACACTGATCAAATCCATAGATCCGAAGCGACCAGTCACCATCGGCTTACACGGTGATGGCATCCATCGCGATAATGGCTTGCGCGTGGACAAGGTCTATGCGCATACAGATGTTGCCGTGATGCACTCCTACCCCATGTACTCGGATTGGGCACGCAAACCGCTTGACCCAGACTATGTCCCTTTCACATGCGCGCTCACTGCCGCTCTTGGTGGTAAACCAGTCTTGATGGAAGAGTTCGGTGGCTGCACGGCTCTGCCGGGCGAAGCCAGCTACATGATGAAGTGGATAGAAACGAACGGACGCGAACGTGAGCAATTCATGGCAAGTGAAGAAGACTTTGCCGAATTTCTCAGCCTGACCATTCCGAAACTTCAACACAGTGGTGCAACCGGAGCCATGCTCTGGTGCTATGCGGATTACATCCCCGAACTGTGGAATGTGCCGCCCTGCCAGAATGCAGTACATGAACGCTTCTTTGGGCTCGTCCGCCCGGATGGTTCACTCAAGCCGCATGCGAAAGTCATTCAAGAATTTGCCAAGACCAAGCCAATGGTGCAGCCGATCCCTGAGTATGCCAAGATCAACATCACTGCCGATGAATTTTATAAAGAGCCACTTGGCAATCTGGTCGATCTATATGCTGAATACCTAAGAAAGATGGAAAACTAAACATGAAAAAACTGATCATCAATTCAGACGACTACGGACGCAGCCACGAAATTTCCAAAGGGATTCGCCTCGCGCACAGACACGGCGTGGTCACATCCACCACATGTATGATGAACATCCCCACCACAGCCGATGACGTGCGATTGGCAGTGAAAGAAACACCCACGCTTGGGCTGGGAGTCCACTTGGTGTTGACTATGGGCAAGCCCATCTTAAAGCATGAAGCGGTCAAATCCGTCACCGATGCTAATGGAGATTTCTTCAAGTACACGCCCTTCATTGAGAATATCCCCAACCTGAAGATCGAAGAGGTCAAAGCCGAATGGCGCGCACAGATCGAAACCTTTATCAAAGCCGCCGGGAAGAAACCCGACCACCTCGACTCGCATCATCATTCATCCTATTTTGCTCCAGAGCTTTTCCGTGCCATGCTCGAACTGGCAAAGGAATATGACTGCCCCATTCGCTATCCATTTACGGGCAGCATCTCTGGCGAACTGAGCGAAACCTACAAACAGACGCCTGCATTGTTAAAAGAATTTGCGCCAAAACATCCTGATGTATTTATCGTGGATTTCTACGATAAGCAAGCCACCGCTGATGTACTCACAGAGTTACTACTGAATGTAGGGGAAGGCACCTCTGAGTTGATGTGCCATGTCGGCTTTGTGCCAGATGCCTTCATGAAAGAATCCGTCTACAACAAGCCGCGCCAACGTGAACTCGGCATCATGCTCGACCCCGCCGTGCGGACCTTGATCGAAAAGCTTGGCATTGAGTTGATCAATTTCTCGAATCTATAACGACCAAACACTTCGCAAGTTTTATTTCTAGTATGTCAACGGAGTCTCTTATGTCTAAAATCGAATCCTTACTCGCTCAAATGACCCTCGAAGAAAAGATCTCCATGCTCGCTGGGTTTGAGCTTTGGTTTAGCACGGGCGTGCCGCGCCTCAACATCCCCGCCTTTCGCATGGCAGATGGACCCAACGGCGTGCGCGGCATCTGGAGCGAAATGTCGCCCACCTCTGCAGCCACTCCGGTTGGCATGGCGCTTGGCGCTACCTGGAACCCAGATCTGGTAGAGAAAGTCTCCAATGTTCTTGCCGATGAAGTAAAAGACAAAGCTGGTCATGTACTCTTGGCGCCCACGGTCAACATTCACCGCACACCCATTGCCGGACGAAACTTCGAGTGTTTTGCCGAAGACCCCTATCTCAGCGGCATGATCGCTTCATCTTATATCAAAGGCTTGCAAGATAAAGGCATTGGGGCATGCATCAAGCACTTCATTGCTAACGATCAGGAATATGAACGCAACTCGATGAGTTCCGAAGTAGACGAACGCACATTGCGTGAGATCTATCTTGAACCCTTCCGCATTGCCATTCGCAACTCCAACCCGTGGGCAGTCATGTCTTCGTACAATCGCGTCAACGGAGTCTATGCCTGTGAATATGACCACACCCTCATTGACATCCTCAAAGGCGAATGGAAATACGATGGCATTGTCATTTCCGATTGGTACGGCACCTATGATATGAACGTCCCCAACGGCGGGCTTGATATTGAAATGCCCGGACCCGCTCGCTGGATGTCTGAAGAAGTCGTCAAACGCGCATTGGATGAAGGTCCACTAACCGAAGAAGGCATCAACAACAAAGCTGCCCGTCTGTTGCGCTTTTTAGATAAAGCCGGGTTGTTAGATACTCCTCCGCACAAGAACGAAGTTGCCAACGACAACCCCAAGCATCGCAAGATCTTACGCGAAGCCGCGGGCGAAGCCATTGTATTGCTCAAGAACAAGAAAAATCTTCTTCCTCTTAAGAAGGTCAAACGCATTGCTGTCATCGGTCCGCATGCCGAACGCGCCAGCATTTTCGGCGGCGGCAGTTCTTCCGGCTTCCGTCCGCATTATGTGATCTCACCGCTCGAAGGCATCAAGAACCGCGCGGGCAAAAAGGTCAAAGTGGATTACGCCCCCGGATGCCACATTTTTAAGACCCTGCCGACTCCTACCCCCGAACTTTTATCTACACCGGATGGTCGCCTCGGACTTAACCTGAGCCTGTTCAACGGTACCGAGTTTTCTGGTGCCGCAGCCTTTAGTGACGTGACCCCGTTCGTGGACCATGGCTGGTTCTACGTATCGGCTCCCAATGTAAATCAAGAATCCTTCTCCATGATCCAGGAAGGTCTCTTCACGCCCAATGAAAGCGGCAAGCACAAGTTCTCGCTCAGCGGCGTGGGCGCCAGTAAACTCTTCCTCGACGGCAAATTGGTCATCGATCATTCCAATACATCAGACTATGGGCGCGAGATCATCAAAGAAATCAAACTCGAAGGTGGAAAAGCCTATCCCATTCGCATTGAGTTCTATTGGAAAGGCTCCCCCATTTGGCGGTCTGTCAAACTGGGGCATCTCCCCCCGCAGTCTGAAGACTTGATGGGCGATGCCGTCAAACTCGCCAAGAAAGCGGACGTAGTCATCGTCATCGGCAGTTTGAACGCGGAATGGGAAGCAGAAGGCTTCGACCGTGTAGATATGAAACTCCCCGGCGATCAGAATGAACTGATCAAACGGGTGGCAAAGGCAAATAAGAATACGGTTGTGGTTGTCAATACCGGCTCAGCCGTGGAAATGCCCTGGGCAGATCAAGCAGCAAGCATTGTGCAGCTCTGGCTTAACGGACAGGAAATGGGCAACGCACTCGCTGACGTTCTCTTTGGAGATGTCACTCCCTCTGGTAAATTGCCCACCACCTTCCCAGTGCGGTTGGAAGACAATCCAGCCTTTATCAACTACCCGGGCGAGAATAGCAAAGTTTATTATGGCGAAGGCATCTTCGTTGGGTATCGCTATTACGACACGAAGAAACTTGCACCGCTCTTCCCGTTTGGGCATGGGCTTTCATATACAACCTTCGAATATAGCAATTTACGGCTGGATAAAAAGTCACTCAACCCGAATGACAATCTCACCGTCAAAGTAGAGGTGACCAACACCGGCAAAGTAACTGGTAAGGAAGTAGTGCAGGTCTACGTGCGCGATGTCAAAGCGACCATGGCGCGACCAGAGAAGGAACTCAAAGCTTTTGCCAAAGTGGAACTCAAACCGAAGCAGAAGAAGACCGTCACCTTTACGCTCAACCGTGAAGCCTTTTGGTATTTCGACACACTCCGAAACGCGTGGACCACAGAAGCAGGCGAGCATGAGGTTTGGGTTGGTGGATCAAGCCGTGATGTAAGAGAGAAGCGCAGCATCCTGCTTGAGCCGGAAGCACGTACATCCCGTCTGCATGTTGGTGTGCAGGTCAAAGTGCTGACAGAAGATCCGCAAGCGCTTGCCATTCTAACAAAACATACTTCAGGTCCGTTGTTGATGGCAAATCTCAGCCACATTGGCGAAATGACGCTGGAAGAAGTCGCGGCAAAATTCCCGGATGCACTCCCCGGAAGCCGTTTGAAACATATTGATGTGGAATTGGCGAACATAAAATAATGAATAAATTTTTTACATGGACCCTTGCATTCTCCCTGCTGCTCTCAGCCTGTGGGACGGGTGCTGCGGGAGTTGAAACTGTCCCCACACCCTATCCAACCCCGGTGCAGGAAACTTTTACCGTTCAGCGCGGCGATATTGTGATCGAAGCCAAGCTGAGCGGACGTGTCACCCCGTTGGCTTTGTACACCGTCTACTTTGAAATGAATGGTCAAGTGGGCGAGTCTTTCGTCAATGTAAATGACGTGGTGACCGAAGGACAATTGCTCGGCGAGTTGGTCGAGGCGCGTGAGATCAAGGCAAAGGCGCAAGAGATGCAAAACGTGATCCGCCGCGCACAGATCGACCTTGAGATCGCGCAGTTGACCTTGGAGCAATATCGAACCCAGGGCAGGTCGCAGGCTGAGATTCAAATTCAGGAACTGCAAGTGGAACTCGCCCAGATGAACCTCGATGAAACTTTATTGAGCATGGGCATTGACCCCGAAGCCTACCAGCCGGATGATGTTGACTCACAAGTCGCCATGGCGCGTGCCTACGCCCCTGCCGATGGAACCATTATCGCCGCGGTGAGCGCCGGGCTCAAGTTAAATTCATCCACCGCTGCTTATGTATTGGGTGACCCAAATAGACTTGAGGTCGTGGTTCAACTTGATGAAAGCAAAGGCGATGACGAAGTGCGCGAAATGTTCGAAGGCATGCCCGTCATCGTCACATTAGATGCGGCTCCCGATAAACCGCTCACTGGCAAGATACGGCAACTCCCTTCGCCCTATGGAACCGGCGACAGTGAAGACCGCAGCGTTCACATTCTTTTAGATACATTACCTTCTGAAAGCACCTACCAGAATGGCGACAAGGTGACCGCTGTGATCCAACTCGCCAGCAAAAGCGATGTGCTTTGGCTGCCACCCGTTGCCATTCGCACTGCTGGTGGGCGCACCTTTGTCATCGTCAACAGTGAAGCTGGACCCAAACGTGTGGATGTAGAGATCGGATTACAAACCCGCGACATGGTCGAGATCGTTTCGGGCTTGGATGAAGGCCAGGTGGTGGTAGGACCGTGATGAGTAATGAGGGATAAGTAACGAGAAATGAGTAACGAGTGGCTCGGCTCTCATTTCTCGTTACTCAGTAACTCGTACCTCGTACCTCGCACTGCAATAATCCGATGAATCTCCTCTCCCTTCTCCGCTCGCTCGCCCTGCAAATTTGGGCAACCGCAGGCATTGCCTTCAAACGGTTGCTCAATCAGCGATTCTTGAGCATCGCCTCGATTGCAGGATTAATGATCGCCTCGGGCTTCATCCTGAG
>JAFLCF010000270.1 GCA_017303735.1 Anaerolineae bacterium
TGCTATATGGATTATTTCATGAGAAATAAATAAAATTCACATAGTTCAGAAAAAAAACCAAAACTTCAAAGAAAGTAAAAACTAACAAGGAAATTAATGTTTCGCCTATGTCACAACTATCCATTAAGAACTGGGGAACTCAATTTGAAAAAGCAATATTGCAAGGTTACGAAAGTAGAAAAGCTTTTGCCCATGAGATAAATGAATATTTCAGAAAAAAACATGAGGGGCACTTAAAAATTCTTGAAGATTTCAAGCAGGCTCAAGAACAAAAAAAGACAATTTCTAGTGAAATCTATGAAAATGAATTGGTCAAGAAATATAGATCTGGACAAAAAATCTCCACTCCCAGCCAATGGATTTGGGATACGGAAATTACAAAATGGATCAATGGGAAAAAATCTCCCACCAACTCCAAAACTCTAATCCCGATTCTTGAGTTTTTTTTTGAAAAAAATATTATGTCGAAACTTGAAGCTAATGAATGGATTATGAACTTAAAATTCGTAATGCCAGATAAAGAGCTTCATAAAATTATTAAGTACATTGGCGCGAACACAAGTTCTTTTACAGCAAATCCATGGATTTTAGACAAAAACAAAATTCAGGAGTTTATGTATATAGGCACTTTGTTTGTGGTGTATGGACCGGCGGGATGTGGAAAATCAAATTTTATTGATCATGTTACAAATTACTTACATCGTCATTTTATGAGTGAAATATCAAAGGGTGTTTTTCTGGTAAGTGGCAAAAACATGAGCGTAGGAGACGCATTATTCCAAATTATGTCTAATGTTCTAGAATGCTTACCCACTAATGAAAATGAAATTTTCGAGATATGGGAAGATTGGATTGCCACCTATATTGACAAAGACATAGTAGTAATTTTGGATAATGTGTCGCCCGAGTTAGTAAGCTATTTTATTAAGTACCCAACGAAAATCCACTTAATCGTTTCAACGTCAGATATCGAAAATATACTGCCGATTATTAGTGACGCAGTTGCTCATAATGAAGTGATTTTCCAAACGCCTACAATTAATAAAGCCAGCCTAATTAATTATTTGTCCGAATATTCAAGGTTACATCGGGATTGGGTTATGAACATTGCCATGTTGTCAGAATGGTATCCTGAGCCAATATTTCGTGCAATCAAATTAATAAGCGGGAAAAATAAAATTGATTGGTTTGGGAGATTGGGAGACTTGCCCGTAAAAACAACATCGGTGTTCAACGCCCATTGGAATTATCCAGAATATGCGACGGGACTGCACAAGGTTGCACGAGCAATATTAGCCAGCTTAAGAGAAAAAGAAAGACACTACATGCTATTATTTGTACTATTCGCAAAATCTGATGAGTTTTATAGCATTGAAGCTATTTCTAAAGTATGGAAACTCGAAAACGCTCTCGCCCTATTCGTTATTGAAAGATTGGAAAAATTGGGTTTACTCATAAGACAAATCGAAGATAACCCAATACATGGCTATATTTTTAATTATCGCCCCCTTCGTTTTTTTATTGAAGCTGTACAAATTGCGAATAATTTCAACCAAGATCCAGAAATTTTTCTTCTTTCGTCTGAAGAATTATTCTGATCTTTGATATAATCTCAATCGCAACAGCTAGGATGCCCCCCTCATCCTAGCTGTTGCGATTTAACACCTACGAACCGCGCTGTAACTTAACCCATAAGTTTGCCGCTTTGGCAAACTTATGCTTCCAGACGGGGGATTTTGCAAATGGCACTCACTCAGGGAACTTCTCTTTCACACCTTCAGCTCTGTAACTTAACCCATAAGTCTGCCGCTTTGGCAGACTTATGCTTCCAGCCGGGGGATTTTGCAAATGGCACAACAGCGTGAGTTACCGATTTTTGGACTAAAATCTTTAGCATTTCATCTATGCTGACAAGGTCATGCCTTGCCTCAGACCTTTTCGAGGTGATTATTCATATTCAGGGCTCATTTTGTGTGAAAAGACAAAATGTTTTTTCGGCAAGATTATGCTTCCAGAATGTACTTGCGGCAAACTTATCCTTCCATCTCTTTTTGAATTCATGATTTTTGATGGTTCACTACGAGTAAACGGCGGCAAACTTATGCTTCCAGCCGTGGCAAACTTATAGGTTAAGTTACACGCGCCTTGTGACTTACCCCATAAGTTTACGAAAACCTCGCACGGAGAATACCCGGCGAGGTTTCTATTTTTTAATTCAATGGACTATTTATACTGAAATAACTACACTATAATGTAGGTCAGGCACTGCTGGCCACAATCAACAATGCCTGACCGGGAATTGGACGCCGCTTGGACAACGGCGGTCATGCTTGCTTTTATGCAGCAGACTGTATACATTGTATTAGATTTTTTTTCTTTGTCAAGTTGCGACGCTAATATCACCGGTCATTCCAACATGGAGTGTAGCTTGTGATTAAGATAAAAGTACCTGAATTATTAAAGAAAAAAGGGCTGAATGCAACTGATCTTATGCGAAAAGGAAATATCGCTTATGGAACAGCACATCGGCTTTCAAAAGGTGATGGGGATGGAATTACTTTTGAAGTGCTAAATGCCCTCTGTAAGTTATTCAACGTTCAAGTCAAAGATATTCTAGAATACGTTCCAGATGATGAATAACCCCTATCCTAGCGCAGATACGGGTGGAGCAGTTATATTAATAGGTGTATTACTTACTTTAGGGTTTTTACTGCAATACACCAAAAAGATCCCTCAAAATAAAACTACACCAAATGATCTAACAAAACGAGATAAAGTCCTGCTAATTTTTGCTTTGATCACAGCTGTGATATTTACAGTCGTGCAGGAAAAGCTCTTAGCTACTATAGAATACATTTACCTATTGTGTTTAATGCCCCCAATCATGTTTTGGTGGATATTAGATCCAGAGAAAAAAGAAATAATTTAATCAAGTCATACTGTTGTTCGACGATGAATATCTGAAATTGCAAACCAAGTTTGATATTCACGAATACGAAATTATGGAGAGAATTGGTCTTTCCATCCCAAACGAAAAGATTAGTGCTACGCTCTTATGTAAAATTCGTGGGCGTGGTGCATTACGCAGATTTAGAGATATGATTTATTAGTATGAGATTGAAGAAGAGTGGTTCAATTATCCAAGAAAAAATGTTCGCAAAACATTAAACCTCACTTTATAATGGTCTCATGCGTGGCAGCGAGTGGACTTCTCTTAAAAGATGTTTAGCAATTGTGCAGAGATTACAGCAGGGACCTGCTACAAGTCTTGAACTCTTTGGTTACGTCTTGAGCGCCTTGGATGAGGCAGCTTATCCATCCTCAGTTTCTGCGCGAGAAAAAGCGTTTAAGCGTGATCGGGAAAATTTAAAAAAGAGGCTGGGGGTAAAAATACAATACTCAGCTTCTACCAAGAAATATACGCTTGCGGAAAGTAGTGAATTGTTTCGATTAAAGCTATCTGCAGAGGGTTTGCGCGCAATTTCTATTTTGTCGAACTCTTTTGAGGGACATGTAGGGTCATACACCGAAATAAAGGATTTGTTGAGCGATGTAGTTCCTCGTTTATCAAACGAAGATCAGCGCAACCTCGAAAGTATGGGGTCTCATATTTATCTCGACCTATTAGGTGATGTAGACCCAAATCATTTATCAAAGAAGGTATGGGTAACCGTTTGGAAAGCAGTTAAGAATCACAGAAAACTTGCCTTCAACTACAGATCGCCTCGATATGAAGACCACAAACCGCGATATCAGGAGGTAGTGCCTTATCGTATTCAGTATCAATCTGGGCATTGGTACCTGCGGGCGTATCGACTGTTATATAAGGATAGTATTGGTATTCATCACACAGCATCGCATGTGAAGTATCGACTGAGTTATCTTTTGGAAGATGATGCATTGACCATCTTGCCGCAAAAGATGCCAAGCCCACCGGCCCCTCCAAGGTATTTTGTTCAATACCGCCTGCTCCCTCCTTTATCTAATGGGATCATTAGTCAACGGTTTGATGAAATGCAGGTAAAAAAACTGGAGGATGATAGTGTGCTCGTGAGCGGGTTTTGCGAAGATGTCTTCGAGGCAGGGCGCATCTTGCTCACGTATGGGGAGTATTGCATTGTTACTGGGGGAGAAGAGATGTTGAATTGGATGAAAAACACCATACAGGGAATGGCAGAAAATTACTAAACAGAAAAAGACTAGCCCGCATATGCGGGCTAGTCTTTTATATAGAATTCCCCCAGATAATTTATCTTGCTGTCTGATCTCGGCATTCTCTGAGGGGAATATGCTGGGTGGGGGTTCGCAAAAGGGTCTCGCGCATCTAACGAAGAGACCCTTTTTGTTTCGAATGTTATGCGAAGAAATTTGGGTATAATTGCCTTCATGAACGGCCAAGTGAGGGATTTGTAATTTACAAAAAAGCCGCCTCATTTCATAGTAATCGTAGAAAATGAAAAAGGGGCTGTTCGATGTTGATGTTCCATTCCTGCATATTGGATTGTTAGGAACCTAAATGAGCACTGATATCACCGCTATTCCAGAGCAAGGACAGATCGTTACCGTTCGCCAGCGTCGCTATGTGGTCGTGGATGTACAGCCAAGCACACTGCCGCCACAGCCACTTGCCGTGAGTCAAACGGCAGGTCAGCACTTGTTAACCTTGAACTCCATCGAAGACGATGGCTTGGGGGAAACCTTGCAAGTGATCTGGGAACTGGAACCTGGAACAAGTATCGAGGAAAAGGTGGGGCTGCCCCAGCCAGATGGCTTTGATGCGCCCGAACGGTTGGATGCATTTATGAATGCCGTGCGTTGGGGAGCAATCTCATCGGCAGATACACGAGCGTTGCAGGCTCCCTTCCGGAGCGGCATTGAAATTGAAGATTATCAGCTTGACCCGTTGGTACGCGCCATTCAGATGCCGCGCGCTAATTTGTTAATTGCCGATGATGTGGGTCTGGGTAAGACCGTTGAGACCGGATTAGTGATTCAGGAACTGATCGTACGCAACCGTGCGCGGACTATATTGATTATTTGCCCAGCGGGACTGCAGACACATTGGCGCGACCAGATGCGCGACAAGTTCGGGTTGGAGTTCCGCATTATAGACAGTGACTTGATGCGCAGCCTGCGCCGCAGCCGTGGAATCCACTCAAACCCGTGGACACACTTTCCGCGCCTCATTACCTCGATCGACTTTATCAAACGCGATACGCCGATGCGACT
>JAFLCF010000271.1 GCA_017303735.1 Anaerolineae bacterium
GAGTATCCGTCAACTTGGTGGTTGAGAAAAAAATATTGCAGTTTGAATTTGAAAATGAAGAGATCGCGCGTGAGTTCGCGAAAATCAATCAATTGGAGAACCAATGAAATCTGATCTTGATGCCATTATGCAAGCTCGAAACTTGGATGCTTTTATTGTTTTTGGAAATGCTGAGAATAACCCGCCCATGTATTACCTGACCGGCGGCGGACATGTCAGCCATGCTACGATCATCAAGAAACGAGGGGCAGAACCAGTCTACTTTTTCAACGATATGGAACGTGACGAAGCCGCCAAAAGTGGACTGAAGTTGATTCCGTATACGAAATATGATTACACCGAAATGATGAGGCAGGCAGAGGACAATCAATTACTTGCGAGTGCATTGCGCTATCAACGCATGTTTGAAGATGTAGGCGTGACTTCAGGACGAGTGGGGGTGTATGGACATTACGATGTCAGCTCGGTATTTGGCGCTTTGAGCCATCTTCAAAAGTTGACACCGGGTCTTGAGTTTGTCGGCGAAGCTCGGGATGAGTCGATCTTCTTGCGTGCTATGGAAACTAAAGATGAGAATGAGGTGGCGCGCATCCGCAAGATGGGGCAGGTTACTACGGCAGTAGTGGCAAAGGTCCGCGATTATCTCACTGCATGCGATGTGCGTGACGATGAAGTATTGCTCAAAGAAGATGGCACACCGCTCTCGGTGGGAGATGTCCATTCGCGCATCCGTTTGTGGGTGGCAGAACATGGCGCGGAACTTCCTTCTGGTTTCATTTTTGCCATTGGGCGTGATGCCGGTGTGCCGCACTCTGCGGGCAACCCAACCGACTTGATGCGACTGGGTCAGACCATTGTCTTCGATATTTATCCTGCCGAAGCGGGCGGCGGCTATTACTATGATTTCACCCGCACATGGTCTCTCGGCTATACCACGCCTGAAGCGCAGGCATTGTTCGATCAGGTCAAAGAGATCTACGATACGTTGAACGATAACTTTGATCTGAATGTAGCCTTCAAAGACTATAACAAGATGACCTGTGATTATTTCGAATCAAAGGGACATCAGACTCCTATGAATACCAAAGCGCCCATTGAAGGATACGTCCACAGTTTGGGGCATGGTGTGGGACTTAATATCCATGAACGCCCTTTCAGCGGCTTGACCGCAGGCGACGACCAGCGCCTCAAACCGGGCGTGATCATCACCTCGGAACCGGGCTTGTATTACCCTGAAAAAGGGATGGGCTTCCGTATCGAAGATACGCTTTGGGTGCGCCCCGATGGTGTGATGGAAAAATTGGCAGATTACCCCTATGATTTTGTGTTGCCGATGAAGAAGTGGAAAAAATAGCGACAACGGACGATGGACGATTGACCATAGAAGAACTTCCATCGTCCATTGTCCGTCGTCCATCGTCTGTTATGCACCTCCAATCTCTCACAACTCGTCCTTACCTTGAAAATGACCTGAATGACTTCCCATTCACGGTTCCGGTGATTCGCTCTCTCCCCGAGATTAAATTCACTGCGCCAGTGACCTTTTTTGTGGGGGAGAATGGTTCCGGCAAATCGACGGTGATGGAGGCGTTGGCTTGTGCTGTCGAGTCGATTACGGTGGGAACGGAAAGCGTCAAGACGGATAAAACTCTGGCTCCGGTTCGCAAGCTGGCAAAGTATTTCAAACTTTCGTGGTCAAAGCGCACGCGAAAAGGGTTCTTTATGCGTGCCGAAGATTTCTTTGGCTACGCTCGTTCCATGCGTGAAACCCGCGAAGAGTTGGAAGAAGAATATAACAACGTCGAGCACGATTACAAAGGTCGCTCAGAATATGCAAAGGATTTGGCACGATTACCATACGCTGGTCAACTGGCGGCGATGAAGCATCGCTACGGCAAAGACCTGGATAACTTTTCACATGGCGAAGCCTTCCTAACTTTATTTCAAGCGCGGTTTGTCCCTGGCGGCTTATATCTGTTGGATGAACCCGAGGCGGCGCTTTCGCCGTCCCGACAGCTCAGCTTCCTTTCGGCACTCAGGCAAATGGTCGAGCAGGAGGCGCAGTTCGTCATCGCCACACATTCGCCGATCATCCTTGCTTATCCCGGTGCGCAGATTCTTGGCTTTGAGAACGGCATGATAAAACAAGTAAAATATGAAGACCTTGAGCACGTTCGATTGACAAAGGAATTTTTGGATAATCCCGAAGCTTATTTGAGGCATTTATAGTAGGACATTCTGTATGTTGAAGTCACGTACGTTTCTTTATCTCATTATCGGACTTTCAGCCGCCCTGGCATTGATCTTTGGCGGACTTTTTTTGTATGACACCTATCGGGTTCGCACGGTGGTCATCGCAACAAATGAAGAAGGCAGCCAGAGTTACATTATCATGGATGCCTTGGCGAATTCAGTGCGCCGCACGGATAAACGTGTAACGATTAAGATCGTACAGACCAATGGCTCGGCTGAGATCATGGAATTATTGCGCACGGGCAAAGCGGATTTTGGTACCGCGCAATTGGACACCGCCTTGAACGATCAGATCCAGACCGTGGCATTGTTGTACCCACAGGTCTTTCATATGGTCGTCAAAGCAGATTCGGATATTCGTACCCCGGCAGACTTGAAAGGAAAAAAAGTCGCCACATCATCTCAGAGCGGCGGTAGTTATCAATCTGCATTTCAATTGCTGTCATATTATGGGGTGAGTGCTGACGATGTAGAAGTCATCCCGTTTGAAGATGGTGACCTGCGCGACGCTGCATTTCTCAATGGGGATGTCGATGCGATGTTCCGTGCCAATACCATTGGAAGTGAGGGCTTGCGCGAGTTAGCCGCTACTGCACCGATCCGCTTTTTGGTATTAGAACAATTTGACTCAATGCGGCTTCAATTTCCCTACTTGTTTCAGTATGTTATTCCCAAAGGTACGTATCTGGCTGCCAACCCGGTCACACCGGTGCAGGATACAAAGATCGTAGGCGTGCCAACGGTTTTGTTTGCCAATAAGAACGTAGATGCGAAGATCGTCGAATTATTCACCGAAGTGTTGTTTGATAACCAGAATGATATTGTTCAAAAATCAACCGAGGGCATCTGGATCGAATCTCCAGTGG
The DNA here is from genome assembly GCA_017303735.1 of Anaerolineae bacterium. The sequence goes on from JAFLCF010000271.1 coordinate 3,120, forward strand.
AATATCAAACCATCTTGCCTGCCATTCACCCCGGAGCAATGACGTATTACAGCGGCGACCCGCCCGATTTTTTTGAGCGTTATTACAACCTGCTGAGTTTATTATTGACCTTTGGTCCGGTACTGGTCTCTATTTATTTTGCCATGCTTGCTAGATTTCAAGAACGGCAAAAGTCGGCGGCATCTCACTATAATTTGGAGCTTGCCAAATTGCTTGCAGACCTGACCTATACAAAAAAACTGCGTACGGTCCAATACATTGAGCGCAGTTTATTCGAGTCGTTGAATGAAGTGGTGGAAGCCATGGAAGATGGCAAGATATCATCCACAGACCTGCAGATCTATTCACTGGTCTGGGAGAAAGCCATGGATGCCGTGCGGCGACGTTACGATACGTTGAAAAAACCGGTACGAAGAAAGAAAAAGATCATTAAATGAACGCATTGAAACCAGCTCGAATCCTTGCTATTGAAACCTCTTGTGATGAAACTGCTTGTGCCATTCTCGAAAATGGACGTGCTTTGCTTTCATCTGTTGTTGCTTCGCAAATGGAGATCCATGCCCGTTATGGTGGTGTGTTTCCTGAAGTAGCGTCACGCCAGCATGTGTTGAGTATCATTCCGGTCGTGCAGCAATCGTTGGCGCAAGCGCATCTCACGCTCAACGATATTGACGCCATTGCCGTCACACAAGGACCCGGTCTCGCCGGTTCGCTTATCGTCGGTATGAACATGGCAAAAGGCATGTCGCTCGCGTTGGATAAGCCGCTCGTTGGCGTGAATCATTTGGAGGGGCATATCTATTCTGCTTGGGTATATGAAGCCGGAGAAAAAATGCCGCCTGCTCCGCAATTTCCGCTCATGGCGCTCTTGGTCTCTGGCGGGCATACCGAATTGAATTTGATGACCGACCATCTTACCTATCAACGCCTCGGCTCCACGCTGGACGATGCGGCGGGGGAAGCCTTCGACAAAGTGGCGCGGCTATTGGATTTACCCTACCCCGGCGGACCTTCCATTCAGAAAGCGGCGGAAGAAGGCGATGCCGCCCGCTTCAACTTCCCTCGTGCCTGGCTCGATGGAACCTGGAACTTTTCTTTCAGTGGAGTAAAAACCTCGGTGCTGTACGAGGTGCAGGAACTGAAAAAGCGCAGCGGTGGAATCCCCGTCCATGACTTGGCAGCATCCTTCCAAAAAGCTGTCGTGGATGTGCTCTTCAAAAAGACGATGAATGCGGCGCGTGAATTTGGTGCAAAAGAAATTCTAGTGGCGGGGGGCGTTTCTGCCAACCGTGCTTTGAGACAAGCATTCAAAGGACAGACCGAGTTCCCCGTGCATATTCCACCCTTATCGCTTTGCACCGACAATGCCGCCATGATCGGCGCGGCGGGATATTTCCGCTATGCGCTTGGGCATGTCTCTGAAATGGAAATAGACGTGCTGCCTGCCTGGCCTCTATCCTAGTGGGAGTAACTCATTCTGAGGGTTAAAAAGCTCAAACCCCCAGCCGCTTGCCCAAGCGAGTGAGGGTTTGACATCAGGAGAATGCAATGATTATTATATTCTCCGAGTTTAATGGTTCCTGAAGTTTGATTAAGGATTGGATTAGAGCATAAGGTCTGGGGGAAGATTAAATTTTCCCTAAGTACCGAACTTTTCGAAGAAAAAACAGATGGAGTTGAAGCTTAGCTATTGGGATTGTCTATCTCAATGAGGAAGAGTTCCACCACCGCCGGGTCGAAGTGTTTGCCAGATTCAGATTTGATGTACTCGATCACTTTTTCTTTTTCCCAAGCTTTGCGATAAGGACGGTCAAAGGAGAGGGCATCGTATACATCCACCAGTGCAAAAATGCGGGCTTCGAGCGGAATGGCTTCGCCCTTTAGCCCGTCGGGGTAACCGCTTCCGTCCCATTTTTCGTGATGATGCCTGGGAATATTGAGGGCGGGTCGTAAATATTCAATGGGGTAAATTAGATTGTATGCGATCTGTGGATGCAGGCGCATAATACCCCATTCTTTTTCGGTGAGCGCACCTGCCTTATGCAAAATTTCATCGGGGATGCCGAGTTTGCCAATGTCATGCAAGAGTACGCCGCGATGAAT
>JAFLCF010000272.1:0-1291 GCA_017303735.1 Anaerolineae bacterium
AGTTGACCTGACCGCTGCACCCAACCAGTAAAAATTAGTTTGTAACGAAGGGAAGCGGTTCATGCCGCTTCCCTTTTTATTTCAACTCCACACATGGAGGTAAAGATATGGCTAGCATTGCCAAACAAGACATTGTGCCCGGCTCACAGGCGGAACTTCTATACCAGGCACAACTTCGTAAAGAACGCTCGTTTCGTATGCACGTCGGTATCTCATGGGGAGTGCTTTTTTTAATTCTGGTCTTTCTGTTCAGCGGACAGGTGATCGATTTAGGAGCCTTCCGTTACGAGACCATTCAGCTCGATACAGAATTTATTTCCGAAAAGATCGGCTTTATTGCACAAGGGCTGGGACAAACACTGTTGATCTCCGTTCTGTCGATCCTCTTTGCGATGATGCTGGCATTGTTGGCGGCGCTGGGCAGGTTATCAAAGTTCCCGCCCATTTATGCCATCAGTACCTTCTACGTTTCCCTTATTCGCGGTACACCGCTATACCTGCAAATATTTTTCTTCTTCCTCGCCTTGCCGCAATTGGGTATCGTCCTTTCCGGTATCGTGGCAGGCGTGCTGGCATTGGGATTAAATTACGGTGCCTCGGTCAGCAAAGGGCAGCGTGAAGCCGCCATGGCACTGGGCATGACTCCCGGTCAGACCATGAGGCGTGTGGTCCTGCCGCAGGCGCTGCGTTTTGCCATTCCGCCCATGGGCAATGACTTTATATCCATGACGAAAGACTCGGCTCTCGTTTCCGCCACGGGCTTCGTCCATGAATTGATGTGGCGTGCCACCAAGGTTGGTCGCGCTGAATTCAATAACCTCGAAGCCCTCATCATGGCTGCCATGTTCTATTGGGGGTTGACTCTCATCCTTACCTATTTCCAGGGCAAGTTGGAAGCCCGACTCGCCAAGGGAGACCGCTAATGTCTCTGCCTATTGTGAAGATATCCAATCTCGATAAATATTTTGGGCGCTTGCATGTTCTAAAGAACGTCAGCTTGGAAGTACCCGAACGCCAGGTAGTCTGCCTCATCGGACGCAGTGGTTCAGGGAAAAGCACCTTACTTCGCTGTATCAATTTTCTGGAAGAACCCTCGCGTGGCAGCATCGAAGTTGACGGGATTCATGTGCCCGCCGAGTCCAAAGGCAAGGAACGCAATCAACTGGTGCATGATGTTCGCTTGAAGACCGGCATGGTCTTTCAGGAATTCAACTTATTCCCGCACATGACCGTTCTCGAAAATGTCATTGAAGGTCCAGTCACCGTCAAAGGCATGGATAAAAAACAAGCC
>JAFLCF010000272.1:1391-5221 GCA_017303735.1 Anaerolineae bacterium
ACAAAAACAGCGCATCGCGATTGCCCGCGCTCTAACGATGCAGCCGCGCGTCATGCTCTTCGATGAACCTACTTCCGCATTAGACCCCGAACTCATCGGCGAAGTATTGAATGTGATGAAGAAAGTGGCGTACGAAGGCATGACCATGATCGTCGTCACGCACGAAATGGGCTTCGCCCGCGAAGTGGCAGACCGTGTCATCGTAATGGCAGAAGGCGAATTGATCGAAGACTCCGTTCCAGAAGAATTGTTTAACAACCCCAAAGACCCACGCACCAAAGCGTTGATCGATCGCTATCGTTCTGGTGAACAATAATGACCCTTGCGATCACACGCCATGTCAGCCCGCGCTTTAACGAGTGCGAGATCACCCACATTGAACGCACACCCATCGATGTTGAAAAGGCACGCCAGCAACATGTTGCTTATGTCCACACCCTGGTAGAGTTGGGTTGTCAGGTCATCGAACTTCCTGAAGAACCCAACCTGCCCGACTCAGTCTTCGTAGAAGATACAGCCTTCATCCTGCCAGAGCTTGCCGTTATCACCCGCCCCGGCGCAGACTCGCGCAAGCCTGAGATCGAAAGCATCATCCCAGCCCTCGCACCGCTCCGTCGGCTGGTACACGTCACGGCACCTGCTACAGTCGATGGCGGAGATGTGCTTGTGATCGGTAAAAACATTTTTATCGGCAGATCCACTCGCAGCAATCAAGCCGCCGCCGATCAACTTCAAGAAGCGTTACATGCCGATGGATATACCGTCCGCATGCTGGCAATGACAGACTGCCTGCACCTAAAAACAGCCGTCACTCGCGTTGATGACAACACCCTGCTGATCAACAAAAACTGGTTAGACCCAGCAAACTTCCACGGCTATGACTTGATCGAGATCGACGCCTCAGAACCCTTCGCCGCAAACTGCCTGCCCGTTTGTGGAAAGATCATCTACCCGACAACCTTCCCAAAGACCCGCAAACGCCTCGAAGACCATGGTTTCCAGATTGCGGAAGTTGACTTGAGCGAGCTGGCAAAAGCAGAAGGGGCAGTGACCTGTTGCAGTTTGATCGTTGAAGAGCTATAACCCAAGGCACAATTTTGTTCAATGACGATGCAGTACACAGTCCGGAGACCAGTTCGCCAGAGGCGGCAAAGGCGATTAGGTCCGTGCTGTACTCGATCAACCTGGTGGTTGTTGCATATCTTTCCATCCTGCTTATCTTCTACATTCGAAGTAGTCAAGTAACAGAAGCGGTGATTACCGCCCTCAGCCTGATCCCGATCCTAGCGGCGCTGGAATTGACCCGCCGCGGCAAAACTCAGGCAGTGGGCGGGCTGCTGGCGATTGCCTTACTCGTCATGGTTACGGCATTGGCAACGGCTGGTCAGGGCATCCACGACATTGGGATCATGGCATACCCATCCATATTACTGATTATCAGTTTGATCGTCAGGAAGAACAACTTTATCTTTCTAACCGTGCTTGCCATCCTATGTACGGCTTGGCTGATTTTTGGGGAGGAGTATGGCTTTTTCAAACCTACAACTCCCGCATTTGCCGGCATGATTGATTTCCTAATTGTCAGCGGCGTCCTCCTTGTAAATGCCTACTTTATCCGATTGGTATCCAACACCCTTCACAAGAGTCTGGTTCAAAGAAGTGAAGACTTGCAAAAGCGTTTGAATGCTGAAACCGCATTACGGGAGGCGGAAACCACCTATCGAGCCATGGTGGAGCAAACAACAGTGGTTACGTATCGAGATGCTGCCGACTTGATCGGAAGTTCGTTGTTTATAAGCCCTCAGATCAAAGACCTGATCGGGTATACACCCGAAGAATGGACAGCCACCCCTGAATTTTGGAAGTCATTGGTACACCCCGATGATCTGCCACTTGTAATGAAAAGCCTCGAAACATTCATCACCACCGGAAAGAATATTTTCAGCGAATATCGTTTGCGTGCAAAGGATGGTCATTGGGTATGGGTTCGGGATGAATCCGCTCTCATTACGGATGAAGGACAGGCAACTCCCCATTTCATCTACGGTGTGCTAATCGATATCACAGAACAAAAGATTGCCGAACATGCAGTAAAGCAACGCGAGGCAATTCTAAGCGCCGTGGCAAAAACTGCGCAACTGCTCCTAAAAACCCGCAACTGGCGTACGCAGATCGATCAGATATTGCAACTGCTTGGGGAGGCAACCGGCGCAAGCCATGTGTATCTTTTTGAAAATCACCCCAGCCCTGATGGGCGGATGCTGTCTTCGCAACGATATGAATGGGCAGCACAGGGTATTCAATCGGAATTGGACAACCCCGATTATCAGAATACCCGCTTGCAACCCATTCCGGGAATCGAAGATTGGTTTAAGAGCCTGAGTTCTGGCAAACATTTTTATGGCAGCGCCCAACAATACCCTGAATATTGGGAGAAATTCTTCGAGTTAAAGGGGCTGAAAACCCTTTTGGATGTGCCCATTTTGGTCAACGGCAAATGGTGGGGCATTATCGGCTTTGATGATTTTGTGAATGAGCTTCCCTGGTCACAGGCAGAAACGGACGCGCTTTTAGCGGCGGCGGGAAATATTGCCACAGCCATTGAACGTCAATTGGCAGATGAGGAACTACGCGCCTCGGAAAATAAATTCAATTTATCATTTCATCAGACCTTTGTGCCGATGGTGATTTCTCGTAAAAATGATTCAGTGATTCTGGATGTCAACCTAGCGTTTTCCAAAGCAACAGGGTATTCGCAAGAGGAAACCATCGGTAAAACAGGGAGAGAGTTAAATATCTGGGGAAGCTCAGAGAGTAGAGATTTGCTGATGGATATGCTGGAAAAAAAGGGGGTTGTAAATGAATTCAAGATGGATTTTCGCACCCGCGATGGAGGGATTCGGACAGGATTGCTTTCGGTCGTTGAGGTTCAAATTGCGGCTGAAAAATGCTTGTTATATTCAGTATTTGACATCTCGAAAATAGAGCAACTGGTCAACGAACTGAAAGCGAAAAATGATGAGTTACAGGCATTCACGTATACAGTCTCGCACGATCTGAAAGCCCCGCTGGTTACAATATCTGGTTTCATGGGATATTTGGATCAGGATATCAAGAAGGGCGACGCGGAACGAATCGCAAAGGATATTCAGCGCATCAATGATGCCATCGCTAAAATGCAGAGGCTTTTCAATGAGCTGCTCGAACTATCTCGCATTGGGCGCCTCACGAATTCGCCGGAAACCATTCCATTCATAGAGGTGGTGAACGAAGCTCTGAGCTTGGTAGAAGGTCGCTTGAAAGAGAAACAGGTTGAAGTTAAGGTGGAGGCGGATCTTCCATCCGTTTTTGGAGACCGGGCGCGGTTGGTTCAAGTCATTCAAAATCTGGTGGATAATGCCGCAAAATTCATGGGCAGTCAGAAACATCCTCTCATTGAGATCGGGGTAGACCGTGGCAGCAAAGAGTGTATCTATTACGTGCGCGATAACGGTATCGGGATCGCGCCTGAATTTCATGAAAGAGTATTTGGGTTATTCAACAAGCTCGATGCCGCCACCGAAGGAACCGGGATCGGGTTGGCGCTCGTAAAACGCATTATCGATTACCACGGCGGGCGCATCTGGGTCGAGTCGCAGGGGCTGGGCAAAGGGACTGGGTTCTTTTTTACGCTTCCCCATTAAAATAAACGAACTCCCTTATCGGGAGTTCGTGTGCGCTGGAGAGGACTTGAACCTCCACGTCTTACGACACACGCACCTCAAGCGTGCCTGTCTGCCAATTCCAGCACCAGCGCGTAAGCAGGCAGTATTATAATCGTGTTACTTTTC